>JAACFF010000174.1 GCA_009937635.1 Chloroflexota bacterium
TGGCTACCGCGAAAAGACGCTGGGGCTGCGCGGGTTGGCCTGCCGCACACTGTACCTGGACGATTGTGCCGTACGCGCTGCCAATGTGCTGGGCGAGGTGGGACAAGGATTGCACATTGCCCGGCAGGCTGCTGAGTTTGATCGCTTAGGGCTGAGCGCGATTTGTCTGGGTGGGGCGGAACATGCGCTGGCGGCCGGTATCCGCTTTTCCATCGAACACGAACAGTTTGGCGGCCCCATTGCGCGCAAGCAGGCGATCCAAAACTTTGTCGCCGACGCCGCCACTGAGATCGAAGCGTTTCGCGACCTGGTCTATCACACTGCCTGGCTGGCAGAAGAAGGTGAACCGTTTGGCCACCGATCCAGCATGGCCAAGTTGTTTGGGGCCCAGGTAGCGATGCGCACAGCGGATAACATGTTGCAGTTGCATGGCGGCTACGGCTATATGAAAGAGTATGCCATTGAGCGACTGTACCGCGACTGTCGCGCTCTGGCAATTGTTTGCGGCACCAGCCAAATTCAGCGATTTTTGATTGCCCGTCATGTCTATCAAGGGGCAAATTTACAATTGACGATTCACGATTGACGATTCTCGTCTTAAATCCTAAATCGTCAATCAAGAGGGTAAGATGGATTTTTCATTACCGAAGGAGTATCAGCTTTTCCTGCACATGGTGCGGGATTTTACGGCGCGGGAAATACAGCCATTAGCCGCCATCATCGATCGTGAGCATCGCGTGCCGTTCGAGACGATTGCCAAAGCGGCGCAGCTCGGACTGATGGGCGTGCCTTTTCCGCAAGAGTATGGTGGTATGGGGGGCGGTGAGTTGGGATACTGCATCTTGATGGAAGAAGTCAACCGAGTCTGTACCTCCACGGCCACAATTATTGGCGCGCATACGGGCATCGGGGCCATGGCTATCTACCTGGACGGCACAGAGGCGCAAAAACAGAAATTCTTGCGTCCGCTGGCAGAGGGTAAAAAAATCGGGGCTTTTGCGTTAACGGAACCGGGTGCCGGCTCTGACGCAGCGGCGATCAAGACGACGGCCGTTCGTGATGGCGACCATTACATTCTCAACGGCACAAAAATCTTCATCACCAATGGAAACATTGCCGATATTGTTACGGTGATGGCTGTGACGGACCCAGCCCTGGGAGCACATGGCGGAGTGACAGCCTTTATCGTAGAGAAGGGAACCCCCGGCTTCAGCGTTGGCAGTCTGGAAAATAAAATGGGCATTCGCGGTTCGACGACGGCTGAACTGATCTTTGAGGATTGCCCGGTTCCGGCTGCCAACGTACTTGGGCAGTTTGGTGCCGGGTTTATCACATTCATGAAGACATTGGATATTGGCCGAGCCAGCCTGGGCGCTGCTTGTTTGGGTGGTGCGCAGGCAGCCATGGAGGCGGCCATCAAATGGGCCAAGGTACGACAACAGTTTGGTAAACCGATTGCTCAACGACAGTCGGTACATTTCATGATCGCCGATATGGCCACCGAGATTGAGGCGCTGCGATCGCTGATTTATCGCACAGCATGGCTGATCGATACTGGCCAACCACACTCCAAAGAGGCGGCCATGTGTAAGTTGTATAGTTCCGAAGTGGCGACTCGCTGTACGAACCAGGCGTTGCAAATTATGGGCAGCATGGGCTATTCACGTGATTTCTGGATGGAGCGGGCTTTTCGTGATGCCCGTATCGCCGAGATTTATGAAGGCACCAGTGAAATTCAGCGCATTGTGATTGCCTCGAATTTGTTCCGCCAGGAAGGTGTACGCATTACACCCTAACGTGAGGCCAAGAGAAAGGATTCTGAGATGAAAATAGTCGCACTGATTAAACAAATTTTGGACCCGCAAGGTGTGGTGGTGCGGCGGGACAAAGAGCGGATTTTTGTCAACAAGGAAGCGTACATCATCGCGCCGGGGGACAAAAACGGATTGGAAGCGGCGCTGCGAATTAAGGATGCGTGGCCGGATACCGAAGTAGTAGCGGTCAGCCTGGGACCGTTGCGGGCTGATGATGCCCTGCGGGAAGCGTTGGCGATGGGCGTCGATATCGCGTACCTGCTGCATGATGATGCGTTTGCAGAGGTTGACCTGCCCGGGGTGGCGCGGATTCTGGCGACAGCCGTCTCTTTGATTAATCCGGACTTGATCATCACTGGCCGGGAGTCCGGCAGCGATGCCGCCGGACAAATCGGGCCGCGGCTGGCGGAAATTATGGATGTGGCGCAAATGACAGATGTGCATAGCCTAACGGTGTCTGATGGCGCTGTACAGGCAGTACGTCGCTGGGAAGATGGGTATGCAACGGTGACCGCGGCTTTGCCCGCGGTGATCACCATTGCACCGGGTGTGAACCAGCCCCGCTACCCCCACGGTGCACGCATCATGAATGCTTATCGGGATTGGGAAGTGTCGATTTGGGATGCTGCTGATCTGGGCTTGACGGCGGCCGTTCTCAGCCCCCTTACTGAGTTTCGTAGCGAAAGTTTTGCAGCGCCGCTGGTCGTTGGCGAACGCCTGCGTGGAGAGCCGGAGCAGATCGCCAGGGTACTGAAAAGTGAGGTGCGAGCGGTTATTGGATGGCAGTGATCACAATAGAACGGAGCGGAGCACAAGATGGATTTTGGGTACCTGGACGCACTAATTGAAGCGGATTTAGACAAAGCGGTGGAAATAGAAACCGGAGGAGTATACCGGCATGTTTGGGTGCTGGCGGAAGTTAATAAACAGGACATCTTGCGAGCATCACTGGCGGCGCTGGGTCAGGGGTGTGACATTGCCGACCAATTTGGCGTATACCTGTTTGCCGTATTATTGGGGCATCGACTGGATAATAGACTGGCCGAAACCCTGGGGGCGTATGGGGCAGACCAAGTGTTGTTGGTGGACGATCCGGCGCTGGCGCAGTATCAGGTGGAGACTTATACGACGACGCTGGCTAACCTGATCAGCGAGCGCCAACCGGAAATTTTGCTGCTACCAGCCACCCCTTTGGGCAATGACCTGGCTCCACGACTAGCCCAGCGGCTGGAAACCGGTCTGATCAGCCATTGTGTGCAGCTTGGCCTGGATATGGCGGAGCGCCAGTTGTTGGGCACGGTGGCACGAATGCATGGTGACTATTTCCACACGCTGGCCTGCCCGCAGGCTCGCCCTCAGTTGGCGACCCTGGAACCGGATGCTTTCCACCTGCCTTATACGGATGCCGGCCGCAGCCCTATAGTCGAGCGTATAGCGCCAGGGTTGGATGGTGCCAAGGGCCGTCTAAGATGGGTGGAGATGGACACGGCCGTTACACCCGCCGTGAAGCCATTGGCCGAATCCCATATCATCGTGGCCGCAGGGCGCGGATTGCAGGACGCCGAGGGATTCGCGTTGGCGGAACAATTGGCGGTTGCGTTGGGCGGACAGGTGGCTGGATCGCGCGGGGCGCTGGATGAAGGCTGGATCGATGTTGAACAGCAGGTAGGGATTACCGGACAGACCGTGAAACCAGACCTGTACATTGCCTGCGGCATCTCCGGTGCGATTCAACACCTGGTGGGAATACAGGAGACGCGCTTTGTGATAGCCATTAACAGCGATGAAAATGCGCCAATTATGCAGAGGGCTAACTTAGGAGCGGTGGGTGATGTCAAAGCGATCCTAAGGGCGCTACTTGCTTCACTTAAACGGTGAGACAGGCTTATGAAAGAGCAGGTATTCGACTTTGTAGTCATTGGCTCCGGCTTTGGCGGCAGCGTGTCGGCGATGCGTCTGGCAGAGAAAGGGTATCATGTGCTGGTCCTGGAGCGCGGCAAGCGGTATAACGCCTCCGATTACCCCCGTACAAATTGGAATGTACGTAAATTTTTGTGGCTGCCTGCTTTGCGCTGCTTTGGCATCATGGGGATCAATCTTTTTAAGGATATTTTGGTGCTCAACGGCAGCGGCGTGGGCGGAGGCAGCCTAGTGTATGCTGGGGTGATGCTGCGCCCGGACAAATCGTTTTTCCAAGTTGCCGCGTGGCGTGATCTGGCCGATTGGGAATCTGAACTGGCATCTCACTTTGATATGGCCGAAAAGATGATGGGCGTTACTGACAATCCGCGACTGGGAGCAGCTGACCACATTTGCCGCGACATTGCCACAGAACTGGGTCGAGAAGACACATTCGGACCAACACCCGTATCCGTCTACTTTGGCGAGCCGGGGGTCACGGTGTCAGACCCCTATTTTGGCGGTTCCGGTCCGGCGCGCACCGGCTGTACATTTTGTGGTAACTGCATGGTGGGCTGTCGTAACAACGGCAAGAATACGCTGGATAAGAATTATCTTTACTTTGCCGAGCAGTACGGGGCCGAGATTTGGGCAGAAGCGAATGTTGAGCTCATACGGCCGTATACCACCCCTCAGTCTGATGATGCTCGCTATGAAATTACATACAAACAAAGCACGGCGTGGCTGGATCGTCGCCAACGGTACGTGAGGGCGCGAAACGTGGTGGTGGCCGCCGGTGTTCTGGGTACACTGGAATTGCTATTGCACTGCCGGGATAGGCGCAAAACTCTGCCCGATCTGTCGCCGCAATTGGGCATGGTTGTACGTAGCAATGGGGAAGCGCTACTGGGCGTGACCGCGCGCCATGAAGAGGCGGATTTTTCGCAGGGGGTGGCGATTACATCCAGCTTTTGGGTTGATGACGAGACGAGTATAGAGCCGGCGCGGTATGCGCGTGGCTCGTCATTTATGCGCAATACGGCCGTTCCCCTCAACGGTTACCAAGGCAGCGTGCCCAAGCGTATGGGTCAGTTGGCCGGCCACATTTTGCGCC
The DNA here is from genome assembly GCA_009937635.1 of Chloroflexota bacterium. Lineage (GTDB taxonomy): Bacteria > Chloroflexota > Anaerolineae > Promineifilales > Promineifilaceae > JAACFF01. Next base: position 4,828 of record JAACFF010000174.1, read on the forward strand.
ATCCGCGTGATTTCCTAAAAGCGCACCTGCTGCCCGATTGGGCACGAGATTCGACCATCTTCCTGGTGATGCAGACGACCGAAAATCGGATGCGCCTCCTGCCGGGAAGGGGAATGCTCGGCTCCCGACTGGTGAGTGAGTGCGATGAGGATTATCCCATTCAGGCGGTGGTGGAGGCGGCCCGGCCGGTGCTGGAACGATTCGCCGAACGGGTAGACGGTATTCCCCAGGCGATGTTCAACGAAGTGCTGTTGGACACCCCATCCACCGCGCATATTTTGGGCGGCTGTACCATTGGGCGGGACGCGAGCCAAGGTGTGGTGGACATTAACCAGGAAGTGTTTAACTATCCCGGATTGTATGTGGTGGATGCCTCAGTCATTCCGGCAAACCTGGGTGTGAATCCCAGCCTGACAGTGCTGGCGTTGGCGGAGCGGGCGATGCAGCGGATTCCGGCGGTGAACGGGGGCAGCTTGTGACAAACTGCAGGCGGTGGCTGTTGACGGGCTGGATGAGGGGTATATTTTGGCGACGATGGATGATTGATGGGGATCAACATTGAAAATGGACGAGCATACCTTATCACCACTTGAAATTATCCGGCGTAAGGAAGCGGAAGTGACTCGCTGTCTGGCGGCTGCGCGGGAAACGGCCGTTACTGAAATCAAGGCGGTTGAACAACAAGCTAGAAATCTAGTGCGCCAGGCGGAAACCCAGGGGCAGCGTGAGGGAGAAGCGCAGCGCCAGGCTGTGTTGGATGAGGCCGAGCGGGAAGCTGAGTCTATCCTTGCCCAGGCCAAGGCTCAGGCCGAAGCGTTGAGAAATGTGAGTCAGGTGGAAGTGGAAACGGTCGTTGCCCAGGCTATGACGATAATCATTGGCGTGGCTTGGCCAGCCCAGGAGAAGTAATCGTGAAACTCAAAATGGCTCGTATACAAGTCATCGGCCTCAAATCACAACTGATGCCCACTGTACGCGCAATTCACGCGCTTGGTTGCATCCAAATTGAAGACCTGTCTGAAGCAGTTGATATTTCCGCGCGCCCCCTGCACCTGGATCGGGAAACTTTGCATAAGCGAGAAGCGCTAACCTATTTAATCGCCAAAATTGAGGGACTTATTTCTACGTTGAGTGCTGCACAGGTCGGAACGCCAAAGCAGGAGGCAGAAATTTCGCAAGACTTTGACATATACGAAGCGTCTCGCGCAGGGGTAGACACGCTGATTCCCCAGGTGCAAAGGCTCGTAACCCGGCGGGCGAAATTAGAAGCAGAGCAATCGTCGCTCCCTCGTTACGAAACAACGCTGCGTAAACTGCTGCCCATTGTCCCGGCGGCGGCGCATGAACCAAAGAACGTTTTTGTTGGTGTGCTTGTCGGTCGAGCCCATATTTGGGTGTTAGACGCAGTGGCCGAAGAAGTATTGAAGCTCAGCGGTGGTCGTGCCGAAATGGCTTCGGAAGACATTGACAAAACGACCCGCGCCATGCTCATCGTCGTCCCCAGAGAATTTGCCGCCGATTTGGAAAAGCTGCTAGGGCGTGAAGACATTTCCCGTTTGCGCCTGCCGGATGAGATTGCCGACCAGCCACCGGATACGGCCGTTCTAGCACTTAGCAATCGTCTGGCCACCATTCCGCGGGAATTGGCAGCGATCAATGCCGAACTGGTATCACTGGCCAATACGTGGCTGTCACGTTTGCGCTGGTGGCGCACTTGCCTGCGCGACCAGTTGGATGAGATTGATATTTTGAGCGATTTTGGCGAGACGGATCAAACCTTTGTGCTTGTCGGGTGGATACCTGAACGCGACGTAGCGCACGTCCAGAACAAGCTGGCAGCCATTGTAGGTGAGGGTGTAATCACACAAACAGTGTCCCTTTCAGCGGTTGATCGCCAACAAGCACCCGTGGCTATGGTGAATCCGACCCCGGCACGGCCGTTCCAAAGCCTAGTGCGTCTGTTTAGCCTACCTCGTTACGAGGGCATAGACCCAACCATCTTAATGGCTGTTTTTCTGCCCCTATTTTTCGGCATGATCCTGGGTGATATCGGTTACGGCGCGCTGCTTTTATTGCTTTGTCTCTATGGGCTACGGCTATTTCCAGAGCCAGGAACCCGGCGCGATATCATCAAAGTATTGGCCATAGGATCAGTGTGGAGCATCCTCTTCGGCCTCCTGTACGGCGAAATGTTTGGGACACTGGGCGAGTCCTGGGGACTGCACGCCCTCTGGTTTGAGCGAGCCAGCGCTGAACATGTCACCTCATTGCTATTGCTCTCTATCGCTGTAGGCGTGGTTCATATCACCCTGGGCCTGGTGCTTGGCGTGTGGGAAGCCATGCGCGAGCGTAGCCAACACCTCTTACTTGAGCGTGGGGGGATGCTGGTGGGGTTAATTGGCTTGTTCCTGATTGTGTCCGTTCTGGTTGATTGGCTGCCAGAAGGATTCATGAACCCAGGTGTCGCCGTGATGTTGGTTGGCATTGTCTTGTTAAGTGTTCCCCTGGGTTGGATAGGCGTGTTGCTGGGGCCAATTGAGTTTATTGGCCTTATTGGCAACATCCTTTCTTATTTACGAATTGCGGCCATAGGATTGGCTTCTGTGTATCTCGCCCGCCTGGCCAACGATGTAGTCGGGATGTTGGGCAGCATTGTCGTGGGCATCGTGATTGCCTTGCTCATTCACTCCCTCAATCTTGTCCTGGGCGCATTCAGCCCCACCATTCACAGCTTGCGTTTGCACTACGTCGAATTCTTCCGCAAGTTTTACGAGGGCGGCGGGCAACCATTTGAACCATTCCAAAGCCGCCATGCGTAGAAAATGAGAATTGTTTCTGAAAAAACGGAGCGCGGGCATCTCGTCTGCACGTAGCGAACGAGACGTTTGCACTCCCCTTTAGAAAGGAGTAGGACATGGATCCGACTATTTTTATTCCTATCGGTGCAGGACTGGCCGTTGGTTTAGCCGCTATTGGTACGGGTCTCGCCCAGGCCCGCATTGGATCGGCTGGCGCTGGTGTGATTGCCGAGAATCCGGAAATGATGGGCAAGGTGATCTTGCTGGTCGCTATCCCTGAAACCATGATCATCTTGGGCTTTGCCGTGGCGGCCATCATGTTGTTCTTATGAGTCTCGAAGTCATTCTCAAATCCATCGAAACCTCAGGCGAGGTCGAGTTAGCGCAACTTCAGCAGGAAACGGAAATGCGCATGCAGCAAATTCTGGCTGAGGCTGAGCAAAAAGTGGCACTCCGGCACGAGATGACCCGGCAGACGGTTGTAACCCCTGTCGCTGGTGAGCGCGCTCGTCGCTTACACCAGGCCAGGTTAGAAGCTTTGCAGATTGTGGCCGCAGCCCGCGATCGGCTAGTGACATCTGCCCTGGAGCAAACACGCCATTGCCTGATGGAACTTCGTCGTGAGCCTATCTATACATATGTCTTGCAGGGTCTGATTGAAGAGGCGGTTCGGGGATTAGGTGATGAAGAGTTGAATTCGGCAACGGTCATACCTGCCATACCACCCTGGCTAGAGATTGATGCCCGAGATGAGGCTCTGGTGCGAGGTATATTGATCGACCTTGATCTCGATCTGGCCATCAAACCCAGGTTGAACAGTTGGGGTGGCGTTTCCGTACATAGTGGAGATGGCCGTATCATTGTGACAAACACACTTGAGTCCCGCCTGGAACGCGCCATGCCTTACTTGCGCCAGGAATTAGCTACCTATTTTGAGACATCAAGAGCTACGGTCGCCCAGAAGGTTGCTGTTACGTGATACGGGGTGCACAATGTCTGATTTTGACTATGGTAATGCCCGTTTGCGGGCGATGAAATCCCGGTTGCTCACGTGCCAGGCTCTGGAAGAACTGGCCGGCGCTGAAAGCATGCCGGAACTGATCAACGCCCTGACCAAGACCGCCTATCGGCAAGCGATAGAGGCTGCCCTGGCCCAATATGCTGGTATAGAAGTCATTACCCAAGCACGACGGAGCAATTTAATTCAAACCATTAGCAAAGTACGTCATTTCTTTTCCGGCCAGGCAGAAGAATTAGCCACCTGGGTGTTCCGTCGCTATGACGTAGATAATATCAAATCCATCTTGCGTGGCCTGTCACAGCAAGTCCCCGCTAATGAAATCCTGGGCGCTACATTGCCCATCGGCGAATTACAGTCGGCCGACCTGGACACTATGGCCCGCTCGGCTCACGCTCGCGCTGCCATTGACTTGATGGCCACCTGGCGTATTCCCCTGGCCCAACCCTTGTTGGCATTACGTGCCGAACGGGCAGGCGCCGATTTGTTCGAGATGGAATTGGCCCTGGAGCAATGGTATTTCCAGGCAGCCATGACGGCTACAAAAGAGAATGGTGAGTCTCTGCGCCAATCACTTATGCGACATGCTGATGTGTCGAATATCATGACCGCATTGCGTCTGATCGGCGAAACGGAAGCCGTTACCTTTTTGCGTCAGCATTTTGACACTCAGGATGCCACACCGCTGTACATTGGGCCAGGGCACGTTACCTTTGCTTTGTTGACGAAGGCGGCAAGGCAGGATTCGGTATCCCGCGCTACGGAGACATTGACACGAACATCCTATGGGGCAACCTTAGCGAGTGTGCTGGAGCAATATCGGGCCACCTACCGATTGAGCGATTTTGAATATGCCCTGCAACGCCAACAGCTTAAACACGCCATGAATCTTTTGATACGCGACCCGCTTGGCATTGGTGTATTGATTGGTTACATGGCTCTAAAAACGAATGAGTTAGCGAACCTGCACCGGATTGCTCAGGGTGTGCACCTGAGCGAACCATCCAACCGCATTCGCGCTGAATTATTGATGGTTAACACATGAGTCACTTACTTATCGTAACCCGCCCTGCACTTGTTCCCGGTTTCCAACTGGCTGGAGTAGAAGCGTTTGCTGCCAGGGACGTTGAGGAAGCGCAGCAACTGATCTCGAAGTGGCTGGATATAGGAGAAACAGGGCTGCTGGCTATTGATGAAGATTTTCTAGCCGCTTTTGATTCGGCTTTCTTGCAGCGACTGTCGGCAGCTGAACAACTCCCATACATGACGATTCCTGGGGACAGACCAGCCGGGACAGAATTGTCAGGGCGGAGTCGAATTGCCAGGATGTTGAGGCGCGCGATTGGGTTTCATATCACGTTCCAAGGTGAACAGGGGTGAACGGTATAAGGACATGAAGCAAGGCAATGCTATGGGTGAATTGGATAATCCTGCCGGGAAAGTGGTCCGAATAGCCGGGCCGGTTGTAGCCGCCACGGGATTGAAGAAGGTGCGTCTTTTTGACGTTGTACACGTAGGCGAAAGGGGCCTGATTGGCGAGGTCATCCGGCTGGCGGGCGACGTTACAACGGTGCAAGTGTATGAGGATACAAGTGGGTTAAAAGTGGGCGAGCCGGTGCTCAACACCGGCGCTTCGCTGGTTGTCGAACTTGGCCCAGGCCTCCTGGGCAGCGTCTATGATGGTTTGCAACGTCCACTTACGGGCCTGGAATCGGAAACAGGCGCGTTTCTCAAGCGGGGTCTGTCGGGTGAACCGCTTTCACCTGAGAAACGCTGGCCATTCACGCCGCAAGTAGAACCGGGACAAGTGGTTGGCCCAGGCGATCTTCTGGGATCCGTGCCTGAGAGCCAAAATATTGAGCATCGGTTGATTGTGCCGCCAGGGGTAAAGGGCCGTATTGTGGCCATCCACAGTGGCGAGTTTACCGTGGATGATGTGGTCGCCGAACTGGCATCACCAGTGGAAAATAGCCGACACCAACTCACCCTACGACAAAAGTGGCCGGTACGCCAGCCACGGCCGTTCCAAAACAAATTAAACCCCAATCAGCCTATCGTAACCGGAACGCGCATCATAGACACCTTCTTCCCCGTGGCCAAGGGCGGGAACGCCATCATTCCTGGCGGATTTGGCACCGGCAAGACAGTTGTCGAACAAACATTGGCCCGGTGGGCCGATGCAGACGTGGTCGTGTACATTGGTTGTGGCGAACGGGGTAACGAGATGGCCGAAGTACTTGAAGAATTCCCGAAGCTAGAGGACCCCAAGTACGGCACCCCGCTCATGGAGCGCACTATTCTCATTGCCAACACCTCCAACATGCCCGTAGCTGCCCGAGAGGCCAGCATTTACACTGGCGTCACAATCGCCGAATATTACCGGGACATGGGCTATGACGTGCTATTACTGGCCGACAGCACGTCGCGCTGGGGTGAGGCTTTGCGTGAAATATCCGGCCGTCTGGAAGAAATGCCCGGCGAGGAGGCTTATCCGGCTTACCTGGCTGCCCGCCTGGCAGAATTCTACGAGCGTGCTGGGCGCGTGAGTTGCTTAAGTTTGGACGAACAAGGTAATGGAAGCGGGCATTCCCCACGCATCGGTTCCGTGACGATTGTTGGCGCAGTTTCGCCACCAGGAGGCGATTTCTCCGAACCTATGACCCAAAATTCGTTGCGCGTCATTGGTACCTTTTGGGCTTTGGACTACGATCTTTCACGCCGGCGCCATTTCCCGGCCATCAATTGGACCCGAAGCTATACACTCTACAAGTTGCACCACTGGTATGACGACGCGGTTGCCTTGGATTGGCATGACATGGTACGCAAGGCCATGGCTCTGCTGCAAGAAGAGGTTGAGCTACTGGAAATCGTGCAACTGGTCGGTCCGGACGCGCTGGCAGACGAACAGAAGCTGGTTTTAGCCGTTGCGCGCATGTTGCGCGAGGATTTTTTGCAGCAGTCTGCTTATCATGAGATTGATCGCTTTTGTCCACTGACTAAGGCTTACTGGATGCTGCGTATTGTTTTGAGCTTCGGTCGTCTGGCAACGGACGCTTTGGCAGGTGGCGTTTCTCTGGACAACATTACTGGCCTTCCTATTGTGCTTG
>JAACFF010000175.1 GCA_009937635.1 Chloroflexota bacterium
ATACGGCAGCCAAAGATCCTCAATGGTTAGATCGTCACAAAGTTCGATCAGGAATTTAGTGACTTTTTTGGAGGCCATTAACGAAACCAGAGGCAGTGTATAATCAAACAATCTCTTGGGATTGGCAAACTCGTGAGCGAGCTCGACCATATCTTCGCTGCTCAGGCCCATGGCATAGCCGGCACCCATTAGCGCACCCATGCTCGTGCCGCCGATGAAGTCAATCTGAATGCCCAGTTCATCAAGAGCACGAAATACGCCAAGATGGGCAAAACCTCGGGCGGCGCCGCCACTCAGCACCAGGCCAATCGTTTGTCCGGTAAGCCTGCGTGCCAATCGTTGCATGTGCGCAATATCTTGCGCACGCACTTGATGGTGGGCATGAACCCGTCGTCGAGATAGCCATTGCGATGTTCCTGATGGGCGTGTGACCGAAGGCGAATGCAGCAAGACCAATTCAGTCCGGGCAGTGATCTCCAGCGATTTAAGAGCTAATTCAACCGGGCCAGGCGTGGGATCGTTGTGTGATTGGCCAACAATGAGGATCCGGTCAGCCTGGCGTAGACAGCGCCGGGTCCAGGTCGACCAGACTGGATCAGCGGCAAAGAGGATGTATTGATACCTAGTCTCTTGCTCGCTCATCCAGCTATCAAGGACAGGGGTCATCGGATCGTCAAGTGGTGTTTGGGCGGTACCCTCGTGGCCGTAGATATGATCAAACCGGGCGCTGCTCAGATGCAAGACGCGGCTAGATTTTTCTAGACATGCTGCCAGTTGCTGTGTGAAAGCATCCAGCGGCACATCTTGGCTTGCCGGTACCAAGGCCACATTGAAGGCGCTCATACTATCAGGTGCTGATACACGTATTGAGCTTGGATGGCGGCTGATGATCTTGCGCGTAATCTGGATCATTGCCTGCGGATGTCGTTCCAGCAAGCGGGTAAAAACTGGTTGGGTCATTTTGACCAAGTTCGTTTCGCGGATGGCATACACGGTTGCCGTACGTGGTTCGCCGGTAATCAGCGCGAATTCGCCCACTATCTCCCCGGCGCCTATCTCGTCTAGCTCACGTTCGTCTCCGTTTACGAGCATGGCGACGATGCGTAAACGGCCGTTGACCACGATATACATGCTTTCGCCTGGATCGCCCTGGTTGAAGAGAAGTTCTCCATGAGATAACTGGCACCACTCTAGCTCAGCTTGCAGGTCACGGAGCGCCAGCGCATCTAGTTCGCCGAGCAGGTTGACCAGTACCACGGTGAGTTGCGCCATTCGCCAGCGGGGAGCTGTTGTATCGGCCAGATCAGCCAGTAGCTGCGGTTGTCGTTCTACAAGGTTGTCAAATCCCTTCCGACTAAGCTTGACCAATTCAGACTCAGAGACAGCGGAGACAGTTACCACTCGTGGCTGTCCCGTTACCAGCGCCATCTCGCCAACGCTCGTACCCGGTTTTGTCTCTTCGCCAACCTTGATTGCCCTGCCATCAGCCGTCTCCAGCACCACGCTAAGACAGCCCTGTAACAGGAAAAACATACTGTCGCCGGGCTCTCCTTGTTGAAACAAGCGCTCGCCCTCATTCAAATGGTGCAGTTCAAGCTCTCCCTCTACTTCTTTTAGGGCCGCCTCATCCAGATTGTTAAATAAATCGTTTGCAGCCAGGTAAGGTAATAGACTTATTTCTGACATTGAACGGTTCCTTTGAAACACACTAGCAGCACATAACTAATCCTCGCTGCCCTTGCCGTTGTCTTTTCTCTTCTATACTCAATTAAGACCTGCATCCCGCAGGGCATCCAAGAAGGCTTCTTTTGCAGTCGGCTCATTGAAGGGTACGCTCTCCCTTATCGCCGCCAAAGAGAGCTGCGGGTTGATGTCCATGGCTTGAGCTACCATCTTACGGGCTTCCTCTTCCCGTTCTGTTTCGTTGTAAACAAAGGCCAATGCCAGGTAACTGCCTGTAGAATTTGGATTGAGGGAGATCGCTTCTATTAAGGCCTCGATTGCTTTTTCATATTGTTCGGCCGACCCATTTTTGAAACCCAAACCGGTATAAGCAAAACCCAGAGTGAAGGGGTAAGTCGCCGGATAGTGCGGGTTGAGAATCATCGCCTTCTCGATATACTCAATCGCATCTTCCGGCCTTCCGGCAAAGATCAAGGTCTCAGCCAGGTCCTTATAGGTATTTGCATCATTGGGAGCGAGGGCGATGGCCCGTTCTTGCTCGACGATGGCCTGGTCAAACTCTCCTCTCCTTACGTAGACATGGCTCAACAAGGCATGAGCTGCTGCCCGGGAATAATCCAGGTTGATTGCCTCTGTTGCCAGATCGAAAGCTCGTTCCAGCGTTTGTGGATCCTGGCTCCATTGTTGAGCCCATTCCTCGTAATGGGTAAAACCTAATCCGGCATAAGCATCCACATACGCGGGATCTCGCTCTATAGCCATTTCAAACAACTGCCGCGCTTGATCGTTGCTCTCTGGGGTCAAATGATGGTAATACCACCAACCGCGCTTGGCGAAATCATACGCTTCCAGATCGTCGGTTGCCCCCTGCGCCAGATGCGCCTGCTCATTCTCGGTCAGGGTCAACGCCAGAGCGGCGACGATCTTCTCTACGACCTCATCTTGGACGGCAAAAACATCCTCTAGGTCCCGATCATACCTTTCGGCCCACACATGGCCCCCCGTCTTGGCATCAAGCAATTGCGCCGTGATACGAACCCTGTCACCTTCCTTGCGCACGCTGCCTTCCAAGACATAGGCTACGCCAAGGACCTTGCCTACATCCTGTATATCGACCGCCTGCCCTTTGTAGACAAAGGTCGAATTGCGGGCGATCACAAACAAGGCGGAGATTTTAGACAGATCGGTGATGATGTCCTCGGTAATCCCATCGCTGAAGTATTCTTGGTCGGAATCGCCGCTCATGTTCTCAAAGGGCAGTACGGCAACGGAGGATCTGTCGGGGGAGCCGGCGGTCGGTTGAGTCTGTCCAGTAAAGAGATCCATCACAGATTGGGAATCGTTCGCAACTACATTCCAGACCCACAAGATACCAGCCCCAAGCAAAGTTAGCGCCACCACTGCCAGCAACGGCCGTCGCCACCTGCGCAATCTACCCCCTTTTTCTTTCTCGATCTTGGGTTCTGCTCCTTGCTCCATTAAAATTCGATAAACAGGAACCGGTTCCGCGATATTTTTAACGCTGTGTTCTCCCAAATACGCTGTCCCGTAGGGTAGCTTGCGCTTGATATGTTCGTATACCGTCCCTGAGATGCAAATACCACCTGGATCTGCAAGCCCTTCAATTCGAGCGGTTATATTGACCCCATCCCCATAGAGCCGGCCCTCATCCTCGATCACATCGCCGAGATTGATCCCCATCCGAAACTCCATTCTACGTTCTACAGGCAGCTGGGCGTTTTTATGTTTGAGAACCTTTTGGATCTCTACAGCACACTGCATAGCATCCACCACGCTGGGAAATTCGGCGAGAATGTTGTCCCCCGGCGAGTCAACCACCCGCCCATGATGCTCATTAACCAGCTTTGCATACACCTTCCGGTATGCCGTTATCGTCCGGACCGTTTCAGCCTCGTTCACACCCATGAGGCGACTGTAGCCTTTGACATCCGCGCTGAGGATGGCCGTGAGCTTTCGTCGATAATCCTCGGTGGTCATGGGCGTTTTCCCTCAATGTCCTAACTTGTACCGGGGGCACGAACGACTGTCTGTTCTTTTTTCTTAGGTTTCAAGCCAAACAGGAAGCGTGTTGCCCGCGTTCGTCTGACCGCGACGTCATAAATCACCAACGTCACTACCAGTGTGGAAAAGCTAATCACCAGGTACTTTGCCGGCCAAATTACTTGCCAGCGCACGACAAAGAAGCCGATGATCACAATAATCGTCTGGTGCAAAACGTAGATTGGCATTTGGGCCTTGCTGGCATAGCGCATGAAGCGCTGCAAACGAGATGTCTTTCGAGATTCTTCAAAAACTTGGCTTTCCTTCTCCCCAGGTTTATCATCACCCACTCCTGATGGAGTCCTCTGCGAGGTACCTGCGTGAGGCTGCGTTAATCGTCCGGCCAATCCCAAAATGGCGACGATCCAGAACCAGCCACAAAGCGCGAAGAAGAACCTAAAGCCCAGACTCGCCAGATCAAAATCCCTGAACGGATCGGCACCTTGTACCTCTGAGAGGATGACATAAAGGTAAAAGCCCATATAGCTGAGGAAGCAAAGGGATCCCAGCATAATTGCTGCTTTCCAATTCTTTTGGAATGATCGACCAAAGCGGGAATCGGCGGCAATCAGGAATCCGTATACGATGAATAATGCGTAGGCATAAGGGTTCCAGACGGCTACTTCTACTTTGGCTCCTAAGGTTATTTGGATAGCTGCCAGGGGGATGGCCAGTAAAAAAACGAACCAAGGACGGGCGAAGAAGTTGGCACTCTGCTCTACAATATACCGGCCTGCTGGACGTCGCAGATAGACAAATAGCGGTATCAAAACGAGTGAGAAGCCGAACAAAACAACTAGAAACCATAATTGCCCATATTCAAAGAGCATGGTTTCCGGGGCGGGGGAAATGATGAAAGGAAATCTGGCCAGGCTCATCTCGACGTCAAAGAAACGAGGCAGAAACTCCCAGTATGATTCGGAATAGGCCGGATCTTGATGCAGCCCTATGTAAACTTGGGGCGGGATGAGAACGAGGACCCCAAAAAATAGAGGAATGAAGAGCCGTCTGAATCGCTCGTTCACAAATTGGCCAGCCGTTCGCTTACGAAGGGAATACCAGATGGCCATCCCGGCCATCAAAAACATGAGCGGCATGGCCCAGGTCACGGCAAAGGAGAGAACGGTAGTAACGATATAACTTGGCGGTAAGTTCTTGACATAGAAGTCGCCCTCATCGAATATCCGGGCGCTATGGAAAAAGATGAGACCCAAAACCACCAGGGCTCCCATTAACTCCAGATCGCGCCGCCGCTTGGGCTGCACACGTTTGGTTCGAACGATATTTGGGTTGTCCAGAGACATGGTTATCCTCCTTTTGACCGCTGCCGCGAAATCACTTTCGCGCTGCTCTTACCGCAACTTCAAGCGACGGCCGTTTTCGCTTCCTCATCATTTCTTTTTCTCGGTTTCATTCCAAACAGCCTGCGCATCGGCTTAAATGGCCGGACCAGCAGTTCAACCAAACCAAGCGTTATTAGGAACGAACCGATCACAATGACCAAGAGCTTCGGGAGTACGCCAACATCCCACTGGACGGTAAAGTAGGCAATCACAATGATCACCGGCTGGTGTAGTAGGTAGAAGGGCATGATCAACTCGCTGCCGTACACAAGCCATTTGTTGCTGAAATTCAGGTATTTCATTGCCAGGTAGAGAACATTGAGAGCCCAACCCCAGCTCATTAAAACGAAGACGAAAATGAGGATAATGGACCACGGCACGACGAACGTCAGAGCCCATTCAAAAGCCTGGTCGCCGAAAACTGCAGATAGTCCTCCATAGACAACCAGGCCTATTACACCACTTACAAATAGTAGCCAGCGATCTCTGCGAACGGCATAAACAAATCTATCGTCGGAATAAATTATGTAACCAAGTACAAAAAAGAAGAAATAGTAAGTGAAATTCAACCAACCACTACCTTCCGGAATAGCTTGGACGAGAATCCTCGCCAGCGCCAAGGGAATAACAAACAGGAGGATCCCGCCCCGTTTCTCAACGAGCCGGCCCAGCCAGATAATCAACGATTGCCCCCCGTCTCTCTTGAACCACCGAAATATGGGTAGTGCCAGAATAGAATAAGCAAACAAGAAAGCCAGAAAGTAGAGATGAAACCCCCACCTACTGAATACCAGGGGCGTAAACAGATTGCCTGATGTTCTCTCTACCAACATCTCGGGGAGGTAGCTCAAGAAGGAGCCCTGAAAGCTCCCTTTATGCAGAGCCTCGAGATATGCTTGAAGCGGTGAAAGCAATAGGGAGCCAACGACAAAGGGGATGAGCAGTCGATTCACGCGCTCGCTGATGTACTGCTTGTTGCTTCGCCGGCTTAAAGCGAACTTGCTTCCAGCACCCGCAACCAGGAAGAAGAGTGGAATCCCCCAAGGGTTGGTCAAGAGTAAGAAGGCCGTGACAGCGCTGTTTTGTTCAGCGTTTTTGATGTACCAGGGTATGAGCGCATCAAAGGGATGCACAGCGTGAACAAGGAAGACGCCAAATATGAGGATTACGCGTAGCCAATCGAGATAGTAAAGCCGGCCTGACTTTTTGACGTTACTCTTTGTATGGTTAGAAGCTGAATGAACTAACGTGTTGCTGGTCACAATTACTCTCCTATTTTCTAGCTCCGCTTCACCCGTCTCTCAGTAGAGCTGGTGCGTTTCTTCAAATGAATTCTTTGCAGGCCATAATAACTTGCCAGATAGCAAAGGATGACGGTTAAAGGAAATACTATCCATAGCTTCACAACAGGAATAAGGGGTACGGATGCAAATGCAAGCGCTACCAGAACAAGGATGGGTGGATGAATGAGGTACATATGATAGGCGCTAGAGGAAAGGTTATGCAACAAGGTTCCTTGATGGTTGAATTTTGCATAAAATATCGGAATTAGCACAAAAATCATGCCCACACAAATGATACTTTCGGCCAGTGCCCAGGCCAGAGCAGCAACACTAGACCCCCCCATATAAACAGAAAAATCTGCATCCATTCCCACAAATAGAAAGGCATAGAGATAAAAGAATACAAAAGCAGCCGCCATCGTGATCGACCAGGCTTTTACATGATCTTTGGTCATCTTTTCGAACCAACCATAGCGAACAGCAATGACGCCAACACTGAACATCATGAGATACTGGATCATAAAACCTACTGGTATTCCAAACGGCCGATTATCGATGGAATACAGGATGCGAACTAAATAAGTGACAATTCCCAGGCCAATGGCGAAAAGCAGCAAATAGAAATATCTGGGGATGGGAAATTCCTTGGGGATGTATTGCTGTACCGCGTCAGGCTTAGTGATCAGGCGCCAAAGCGTATAAACCGCCGTAAGAACCAATAAAACAAAGATGAACCACATAGGGCCATAATTTGTCAGAAAGTGAATAAAACGCTCCATCGATTCAAAATTGCTCATATAATAGTCTAGAAAAGAACCTTGCATCGTTGGGTTGCTGCTCCACGGTTCAATTCCCATAGCGGCAAGGGTATAAAGCATGATAGGATTGATCAGCACAATATAAACAAGAAGTGGGATACCGAGACGACGAAGTCGCTCCTTCCAGAATGAAGAAGCACCTTTTCGATCATAGCTCTTAGGCGTGAAATAACCGCCCATTAAGAAGAATAGGCCCAAGAGTGAGGCTTGAAGAAGACCTCCAAATCCAATCACAATTCCAAAGAATATAGCGCTGACAAGATCTTCTGGATTGGATTCAATATAGTACCACCAGCCGGCCCCAGTATAAGTGACCCTAGCGTGCTGGAAAATCACCAGAATAGTAAATAGGACCTTTATATTATCCAGGAAAAGCAGCCGTGGTTTCTTTGATACTGTAATTTTGACCATGTTTCACCTTTCAATATCCTAGACTCTTCATCGAGCAGCAATTTGCTCTGATTACTCGTACCCCAAATTTTCCTTATCTAAAGTAAATTCCTTATCCAACTTCTATGTTGAAAAGGCTATGATGCTGCATATTGTTGGCGTGACTGGTAATGGCTCAAGAAAAGAACCAGAACACAACTCCTGTTCTGTTTGTTTTCTCAATACCGATTCTCATATTGATATGCTCCTTAAAGCAAAATAGCCGCCAATAGGTTCCAATCTCAGGTAAGGGCCGTTCTTGCTTCTTCCTCTTTACCTCTCCTCGGTTTCATGCCAAAGAGCCTGCGCACAGGATTAAAGGGCCGGACTAGAAGCTCCACCAATCCCAATGTCACGAAGAATGAACCCAATAATACGGCTAAGAGCTTCACCCAGAGACCTGCATCCCACTGGACGACAAAGTAGGCGATCACGATGATCACCGGCTGGTGCAGCAGGTAAAAGGGCATAATCGTATCGTTACCGTACAACAGCCATTTGCTACTGAAATTCAGATGGGTCATAGCCAGGTATAAAACACAGAGCGCCCAACACCAGGCGCTCAAGGCAAAAAGGAAAATGAGGATAATCGACCACGGCACGACGAAAGACACGGTCCATTCGAAAACCTGGTCACCAAATGCTGCCTGTAGCCCACCATAGATGACCAGTGTTAATACACCGCCTCCCAATAACAACCAGCGATCGCGGCGAATGGCATAAACAAACCTACTATCGGCATAGATGATGTAGCCCAATACAAAAAAGAGAAAGGAGAAGACGAAATCCAACCAGCCATGGTCTTCGGGAAAGAAGGGTTGGACGAGAAGCCGTGCCAGAGCCAGGGGAATGACAAATAGGAGAATCCCGCCCCGCATCTCGACCATCCGGCCCAGCCAGGCGATAAAAGCCCTACCCGCATCTCTCTTGAACCAGTTGAAGATGGGTAACGCCAGGAGAGAATACAAGAACAAGAAGGCCAGGAACCAGAGATGATAACCCCACCTACCAAACGTTAGCGGAGAGAACAGATTACCTGATGTCATCCCAGCCAGCATTTCAGGAATGAAGCTCAAGAAAGATCCTTGATAGCTCCCTTTATGCAGAGCTTCGAAGTATGCTTGCAGCGGGGTGAGCAGGATCGAGCCAACGATGTACGGAATGAGCAGTCGATTCACGCGCTCACGAATGTACTGATTGTTACTCCGCCGGCCGAGGGCGAAAAGCGTGGCGGCGCCCGCAACTAGGAAGAACAACGGTAGCGCCCACGGCCACATCCAGACCATGATCACAGTCACCGCAACGCTTTGATCAGCGTTGCTGATATGGTAACCCAAGCCCGCACGAAAAGGACTCAAGGCGTGATAGATGAAGACGCCAAATATGAGGATATTGCGCAACCAATCAAGATAGTAGAGGCGCTCTGATTTTTTAGCACTTGATTTTGTTATACTCGTCGAATTTGCAGGAACCGTGGTGCTTTTGGTCATGATTTTGCTCCTTGTTTCTAACTTCATGCCTATTCACTTCCAGAACACAAGTCCTGTTCAGTTTGTATTCACAATGCCGATTCTCATAACCGTACATTGCCTTCCCTTCTGAAATCAAGTGTCTCCGGGGTTTGCCTTACACCGTTTCCGTTGATGACATTTCCCGGCGCGGCGCTTTGTCAGGTTTTGTTATTATGGCCCACCGTTATGACTACTTTTCCTTCGCGAATCCCTATTGAATCCATCTGAAGTTAAGTTGCGTGCCTACCTTTTTCAACTGGTGGGTGCGGATCATGCGTCGGTTTCGCCAAAGGTTTCGCTCCTATGACGTACCGTGTTACGTTCCAGCGCCGGGTCAGCTCGTAGATAATAAGAGTGATGACCAGCGAAATGGAAAGGATTGCCAGAAATCTAGGCAAGATCCCCACGCGCCACTGTTGCAGCACATAGAATGCCACGATGATGATGATCGTTTGATGCAACATGAATACCGGATAGGCAGCCGGGCCGGCATAGCCCAGGGCCCGATTTTTGACGCTAAGAAAGCGTCTTGCCAACCACAAGAGCAAAAGAACAAAGGTCCACGTATTCAATCGTAGAAGTGTACTGCCGAGCACATAATACGCTTTGAGGCTGTTATCCATCAGCCGGAATGCTCTACCCTGGCCCATCACCGCTTCCTGCACACCCCTGGGACCGGCAAAGAATAGCGCAACTATTCCAACGGAGGATACGATAGCCAGGACGAGGATGAGAACCCAGTTGCGGTTTATCGCCTTTTCAAAACGTTCGTCTGAGTAGAGGATAAAACCGAAGATGAATATCAGGAACAACTGCCAATGGAACATCCAGTCGTTGATCGGATTGTGAGTTTCCGGATAGCGCCAACCAAGAGCAATCTGGCCCAGGATCAGTGGCACCGCAAACAATAGAATCGCTCCGCGATGCCGGCAAAAGTGTGCCAGTTTGGAAAGCCAGCGTTTGCCCGTTTTGCTCCGCAAGAAAGCAAATAGGGGCAATGCCAAAAGGGCATAGAAGACCAAATAAAAGAGAAACCAGAACTGTCCGGCTGAAATATTGCCTTGAGGGTAGGGGCCGCCTTCAAAGGCATGCGGTAAATATTCCAGGAACGAGCCCACGAATTGATGTCTCTGCACCCGTTCCATATACACTTGCGGCGGAATAAGGATCAGCATCCCCACAATCAATGGTAACAGGATACGAGTAAAACGCTCGCCAACATATTGCCGGTAGCTACGTTTCTGCAATGCGAACCAGGTACCTGCACCAGCCAGCAGCATAAAGAGCGGTAAAGGCCAGCTGTATCCAGCAGCACTAATCCAGCCGAGAAATTCGCTCTTCTGACTACTGCGTATGTGCCAATCAAACCAGGGATGGAAAGGTGCAGCTGCATGGTAAATGAAGATAAGCAAGATAGCTAGCACCTTGAGCCAATCATGATCATAGCGTCTGATCGTTTTCTTATTTGTCTGTGTTTCGATATTCATGTCAAAATCACCTCCCGGGATCACAGGGTGCGGTTGGCAATAAGCCTTGTCCTGAAAGCTAATGTCGCTGTCAGGTAGACCAGGCCGGCCTGTTCGACACTTCTCGTATGGCCTCGATCAACATGCGAGTTTCAGCCTCTTTTTCCACAAAGGCATCTGCGCCAGCCGCGCATGCTTTTTCTCGCGTCATGACGTCGTCATGTATGGAAAACACAATGATACCGATTTCTGGATGTTCCCTTTTTATACGTCTGGTCGCCTCATAACCATCCAGTTTGGGCATCGTCAGATCCATTAAGATGACATCTGGCTTCAACTGCCCAACTAACTGGATCGCTTCCAGCCCGTCACCGGCTTCACCTACGATATTGATGTCGTCCATTAGTTGCAGAATGGTAGCCAATCCTAGGCGCACACTCTCCACATCGTCAACGAGTAAGATCTTTATCTCTTTCATCTTTGTTGCAGGCATGATTTTCTGTACACTTCCTTCAAGACCGACCAGGCGATTTTGAAATGTTCATAAGATACGTCTGACTAGGGGCAGTTTCCTGAGGTAATTACCAATTAGGAAACAAATTGCTACCGATAGTGGGCCGATCACAACGAATTTAATCAGTGGGTGGAACATGACATCCCTGAATAACAGTCCTGCAGCAACGAGCAGCGGGGCGTGAACAAAATAGACCGCATAGGCGCTGCTTGACATCGCCTTGGTAATCTTGCCTTGCTGGTTGAAGCGTCTGCGAAACCAGATCAACAAGACGATGATCATGGCCATGCAGAGGAATTGTTCCCAAATCGACCTGGCCAATGACTGCCAATAAAGGCCACCCAATAATGGATCTGTATTGCCTTCCAACGCGCCGGAGAGAACAAGTAGGGACGGGAAAATGACGAAGATCAGAACAATGGCCACCCAAAACCACAGTCTGAACCGGTCGTCTGACAGGCTAGCCAGCCAATCGCGCCGGTAAGCAACAATACCGACGACGAATAAGAAGAAATATTGGGGTAAACTGGCCATTGGAAGACCCAGCAGGGGGAAGTATGAGCCTTCAGGATACCAAATCCGCCAGATAAAGATGAAAATGCCTAATACCAGGGCAAATAAGGCAATAGCCAGATCACCA
>JAACFF010000577.1 GCA_009937635.1 Chloroflexota bacterium
CGCCCGTGGTGAACGAGCTGCCTGCGCTTTGCGGTCGCCATCCCAAGGCATACGCAGCCGCAGCCACAAGGCCTATCGTCAATATCAAGCCAAATCCCATAAACATCTCTTGTCGTCTCCTTCTTGAGTCTTGTAGCAGATCGCCAGTTTTCGGTTGGCGACTCTGTTTCTTCATTGCATTCGGGGAGTGTTTCCTCGGTCTCTATCTGATTTGTAGGAAGAATAGCGGGCAGCTGTGTCGGCTCATTAACGGAAGTATGACGATTTTGTAACAATCCTGTCTGGGTGGGGAAGGCTCCCTAGAGGCTGATCTTTTGGCTCCGGCATCTACTATTGGCCGGCAACACCTCAGTAGTCAAGAGGCAGGGTAATGGAGAAAGTGCTTCCCTGATTAGGGCCCGGGCTGGTGGCTGATACGCTGCCACCATGGGCTTCAA
The DNA here is from genome assembly GCA_009937635.1 of Chloroflexota bacterium. Taxonomy (GTDB): domain Bacteria; phylum Chloroflexota; class Anaerolineae; order Promineifilales; family Promineifilaceae; genus JAACFF01. Next base: position 438 of record JAACFF010000577.1, read on the forward strand.
TTATGTGTTCGCTGATGGTCAGGCCGATCCCACTACCGCCTCCGGCACGTGATCGGGATTTATCCACCCGGTAGAAGCGCTCGAAGATATGGTCCAGATGCTCCGGCGCGATGCCAATGCCGTTATCTTGGACGCTAATGGTAATGGTCCCCGTTTCTGCCCTTGCGATAACGGCAACTTCGCCGCCGGCTGGCGTGTACTGTAGTGCGTTTCCCATCAAGTTCAGCAAGACCTGGGTCATACGCTCGCTATCGGCTCGCAGTTTAGGTAGATCGGGCGCCAGCTCCAACGACAATTGAACATTCTTGTCTTCGAACTGCGGCCGCAGGCGCTCCGCGGCCGCATGGATCAAGGTGGTTGTATCAACCAACTCCATTTCCAGAGGGATCTGACCCGCTTCCGCCCGAGATAACTCTTCTAAATCGTGTACTAGACGTTGAAGACGACTGACTTCACTCTGAACACTGAGGAATGTAGCCGACTCAGCCGGCAGTACGCCGTCTACCAAACCCTCCATCACGCTTCGGATGCTGCTAAGCGGGGTTCGCAACTCGTGGGCGACATCGCCAATGAGCTGGCGGCGTCTTTCTTCAGTCTGGGCCAATGTATGAGCCATTTGATTGAAAGACCCGGCCAATTCACTGAGTTCGTCCTCGCCAGTAACCAAAACACGCTCATCATAGCGCCCGTCGGCGATGCGTTGGCTAGCCTGCGTCATTTCCTCGATTGGGCTCACGATACGGCGAGTCACAAAGGTGCTAACGAGAACAGCGGTTGCAGTCGCGGCCAGTGCCGCAATCAGCAGAATATCATTAAGCGCCTGTCGCACACTCTCGTTCAGGTCGCCCATCATTCCGCCCATGTTACCCCCCATCATTACCGTCATACCTGCCATGTGGCGATCTATAGCGGAGGGCGTAACAAATTCAGCGGTGATGGCAAGTGAAACAACGCCAACGACTATGATGATCAAATAGGAGATGAATAGTTTCCATCCGATCCGCTGTCTCAACGTGTTCATTAGCTTCATGCCGGTTCATCCTCAAATCGATAACCCGCTCCCCAAACAGTGGCTATCAAGGTGGGTTCGGAAGGGTCATCTTCGATCTTCTTTCGCAGTCGGCCGACGTGGACATCCACGACCCGATCGTCACCGTAGTAATCGTAACCCCACACCTGTTCGATCAGTTGCTCTCTGCTCAAGGCACGTCCTGCGTTTCGTACCAGCACATGGAGGAGATCAAACTCGATGGGGGTCAGCTCAATTGGCTGTTCGTCTTTCCAGGCTAGGTGTGCGTCCACATCCACTCTGATCCGCTTGAATACCAGGTTGCTTTTTGCCGTGCTCTGTCCCCTTATGCGCCTCAAAGCTGCCTTGACCCGCGCTACCAGCTCACGAGGACTGAATGGCTTGGTCATGTAGTCGTCGGCCCCCATGGTCAGTCCAACGATCTTGTCCGTCTCGTCGGCCTTAGCCGTCAACATGATCACGTACACATCTTGGAGTTGTGAGTCCCTTGTTTCCTGGCGCAGTTGGCGAAGGACTTCCAGACCGTCCATGCCCGGAAGCATGATATCTAGCACAACCAGGTCTGGTCGAAATGCCCGCGCCTCCCGAACGGCCGCCGGACCATCAAGGGCCGAACGTACAGCGTAACCTTCATTCTCCATATATGCTTTGACTGTATCGACCAGTGTTTTCTCGTCATCGACGACAAGGATCTTGTAAGCCATCGCACTTCGCCTTATCTTTCAATGTATCTCTGCAGATTGTACCGTTTTTTCGCGCGTAGGTATGCCGCTGCTTGTCCAGCGCAACTACACAGGCATCACTTATCGGAGGTTTTTAAGGCTGGGGAGTCCAGGTAGGCTCCGGTGTGGCCGGCCAGCGGGATGTAATATCTTGTTGGGCTGTTAGTTGCTCTTCTGTCCAGAGTGTGTGCAAGTAATCGATAACAGCGTGAACTTCCCCATCCGTCAGTTGATCGCCTAATGGGGGCATCTGCCGGCCGACGCCTAGTTTGCCGTTGACAATCCAGTCATGAATCTGTTGGTCTGGGTGGTGGAAGGCGTGTTCGGATGCGTCCAGAGCAGGAGCGTTAAGCTCGTTGGCATAGCCCTCGGCGTTTTCCCCGTGGCATTGGGCGCAGATGCGCACAAACACCTGGTGGCCCTGAGTAACCGGATCAGGTGTTACCGTTGCGGTAGGCTCTAGAGAAGTTGCCGCACCCGCACTCCCATCGGCATCACACGCTGTCAAAAGAACGATAACTAAGAAAACTAGCACCTGTAGATAGAATTGTCCATTCATAATATCGCCCCCTAGCTGCACCGTCTCGTCTGCCGGTTGCCATCCATCTTCTTCACAAGGCACATCAAGTTCCTATCATATTGCAAAGCATGATTTGAATTGGTGCGGGAGCTTACTAATAATAAGAAGACCTGAAGATTAGAGGAAGGGCCATTTGACCCAGAAGAAACGCGCCGATCGGCGCGTACAGGTTCAGGAATCGCGAGAGC
>JAACFF010000176.1 GCA_009937635.1 Chloroflexota bacterium
ATTACCAGTGGCATGTTTGCCCGCTGAAAGTGTCAAGTGAGGATAATGATAGGGGTATTATCCGTCCACCACACCGGTGGGAATTCTCGTAGCTGCGCTGCTAAAGCATAAAGGGCGCAGGCGAATACTACCGTTGTTCATATTGTTCCAGTTCAGAATAAGGGTGAACTATCATGGCGTTGCATTGTCTGACCACCGGAGCTGCAGCTTCCTCAAACCTATGGCCAACAGAATAATGCCCAGCGAAATTAGTCCTGGCAACAAGATGTAGACAAGGAAGGTCGGTAATGACGATAGTTCCGGGGACGAAAACGCTTTGGTAAACGTACCATACCAGGCAGTGAAAAAGAAAGAGGTAAAAGACAGCGCACCCGTAACGAGAACAACACGCCAATCGAAAACCAGGCTCACAATTGCCAGCAGGGTTATTAGGTACCAAGACAAGCCCAACTTTGTAAGAAAGAAAGTAAAATATAGCATCACCAGCGCCCAACCCAAGAGCAGCTTTTTAATGCCGCCATCTTGAAAATAGCTTACGGCCAGAATTAGCAAACAAAAACCAGCAACCAGAAGGAGTCGCAATATCCCAGGGGCTGCAGCGCCCGCAACGCCAAACAGAGCCATTAAGCGCGTTGTAAGCTCCGAACCCTGCCAAAACAGAAGAAAGAGCAACAATGGCAGAAAGACAAATGTGAGGGTGTCCACGAGCAACACGCGCCAATTTCGTAGCCGTAAATTACTGAGCATATATACGGCCGCCAGGGGCAGCGTAATCAGTTTAACCATAACTGAAAGGCCCAAAGCGCCAACAGCGATAAGCCTATGCCCTCTGACAAAGAATAGCACGGCCAGCAACAGCAGCAGAGCCATCAATGTATCACTTTTGCTTTGGGCGTGAACGATGACAATCGGATTCCACCCATAGATAACAAGCGCTGTTGATACGAAAAGCGGATTAAGCCTGTACGCGATGATGGCAATCAGCATCAGGTTCGCCATGTTAAATAACATCAAGGCCAGACGATAAATCAAAAGGTTTGTTGTAACATGATCCCCAGTCAGACTAGCCAGCGCTACATTGGTCAAAACCCAAGCTGGCAATTTATCGGCCGCCAGGCCAGTATAGTTTTTGCTAGCGTATGGGTAAACGGGATCATCCGGAAATGTATCAGCGGTCACATAGTAGGGGTTGCTGTTGTGAACGGCCGCGATACGGCCGTTGACTATGTAATTAAAAATATCAGTACTTGTATTTGGCAGAGAGAACGCCGATAAAAAGAAAAACACATAGGATGTAAGGAAAATGAAGGCGCGCGTTCGCCTGCCTGCCTGACGGTTCCAGCTAACGAATATGGCCAAACCGTAGGTTGCAAATGCTATCGCGGTGACAAAAATAAGCGCGCCGGCAACTGACCAACTATTTTGCGGGACTGGAAACGGAAGCGAAACGATTATGGACCATAGAGGCAATTCCGAGAATAACGCGACACTCGGCCTGGTCAATCGTCCCGGTGTTAGTGGAATAATGAAACTGTAAAAAAAGGTGGCCAGAAATAAAACCAAAGCCAAGCCAATATAGAGAATGGGGCGCAGGGCAAGCTTATGCTCACTCTGAGCATTTGCTGGGTCGTGCCATTCATTGTCGGATCTAACTACAGTCATTCAGAAAGAGGTTGCCAGGCATTTGGCGACTTGTCAGCATCTAATAGCCCTTATCTTATAGGTAATGTGCCTCTGTAGCAACCTATTCTTTGCTGGTTATTCCTGCCGTACAATGATGGCGAAAAAATGAAAATCTATTCGATCTGGGTCGCCAACCATGCTTCAGAATCGGGTATGAAAAGTGGGCTGCCAAATTCCTCAACACCGTACTGCCCGATCAATTCCTGGGTGGGCACAGAGATAAGCCAATCAATAAATTGGTTCGCTAGCTCGGACTTGATATGCTCCCCCTTCCCAGGATTGACGGCCATAACGCCGTAAGGGTTGAACAAGATGGGATCACCTTCGGCTAAGATTTCCAGATCGGTCCCCTCCGTCGTGCGTGCAAGATAAGTTGCTCTATCGCTCAGCGTATAAGCCAACTCCTCATCAGCCATGGTCAACACCGCGCCCATACCTTGCCCGGCCGAGATGTACCAATCGCCGGACGGTCCCAGGTCTGCTGCGGCCCAAATCGCTTTTTCCTTGGTATGGGTTCCGGAATCGTCGCCACGGGAGACAAAGGGAACTTCAGATTCGGCGATCATCTGGAAAGCCCGAGCGGCTTCTCCCTGGCTCCGGATACCTGCCGGATCTTGCGGCGGGCCGAGAATGACAAAGTCATTGTACATAACATCTTCGCGACGTGAGCCATGCCCTGCTTCCATAAAGGCATCCTCGCGGGCACGCGCATGTACCAGCAGCACGTCCGCATCCCCACTTTCGCCCAGTCGCAGAGCCTGCCCGGTGCCTACGGCAACCACTTCAGCGGTGACGCCAAATTTAGTCTCAAAATCAGGCAAAATATGGGCCAACAGGCCGGAATTTTCCGTACTGGTTGTTGTGGCCAAAATAATCTGGGCACCATCCGCCCCTTCCCCGGTAGAAGGTTCAACAGGGTCGGCGCCTGGTGAGAGTCTGCCCGTACAAGCCGTCATTTTTGCGACAAAGACTAAAAGAATAAGCAGCTTTGTTTTCATTGTAGAAATTCCTTATTAAGATTTGCCAGCCATCAGCTATCAGGTGTCGGCTGAAATTTTCAAATAGGGTAGGGCTCTACGACGCGTGTCGTTTCCGCTTCTATGACATTTATATCCAATTAATTTCGCCTGTGGCTGTTGTTTCATAACCACCCAGGGCATCAATTGCTGCCAAAAAAGCTGGAGATCCTAAAACTGCAAGCAGGGTTTGGCAAGCGGCCGTTTCCCAAATCGCCTGCGTGATCACCAATTGGTACACCTCCTGAGTAAGGGGTACAAAGTCCAGGCCGTACGCGGCGGCGGCGGCGTATATCCCTAGACCGGCCGTGGCGACTTCTGTCTGCACGGCTTGCGCTACCTCTAGATGTGTTATTTTTTCCTGATCGTAGCCGTCGATAACGGCCGTTTCTATTCCCAACTGGCGAAGTTGTCCATCCAGCCACACCCGTGTGCCACTACCCGCCTGGCGGTTTATCCAGCGAACATCTCTATGAGCCACATCGGCAAGGGCATGGATCTGCTGTGGGTTTCCCGTGGGCAAAATAAGGCCCAGGGAACGTTCCGCCAGGGTAACAAGCGCGACTCGCTGCCCTGGCAGTACTCGTTCCACAAAGGGTGTGTTATAGCTGTCAGTGGCTTCATCCCAGAGATGGATACCAGCTATCTCCGCCTCTCCGCGCGCCAGGGCCATCAGGCCACCCAGGCTGCCGCGAAAGGAGAGCGTTAGTCGTTGAGGGGGCGCCATCTCAGCCAATTGCCGGGCCAGTAAGTCCATGGTCAAGTCATGGCTTCCAACGAAGCGCAATAGGGTTTTGGCGGGCGTGGACATGGTCATGGGAATAGTCTCTTGCAACGTTTCCCAGCGGGCCATGGCCATGGAGAGAGCGGTCGACACCTGGGGAGGTGTATAACCCTGGCCAACGGCTTCCAGCAAAAAGCGTTCAGCGCGGTTGATCAGTGTGGCCCAGTGCAGCGAAGCGTGTTCCAGGGGCAAAACGCTTTCGGTAACGCGGGTTCCGCCCCCCCTGTGACCGCTAACCAGGCCCTCTGCGGCAAGGGTGGCATAGGCGCGACTGACCGTACTGGGCGTACAATCCCACTGTTGGGCCATATCGCGCACGGTAGGCAGACGCTGGCCCGGCTTTAGATCGCCCTGCGCGATACGCCGTCGCAGGGATTCGGCTATTTGTTCGTAGAGGTGAGATCCGGTTGCTCGCGTCATTGTGCCATTTGTAATGGCACAATTATAACAAATTCCGGTATGGCTTCAAGAATTGATCTTGACCGTGTTTTTGCCCTAGGCTTTGCCCTTGATTTCAGCCTTAAGCGCGGTGAGCTGCTCTTCAACGTCGACGATTTCACCTTCAGCGAGAAAATCATCACCAACAGCCAGATCAACGGCCGCCGGAATCTCTAATAAGCCCTCGTCAACCAGACGGTCTATGGCCGCTGCCCGGGCCTGCATCTGCACTGATTTGCGTTCAGCCTGGGCCATTGCCTGGCTGAGTTCGGCCAGCTCGGTGGAAACGCCAGACAATGCTTCGCCGATATGGACCTGGGCTTCGGCCGCGCTATAACGGGCGGCGATAAGCTCCTGCCGCGTGTAAAAAGCAGCCAGCTGGCTAGAGAGTCGTTGTTCGGTTAAAGAGAGGCGGTGCTCTTCACGCTCAATCTCCAGCAGTTGCTTTTCCAGGCCTTGCAGTTCGATGCCCGCCAGTTGGCGGCGCTGGAGACGCAGGCGGGCCAAGTCTTCATGTTCTTCACGCAAGGCCTGGACCGCTAATTCCTCCAACTGTGGTAATTTGGCCCTGGTTTCGGCCGCCTTGGCTTCCAAGCGACTCTTGGCTGTGGCAACCTCCTGCAACGCGGTCTGAACTTTGACTAAGAGCCCACGCTGCCGTTCAAAGGTCGAGACATGGGTCTGGCGCGGATCTTCAGCCGGCGAGAGGAGTACCTCCATACCCTTTTTCACTCTTTTACCTAAGCGACCAAATGGATTGGCCATGGCATCACTCCTCGCATAAAGAGTCCCACACAAAGATGCTAAAGTGCGAAGACGTAAAGAAAATCTGGTAAACCTGGTGCAGGATCTTAATCTATAGACGGTCTAGATGGGATCCAACTCAAGTCCGGTGGCTGCGCGCAGTCTGGAGCGCTGGATGCGCCAGTAATAAGCGCCGAGAAGCCCCATGGCTGCCATGGTGATCAGGCGAATGGTGAGCCTCTCCAGCCAAACCGATTCCAATACCAAGGGTGCATCGATGATCGTGCAAGCGGCCGTGTAAAGCACCAGGGTGAATACAGTGTACATGATGCTGTTTCGGGCCACAGAAACAAAGGCGAACGCCAGGATGAGCGGGTAGTAAAAGATGTAAAACTGGCTCAGCAAGCCGTTTTCGTTCGGCCAGAGGAAAATGAGCAGCGTGATAATCAAGATATCGACCGCGCTTAGAATCGTTAGCAACATCTTGTTAACCGGTTTTTCCATCAGGTAGCGGCCATGGACGAAGAAGTTGATGGCCATCAGGGGTACGATGAAAATCACCGCACCCACCAGTTGAGCAACGCTGCTGGTCGACCAGAGGGCCAGGATAACCATGGCCACGATCACGAACCAACGGGCGTAAATAATTACTAGTTGGCCAAAGAAAATGTCTTCGGCCGTTTCTTGAGCTGAGTTTCTTTGGGATTGCATGAGATTGCCTCCTCAAATAAATATAAATTCCAAAATCGTCAATCACTAATTGCCAATCGTAAACCCTCTGCATCTTTACTCGCTTCCTGGCGGCGTGAGCGCTCAATGGCCAGGAAAAGAGCGCCACAGAAGGCGACGGCGGCGATCATTAAGAGGCGAACGACGATAATCATCTGCTCGCTACCGGGAGACAACGAGGCAATGATCCAATACACCACCATCAGGAAAAGCACATACAGGCCAGTCAGCCAACGTGGGAAGGCAACCGAGAATGCGGCGATAGCGGGCAGGTAATATACATAGATGCTGGAATTGTATCCACCCTGCATAGCCACCAGGAAGGTGATCAGTATCAGATCGGCGGCGCTCGATGCGTAAACGACCGGCTTAATTACTGGCTTCTTAACAAGCAATTGGGCTTGCAGGTAAAAGTTAGTGATCGCCAGTAAGAAGATAACAATGATTGATAGGCGAAGCTCCTGCAAATTGTTCACATTCCAGATAGCCAAAATCAATCCGGAGATGATCATCAACCAGCGTACGGCGACAATGACCGGTTGTCCGTACGCCAAATCCTGATCACTGGTGACACTGTCCTCGGAAATCATTTGTGTCCAACTGGGCGATTGGGATTGGCCATTCTGGGAACTGTCCGCTTCTTGAACGGTTGGATCCGGTTTTTCAACATAAGTTTGTGACATGAAACACGCTCCTCTGTAAATCAAGCTTTCCAGCTTGATCGCAACCTGGAAAGGTTGCTTTACGTTCATGGTGGTGGGCGCTAGCCCATCTACTCTCCTTAAAAATAACTATCAGGATTCAGTTGGCAGCCTTCTAATATTTAGTGACGATCGCCAACTACAACCCATCCGCTTCGGCTTCGACGACGGCCGGCAATGGTAGCATTTGCGCTTTTTCGGCCGCTTTTAGGGCGGCCAATTCTTGTTCCACGGCGTTGGTTGCCGCGATCTGACGCAGTTCACGTTGCACCATGTCTTCTCCTTGGAGGACAGATGGCCCGAGAGATCCGCCGGTCATGAGTGCATCCAAGGCCGAGGCGCGGGCTATCATTTGACGGGTCTTCTCTTCCGCCCGGCCCAGGGCCAGGCTCAACTCACCTAACTCTCCGGAGACGCCACCCAGGGTTTCGCCGATCTTGACCTGGGTCTCCGCAGCGGTATAGCGGGCAGACGTTGCTTCACGGTGGATGCGGAAGGAAGCGACGCGGTCAGCAATCTGCTGTTCGGCAGCGATGAGTTTGCGTTCCTCATCCTCCAATTCCGCCAACTGTAATTCAAGACCTTCCAATTCATAAACGGCCGTCTGCTTGCGGTTCAATGCCATGCGGGCCAGATCTTCGCGGTCAGCAGCCACAGCCTGGCGGGCTTGATCTTCCAGTCTGGGGATTCGCGCGTCGGCCGTTTTTACCTGCTGCGCCAACTGTTGTTTGGCAGCGGCTACATCTACTAAACCACGGCGTACAGTCTGTAGAAACGCTTCCTGCTCATGAACAGCGTAGTCGAGCACTTCACGGGGATCCTCCAACTGGTCTAACTCCGCGGAAGTGCGAATTTTGAAGAGTAATTTGATACGTTCCCAAAATCCCATAGTAAACCTCCATCGTAGCAGGGCAAGCCTTGGGGCATGGCCGGCTGGCGAAAGTTGGCCAGCCGGCCGTGCCAGTGGGAACCGCCCCCAGAGTCTCACCGAAAGGACTGCAGCGAGACTACGTAATCCCGCCCAACCCTGTGAAATTCAATCTGCTTTCAGGATAACGTGAATTGTCTGCGCTGGATTGTCACGCTTATGCAACTTCCTGCGCGACTGTGCGCAGATGATGCATGGTCGTGATCGGTCGTGACTGGAGGATGTACCATCGGTTTTCTTGATTGGCCCATTTGATATCCTGCGGCTGGCCAAAATATTCTTCAATACGGGAGGAGAGCGCAGTTAAATGCGCCACCTGGTGTTCGCTTAACGCGGGGACGTCGCGTAAATGGGCAGCGGTTTCTACCCCAACCGCCCCACCTTCCTGGTTGGAAATGATCATGCGCTCCTTGCAAGCAATATGTTTTTCGATGATGCGGCCGTCCGCTTTAGTCACGATGTAATTGTCCGGAGAAACAATGCCGCAGGCGATGGCTTGACCCAATCCCCAACTGGCGTTGATCACACATTGGTCACGGTTCCCGTTGGCGGGATTGGTGGTAAAGATGCTGCCCGCTGTTTGCGGTTCGACCATGGCCTGTACGACGACCGTCAGTACCACCTGAAGGTGATCATAGCCCAGTTTTTGGCGGTAAACGATAGCCCTGGCCGTCCAGAGGGAGGTCCAACAACGGCGCACGTGGGTCAGAAGTGAGGTACGGCCGCGTATGTTCAGGTAAGTATCTTGTTGGCCGGCAAAGGAAGCATCCGGCAAATCGCCGGCCGTTGGCGATGAACGGACGGCGACGGACAATCTACGATCTTGCCGTTCTCCCACTTGGGCGTCTAACTGCTCATAAGCGGCTTCGATTTCCTGGGCGATCTCCAAAGGGATGGGTTGTTGGCCGATCAGTTCGCGGATAGCAGCAGCTGTCTCGGCGAGCGCATGCGGATCTTGAAAGTCAATGCCCTCAACCTTGCAACTTATGATGGGGTTTAGACCAGTGATCTCGATCAAGTAGCGATAAGCCTCGGCGGCGATGCAAAATCCAGGGGGAACGGGGAAGCCGGCCGTGGTCATCTTGCCCAGATTAGATCCTTTTCCTCCAACCAGGGCTCGTTCTGAGGCTCGGGGTTCATTGAAGAAGTAAATGTATTTCATGGGGTAACTCTTGCAATGGGGTACATGTTCAAAGGGCCAATTGCTCAGTCTCATTATAGGCGGCGTGGTATGCGCGGATGTGTCGTTCTTGTGCAGATTCGTGCGAACGAGTGGATGGAGGTGGTAGCAAAACCGCGCAGAGTGATATATGATGTATGCACAAGGTGTTTTGCCGGTAGTACGCTTTGGTATTGACAGAAGAGAGAGTAATGCGTCTCAATACTCAACTTAATAGCGAGCAACTATTTTCAGCCGTCCATCTGGCGTTGTCTAACTGGAACCGCCTGGGAGAATGGGATGGTGATCTGCTTGAATCCCTGCTGCTGGTCCAAGGGGAGAGAGAAAACGTCGACGATTGGCAAAATCCACTCAACAGGCGGAAAGCGACCAACGCGGTTTTGACCCGGGCCATTGAAAAACTGGAAGAACAAGATGAGACGGGGGCGGCCGTCCTACGCGAACGATTTATCGAAGGGCGCATCACCCGCCAGGTTGCGGCCCACCTGCACGCCAGTCCAGATCAGGTGAACCGTTGGCAGCGCACAGCTATTGAAGGTCTGACCCAGATTTTGTACAGTCAAGAACGCAAGCTGCGGGATGCGCAGTACGAGCATTTATTGTCCGCGCTGCCTGTAGCCCCCTATACGCAATTGTTCGGCTTCCAGGAAATAAAACAGGAAATTATTGAGCAGTTGTTGCGGGACGGCGAACCTTATGTGGTGGCCATCGCGGGTATCGGCGGCATTGGCAAGACGAGCCTGGCAGATGCGGTCGTTCGCCGCCTAATACCTGCCCTGGCTTTTGAGCAGGTGGTCTGGCTACGCGCGGGTAGGGATCCCTTGGGTGAGCCTCTTACTTCTGAAGAAGCCTCTTGGGAACTTCTCTTGGCCACCTTGTTGGAAAAACTCGGCGTGGCCGGTGGTAGTGATGGGGATCTGGATGCACGGATGGAGCGCCTGGCCGGATCTTTGCACGAACGGCCGTCACTGGTCATCATCGATGACCTGGAAAAAGAGAGCCTTACTCAATTCATCCTGGCCCAGGCGCGGCGACTGGTGAACCCCAGCAAATTCCTATTGACCACCCGCGCCCGCCCAACCGTTTCGGCGCCTGCCTTTTTCCGTTCCGTAGAAGAACTGCCCTTTAATGACGCTGCTGCTTTACTACGCCACCACGCGGAGACGATTGGCTCGCAAGCGCTGGCGGCGGCGAATGAGGCCGACTATGAGGCGATTTACGAGGTCAGCGGAGGCAATCCGCTGGCGTTGAAACTGGTCGCCGGGCTGGCGGCCGTCCTACCGCTCCCTCAAATCCTCGAAGGGTTATCAAGCAGCCGTCCAGGTCCTATTGAGGGGCTGTACCGGCACATTTATTGGAGGGCGTGGCGCTCGTTGAGCCCGGAGGGACAACAACTGCTGCAAGCAATGCCTTTGGTGGCAGAAACTGGGGCGCTGCCCGCACAGATGATGGCTATAAGTGGCCTGGAAGAAGGAAGCCTGTGGACGGCCGTGACAGAACTGTTTTCACGCTCCTTACTAGAGGTGCGCGGTGATGTGCGCGAAAGACGTTATAGCATCCATCGTCTGACGGAGACGTTTTTAAGAACGGAGATCATCGATTGGCCGGAGGAAGCATAAGAAACCAGCCGCTAAAGTGAATTGTTATAGGGTCGTGGATGCCATCAGCTGATTTTTCTGAAAGCGTTTCGGCCAATCTGGCGTATTGGCTAATAAGGTCCAAGGAGTTGGATGATAGAACCCTGCATCGCCTGGATGACGAACGGCACAATCTCTACCGTGCGGCGCGGTTCGGCATGGGCCTGGAAAGTACACTTTGTGATGCGGCCAGATTGATCCTGCAAATTTACCCGCTCATCGAACGACGGGGTTACTGGCGGCGTTGGATTCCTCTACTTGAAGAAGCTGAAAATAATTGTGGGGAAGCGGATGCCGCATTGCAAGTTCGTCTTCTAGACCGGCTTGGACAGTGCTACCGGCTCAATCGCCAGTGGGAAGAATCGATAGCCAAGCATCGACGTGAGGAAGCATTGGCGACCGAAACGGGCGATCAGCTACTGATTGCAAAGTCACGCTTGAATCTGAGCCAAACCTATTGGAGCCTACGCCAATATGATGAGGCTGTACGCCATGGAGAAAAGGCGCTCGCTGGATTTACAGAATTCGGCGGTGATGCGGAACAGTTTGGTGCGACGGCCACTATTCTAGGCCTGATTGCCCTCGGCCGTGGTAAGTTGGAGACGGCCGAAACCTGGCTACGACAGGCGGTCGACGCCTACCGGTCCATTGACCGGCCCGCCTTACTGGCCCGTTCACTTATGAACCTGACCATAACGTTGGAGCGTGATGGCCGGAATGAAGATGCACTTCCCTATTGTCAAGAAGCGCTGATAATCCTGGAACCAACAGAGCATGAATTGGATAAAGTGCGCATAGAACTCACTTTGGGCACGCTTTATCTAAATCTGAAGCGGCTGGTCGAAGCGGAAGAAGCGTACAAGCGGGCCAATTCGCCGGCCCTGAGGCGTATGGAAGACAATTACTTAAGGGCCCTTCTGGCCAACAATTTAGGCAGCGTATACCTGGAAATGGGCCGTCTGGAGGAATCGGAGCGAACTTTGAAGGAGAGCATCATCCTCTGGCGGCAGAGTGGCGGCCGTCTCATGCTGGCTAACACTTTGGGCACCATGGCGGAAACGAAGCTGGCCATGGGCTGCCCCCAGGAAGCGCTTCCCTTCCTTGAAGAAACGATCGCCATCTGTGCAGAATTTCCTAACGACGGTTGGGGCAAGGAATTATTGGCCAAATATTCGGAGATAAGAGGTGAGTTATGAGGGGCGAGTAGCGAGGGGCGAGCAGGGAAACTCGCATAACTGCCACTCGCAAACTCGCCGCTTTTTAGGTTAGCATCCGGTCGGTGTGGGTGAACAAGTTGGACCGGCCAGAGCCAAGGGTACGGCATATAGGCTGACAAAGGTCAGGAAGATTAGAGCCGCTAATCGGCATCGGGTAATGGTCTTATTGCTGGTCGTGAACATCTCAAGCCTCCTCACATAGGTGAAAAAGGCTCGCTGAGTGTGGCGCCCGGGCCGGGGTCCTCTGCCGGCTCGCTCATGAGACGCTCAACGGCCGTTTGCTGGTCAATTGTTAAATGGTTTCAGCTGCTGAATACACTGTCAGAATAGGGGCTAATGTTCATGTTATGAAGGGGGTAACGCTTAAATTCACTTAAGTGGCGCTTAAAAGTAGGGGCGCACACGGGGGCGCGCGCCTACACAAGAAGGGAATATGAAAAGTTTCGGAGAACAGCTTCGTATCTACCGCCGCCAATGTGAGGACCCGCAGCGGGGTGGTTTGCTCACCCAGGAACGTTTTGGCGAATTGATGGGTGTGGTGCTGGGGGATGCGGGCTATTCGGGAGCGGCCGTTAGTGATTGGGAGCGGGACAAGAGCAAGATCCACGCCGACGATCGTGCAGTGCTGGTCGCTCTACTAACGGTTCTCAGGCAAAACGGCGGCATCAGCAGCATAGAAGACG
>JAACFF010000578.1 GCA_009937635.1 Chloroflexota bacterium
GATCGGGCTGTGGGCATGTTGGCTTACGGGCAGTCCAATGAAGCTGTTCAGGCGGATCGCGGCAGTCGCCAGTTGAACCGGATCCTGGAAACGTTGGCTGTTTTACGCGCGGAGGGACAGGTACCTATATCGGATGTAATACAGGCGGAGATGCATTTGATGCCACGGGGTACGACTGTGGTTGTGATCACACCCGATCCCAACGAAAAGTGGGCCACAGCGGCACGTGAGCTTATGCGTCGAGGATTGCGGGTCGTATCCGTACTGGTGAATCCATCATCTTTTGGAAGCATGCGTTCATCGCAGCCATTGTTGCAGCTGCTGCAAGCCAACGGTATGGTCGTCTACATGGTGAACGCTGGAGATGATCTGACCGACGTGTTGAGTAGCGGTAAAGTTAAGTCTGCGCAGTTTGTAATTGCCTAATTGGAGCTTTCTTTAGCAGAAGCTAGAAAACAGTTAGTGGGATAGTATCACTTGTTTGGTCTCTGCGATCTTTAATTGCCGATGATTGGCTCCTACTTGCCATCGTGCCCGACATGCTCCATGGGCCAGCATGGTTTACTAGCACCTGCACCAGTTTTCCTTTTTGATCGCCCGGATCGTTAAAGAAAACGAGCTTATTCTGAGGATTTCGGCCGCGCCAGCGACCCTTATGTTTGCCTTCAACTAGCACCTCGACCATTTGCCCCACATAGTGACGCATTTCCTCTTGCAATATTTCCTTCTGCAAGGATTCTAGCGCGTGAAAACGGCGACGCTTTTCCACATCGGGTACATCGTCTGCCATACGGCGTTCACTCACCGTGCCGGGACGAGGACTATAGCGGGCCAAATGCACTTTGTCCAAACGTAATTCATCAAGGATATCATAGGTTTTCTGGAATTGCTCCCTGGTTTCACCGGGAAAACCAACGATGATGTCGCTATGAATGGCAGCGCCAGGAATGGTAGCACGCACATGGTGAATCAGATCGCGATACTCCTCACGCGTATAGCCGCGTTTCATATCTCGCAGAATATCGTTATCGCCAGCCTGGATCGGGATTTCTATTTGTGGCATGACCTTAGGCAGATCGGCGACGGCGTGTAGGATTCTGTCCGTCATGTAGTTGGGGTGGCTGGTCAAGAAACGGATACGTTGTAGCCCGTCGACATCGTTGATCGTTGCCAGCAAGTCAGCCAGGTCTGGACCGTTAGCAACATCATAGCCGTAACGATCAACGATTTGGCCCAGGAGGACTACCTCTTTAACTCCCTGGGAAACCAGAGAACGTACTTCGGATGCAATTGTACCTATTGGGCGAGATCTCTCGACTCCGCGCTGCTGAGGTATGATACAGAAGGCGCAGGCATGGGAACAGCCATAGACAATGGACACAGGAGCCGAGACCAGTTTCCCACGTTGATCGGCTGGAAGGATGATTTCCCCGTCCTGTAATCCGTGGCGTTTGGCAGTGGATGTCTGCTCAAGAGTGTGGTCTTCCTCTTGTTGCAATTGGGAAATGAGCGGAAGACCGTCAGTGGACGGCTCCATAAATACATCGACAAATGGGAATTTTTCTTCTAGCGATTGATTTCCACGCACACCGACGACACAGCCCATGACGGCAACGGTGAGATCCGGACGCTTTTGTTTCATAGGGCGTAAGCTATGAAGTTTGTTATACGCTTTGTCTTCCGACTGCTGCCTGACGGTGCATGTTTCAAGAACGATTACATCGGCATCTTCGGCGTGTGGTGTAGCACTGTAGCCCAGTTTTTCCAATTCAGAGGCTACACGCCGCGCGTCGGCATAATTCATTTGACAGCCGGTTATCCAAAAGTGATATCTCTTTTTCATACTGATTTTAATAACGCTGAAGACCGATGATCGTGCAAAGAAGGATTTGCACCTCAATCTCCCGTACTATTCCTTGTTCGAAGCTAATCTAGCCAGGATAATGATTTCAGGTAAGCGAAATTGGATTCTATCTCCAGCGAATTGTAGCGTCAAGCTCTCCTTTTATGCAGCAATTCCTCACCGATTAACCCAGGTGGGGGACGCGCAATTGTCCGCATTGGTTCCGACAAGTTGAAGAGCGCCAAATTGTGGAGCATACAATCCCACCAGGTTGGCGTCTAGCATCATGGCTAACCACTCACCATCAGCAGACCAGTCGTAAGAGGGAAAGGGTGGGAAATCGGCGGCTACGGTGAGAAATGGGGTGGTTTCATCCCGCGCAAAATCGTGCAGCAATAGCAAGCTGTTTTTGCGGTCGGGATCCGGATCATCGATGTCCTGGCCGGTTAATACCTGAAATCGTCCGTCTGGAGAAAGCCCCAAAGTGTGGTTGGCTGCATAGCCTGCGCTCATCAGATATTGCGTTTCACCGTTAACACGATCATAGGAGAAAATGTGAGCTTGTTGATCCCACGCGCTAAAGGCAACCACAAATAAGATGTTCGAGTCAGTGGGGTGCACCATTGCATAGTGAATCCAAAATATGCGTGCGATAGATGTCTTGTTTGGAAGATTATCCAGCAGATCATCCGTGGTGAGCAAGGTCTGGGGTTCGTCCTGCCCTGCCGGTGTATATACGATCTTCTGACCGGGGCGGGAAAAACGGCCGTTAGCCAGGGCTACGTACGCCACTGTTTCATTGTCTAGCCAGAATGGTGCGTGACCTTCACCAAAATACGTCAAATCAGCGACGGCCGTTAGCGGTTCGCTTTCTGTCAGGGTCTGACGGTCGCCGTAATAAAGCTGTAATGTCTGAGTGTCGGCTGACGAGTCAAAAAGAATCGTCCGGTGTCCGCTCTGCAAAAGACCGAGCTGAGCGTTGGGCCGGTCACTAAAAACCGCTTGTGATCCGTCCGGAGACCATATCGGAATACTAGGCAGAATCTGGTAGTCGCAGCCTTCTTCATCACAGTTACTCAAATCGAATAGGGTGATATCGGCGTCTCGTCCTT
>JAACFF010000020.1 GCA_009937635.1 Chloroflexota bacterium
GCCGATTTGAGCAATGAGAGCTGGTCAATATCCTGTAATGCGCCG
This sequence comes from Chloroflexota bacterium, assembly GCA_009937635.1. GTDB lineage: Bacteria > Chloroflexota > Anaerolineae > Promineifilales > Promineifilaceae > JAACFF01. Next base: position 46 of record JAACFF010000020.1, read on the forward strand.
CGCCCACGAAGCGCGGTCGGCACTGCTCCGCCGATTAGTACCACTGGCGACTGTGCTGCCTGTGCGTTCTTAACGGCCGTCACGGTATTGGTGACGCCGGGGCCCGCCGTCACCGCTGCAACTCCTGGAATTCCTGTCAACCGGGCAGTTGCATCCGCTGCAAAAACAGCCGTAGCTTCATGTCGCGTATCGATAACTCGAATGCCCTGCCGCTTGGCTCCCACCAATATCGGCGAGATATGACCCCCACAGAGCGTGAAAAGAAATTGAACACCCTGGTTGCGTAATACCTGAGCTATAAGTTCACCACCGTTCATTATATTCTCCTCAAGTTCTTTCCAGGGGCATGGATATGATAAAAACGCTACCTTGTCCGCTTCCCGGGCTGGTGACTGTTATGGAACTCTCGTGGGCTTCGACAATTGCTTTGACGATTGCCAGCCCTAAACCCGTGCTGTTTCTATCACGACTGCGAGCCTTGTCGATCCGGTAAAATCGTTCAAAGACGTACGGTAATTGATCGGCAGGGATACCTTCACCAGTGTCAGCAATCCATATTTGCAGATTGCCCTGAACTTGTTCGACCGAAACCGTGATCGTCCCACCATTTGGCGTGTGGCGCAGGGCATTATCAAGTAAATTGTGTATAGCCTGGCGCATGCGGGCTCTATCGATAGTGACCTTCTCGGGCATGGTGCCCAACAGCTCCACACGTAAATCGATGTTTCTGGCAGACGCAAGGGGGTTGAATGAGGAGGCCGTCTGTTTTACAAGCGTCGCGATATCCGTTTCCTGTTTAAAAAGAGGCAATTGTTGTGCCTCCGCTTGAGCCAGGACGTGTAGATCATTCACCAACACTGATAAATGCTGAGTCTGATCGACCAGGCGCATTATTTCATCCTTGTTAAGAGGGTACACATCGTCCAGGATTGCCTGCAAATTGCCCTGTAAAATATGGACCGGATGGCGCAATTCGTGAGTCACATCGGCCAAGAGGTTGCGGCGCAGCTTTTCCTCTTGTTCCAACTGTGCCGCCATATTGTTAAAGGCGATGGCCACCGCCACCATTTCCTGGCTGCCATGTACAGGAACGCGGTGGCTCAAGTCTTGCCCTGCAATTGCGCCCGCGCCATCCTCCAACTCAGATAATGGCTTGGTGAGGCTGCGACTCATCCATACACCGGCGCTAATGGCAATGACGCCGACGACAATGGCTACAACCGTCACGTCCGGAGCGAAGTCCGTGCGACGCTGGCTTTCGAAATACTCGATAACCTCAGGTGGAGGCGGGTTCTCAGAGTCACGGCTCCCACTACTGGTCAGACGCACGGTTAATGTGATGGCCAGAACCGCAACGACAACTACGGCCGTAAATAGTAAACTTAGACGAATCCAAAGGCGGTTCATGTGCTGGCAGTCAATCGATATCCAACGCCGTACACGGTGTGGATATAAGTGGGATTGCGCGGGTCTGGCTCGATCTTTTGCCGTAAATTGCGAATGTGGCTGTCAAGCGTTCGTTCCAGCCCTTCATAGTCGAGCCCCATTCCTTTGCGGATCAAATCGCTACGAGTAAAAACAAATCCTTCTTGCTGCATGAGGACGTGTAGTAAGTTGAACTCGGTTGGTGTCAGATCGATTGACTGACCATCGACCTCGACAATTCGCCGGTCCACATCCATTTCCAGCCTCCCAACGCGCAATGTGTTGGTTAGGAAGGCATCTTGGTTCCGCAGGCGTGCCCTGACCCGTGCGACCACCTCGCGAGGATTGTAAGGTTTGGTTACGTAATCATCTGCCCCAAGCTCCAGTCCAATGATTTTGTCCGTATCATCTACACGTGCTGTCAGCATTATGATCGGAATATGTGCAAGCGAGGGATCCCGGCGTGCCAGCCTGGTGATATCGTAACCATCCCGGTCGGGAAGCATCAGATCGAGGAGAACAAGATCCGGCTTTTCTCGCCGTAAGTTATGGACGGCCGATTCGCCATCATAGGCGACCAAGACTTCGTACCCGGCCTGTTCCAGGTAGGCACGCATAAGTCGCACCACTTCGCGGTCGTCGTCCACGACCAGAATTCTCTCATTGGCCATACTGCTAGCTAAGGGTTGCGATAAGTTTATCGCCAGACAAAGTCATCATCGCAGTTCCCTTATTTCTCCTGATGAACATACTTTAGCACTTCACCCTACCATCTTCAACCGGGTTTCGCACCAGGTCGCATAAGTGCCACACATCTATTTTCGCAAACGAATCTGCAGAAATTGTGCAGGGCCAGTGCAGTACCTAAGTAAATCGCTAACCAGTTAGGATCACGATTACGCATCAGATAAAATACCCGCCTATGTCTGATCCTCAAGCAACCATTATCCACGCCCTCGATGAAAAATCGGCCATGCAAGATGAAGCGGTGTCCGGCGCATTCCAAACTGGTCAAGTAGGCTCCATCGCAGCTGGGCATCTCACTCATGATGTTTACAGCTCCTTTCTAACTCCACTACTCCCATTGATTCAAAAGAGCATGGGTCTAAGCTATACGTTGGCCGGCAGCCTCGTCATCTTTACTCAAATACCCAGCTTGCTCAATCCTTTTATTGGTTATATGGCTGATAGGATCAGCGTGCGTTACTTCGTCATTCTGGCACCTGCCCTAACGGCGACTTTTTTTAGCAGCATCGGTCTGGTGTCAAGTTACGTTGCCCTAGCGCTCCTACTGTTTGCAGCGGGTCTTAGCATCGCTGCCTTCCATGCGCCGGCTCCAGCCATGATCGCCAAAGTATCTGGGCGGCGTGTTGGGGCAGGGATGAGTATTTTTATGGCAGCCGGAGAGTTTGCACGGGCGATTGGACCCTTATTTGTCGTCGCTGGCGTGGCTTGGTTTGGATTGGATGGCATCTGGCGACTGGCGGCAGTAGGCTGGTTGATGTCCCTATTTCTCTATTTCCGCTTGAGACGGGTACCCGCCACCCCTCGCAACCAAAACGGCGCTTCCTTGTCCACATTTTGGCCACAAGCACGACGTGTTTTTCCACCCTTAACCTGGCTGCTGCTCGGCCGTATTTTCATGCTCGCGGCTCTGACTACCTATTTACCCATCTACATGAGTGATGTACGGGAAGGGACGTTGTGGTTGGCGGCCGCGTCATTGACCGTTTTAGAAGCGGCGGGTGTGGCGGGCGCCTTGCTTTCTGGTACGCTGAGTGACCGCTTCGGCCGCAAACGCGTTTTATTCTTCTTGTTGTGTACAGCCCCAATATTGCTTCTCGCTTTTGTCTACGGGCCTGCCTGGCTAGCATTGCCCTTGCTTCTGCTGTTGGGCTTCATATCGATATCACCCCAACCAGTCATGTTGGCTACCGTTCAAGATCAGTTCCCGGAAAACCGGGCCTTGGGCAATGGCACCTTTCTGGCGCTTAACTTTCTGATACGAGCTTTGGGAATATGGGTGGTAGGTATGTTTGCCGACGCTTTTGACTTAAATATCGCCTTCACTGTAGCCGCTTTCCTTGCCTTGCTAAGTATCCCTGCCGTGTTTTTTCTACCTGCCAAACGAATGGAAGTCGCCTGACGGTTCACACGTGCATTTACGGAATATCTCCTTTTCTGTCATCACTAGGCTCAAATGCCTCGTTTCTAGCTTTGTTTTCCAACCGTTCGCGCCAATTCTGCATGGCTGTTAGCAACAGCCAGGGCAGCAGAATCAGCGCTGCCCCACCCAATAGACAGGGTAGGGCGGTCAATAATGCTTCGGGTCCGTAGATTACCGCTATTAAAAAACCGCCAACAACCACCAAGGTAAATAATACCAGGATCAGGTATTTGCGGTCGCTCTCACGTCGCCTACGGCGCGTATTGCTTGGTGGCAAAGGGTTGTCGTTGCTACTCATAGCGCAGAGCTTCAATTGGACGCAAATTGGATGCGCGCCAGGCCGGGTAAATGCCAAAGATGAGACCCACCGCCGCCGCAAAACTTGCAGATAGCAGCACAGTACCCAAGTCAATAGCCATCGTGAGATCGAATATTGTGCCCGCGAGAGACGAAATAGCCCATCCCAACATTATTCCTATGGCACCGCCCAGCAAGCTGAGCACCATCGATTCCAAAAGAAACTGCGTCAAAATATCCCTTCGAAGCGCCCCAATAGCCTTTCGTATGCCAATCTCGCGTGTTCGTTCAGTAACACTGACCAGCATGATGTTCATAATGCCGATGCCGCCAACTACCAGGGAAATGGCCGCAATAGCACCTAGAAATGCGGTCATTGACCCGATAACCGTGTTTACCGTGTCCAGGAGGCTCGACTGATCAAAAATCCTAAAGTCATCGTCATCCCCATAGTTAATACCATGTCTATCTCGCAGCGTTTTCGTAATCTCGTTGATGGCCTGCTCAACTGATTCGCTGTCGGCCGCTTGCATCGTAATGGAGGACACTATTTTATCGCCGCTTCGTGTCCGATCTGTATACAGCCGGCTTTGGGCAGTCGTCAAGGGTACGTAAACCGTGTCATCAGTGTTGCCGGCCAATCCGCCCCCAGATTCCTCTAACACGCCTACCACTTCATAACTGACTCCATTGATTCGGATCTGTTCACCTACGGGAAATTCTGTGCCAAACAACTCTGAAGCAATCCCCGCGCCCAATACGGCCACCCTTGCGCTCGTGTCTAGATCGTTATTAGTTAATCCATCACCTAGCTGGAATTCGTCCAGGCTATTCATTTCCAGGTAATTAGCCATGATGCCGGAGACAGTAGTGGTTTTTGATTCACCTCCAAATACCACCGCCACGTTGCCGTCGATCTTGGCCGTAATGTCGCTGACGCTAGGTACATTGAGGGGATCTGAAAGAGCTTCTACGTCATTGAAGCTCAAGGCTTGATATCCGCCGCTGCCCTCGACATCAGTGGAGACGTTTATTAAATTCGTGCCAATAGAGGTGATTTGATTGGTGATGTCCTCGCTAAATCCATTGCCAATGGCCATCAAGGCAATAACAGAAGCCACGCCGATGATCACCCCCAGCATCGTCAGAATGGATCGCATTCTATTGGCCAAGATTGCATCCAGGGCGGTTGTGAAGCTTTCCGTAATATCCATAATCACACTCCTATAGATTTCGCTGTTGACGATTTTCGTTTACCATTTCTGTAATTCTTTGAGTTCAAAAAAGAGTCACCATGTTGTTAATTACTGGTCCCCGTTCACAATCAGCCCATCTCTGAGCCAGATAACTCGGTGTGCGCGCTCGGCAACCATGGACTCGTGAGTTACGGTAATGATTGTCATTCCCTGTTGGTTAAGCTTGCTAAATAGATCCATGATCTCGTCGCCGGTTTGGGAGTCCAGAGCGCCGGTGGGCTCATCGGCCAGGATGATGCTTGGCCGTGTTACCAGCGCGCGCGCGATGGCGACACGTTGCTGTTGGCCGCCGGACAGTTCGTCCGGGCGGTGATCCATACGATCTGCCAAGCCAACCTTCGTAAGCGCTTCGGCGGCATGCCGCAACCGTTCGCTTCGCGCGACCCCTGAGTACATTAGGGGCAAGCTGACTTGTTTGAGGGCGGGTGTCCGCGCAAGAAGATTAAATTGCTGAAAAACAAAGCCGATGCGTTTATTGCGGATTCGGGCTCGATCATCGCTGCTCAGTTCACTGACATCCTCGCCGTCTAATAAATAGACACCGCTATTGGGTACGTCCAGCACGCCAATCATATTCATCAATGTGCTTTTGCCTGACCCGGACGGGCCCATAATGGCCACATATTCGCTCTCTTTTATGGTGAGGTCTACACCACGCAACGCGTGCACAACCTGTTCGCCCATTTCATAGCTCTTCGTGATATTCGTCATTTCGATGACGTTATTCATAGCGAGCGATTCTGGCAATACGCTACTGGTAACTGCGGGTGGCGTCTCTGTTATTATCTGCTTTGTTTTTTTATTCATCTTGTGTTCCCAGGGTCCTTCCCTATGCGAATTAGTCGGCTCAAAAATCGGGAGGTCCATCTTGGTCACCATCGCCGCCAGGACCAAAGGTCTGCGTGGGCGCGTCGAAGTCGCCTAACACGACGACGTCGCCTTCAACCAGACCACTCACAATCTGCGTGAAATCATCGTCTTTTAGCCCAATCGTCACATCGATGGGGGTGATGGACTTGCTGCCGTCTTCTGTAGTACGAACCAAGTTAACGGAGTAAGTCCCCTTGTCACGGTCAGCAGTAATGGCCGCATTCGGCACCAGTAGCACATTTTCTCCAACCTCAGTTATTAGGTCTGCATTAGCCGTCATCCCCACCAGAATCGGCAGGTCACTCTGATCGAGGGTCAGGTGCACGTTAAAAGTGACTACCCCGGAAGCGCTATCAGAGGATGCGGGTGCAATAGTTGTGATCTCGCTTTCAATCTCGTTTCGTGGCCAGGTTTCCATGGTTACCGTAGCAGGTTGTCCCACGGACAAGCGCCCCACATCTATTTCGTCCACTGCTAAAACGACCTCTAGGCTCTTGTTGTCCACCAGTTCTACAGCCAGTCCTGAAGCGTTTTCCCCTTCGGAGATGTGTACTGCAGTGACAACACCATCAAACGGTGCAGTAAGTGTGGCATCGGCCAAAGCATGTTGTGCTTCCTTCAAAGCTGTTTGTGCCTGCGCCACGCGGGTCTCATAAGTTTTTAGACTCGCATCAGAGGGGCCTGATAACAGGCTGTCTAGCGAAGCCTCTGCGCTGGCCAGGTCTGCTTCAGCGGCAGCGATCTCCGCCTCCGTTGCCCCCAATAATAGCGCCTCGTGCCGGGCTACAGCCGCATCATATTGAGCCGAAGCAGATGACCAGCCGGCCTGTGAAGAGGCGACGCTGTTAGAGTCCGGGTTACGTAGTTCGTCGAGTTTCGCTTGGGCAATCGCAACCTGTGCATTCGCAACCTGGACCTCTTCGGTTGCTGCTTCCATTCGTTCATTGTCAACTTTTGGCGTGCAAGTATGTGTGCCTTGCACGTTCCCCTCACATTCGGCTAGGTTAACCCACGTATCGTGGACCGCTTGCTGCGAGTCAAGGGCTTCCTGTAAATCCTTCTCAGCAGCAAGAACATCTGCGTCACTTACCGTATTTGAGGTTTGAACCTTGCCGGAAGCCGACCACATATTCGCCTGTGCCGCCTTCACACCAGCCTCAGAAGACTCAATTTCTTCTTCAGTGGGCCCGGCAAGCAGTGCATCAAGCTTTGCTTGCGCACTGACAACAGCTGCTTCTGCCGCAGCAACTTCTTCTTCACCGGCTGCGGACAGAAGCTTGGCCAGATCTGCTTCGGCGATGGCCAAATCCTGTTCCGCAGATGCCACAGACCGCGCCAGCGCCGTACTCTTGAGTTGAACCAGCACGTCGCCCTTTTTAACGGCGTCCCCTACGGCGACTTCTAGCTGTTCTACGACGCCCGTGAAGGCCAATGACAATGCAGCTTCACGTATAGCTGAGACTTTCCCGCTTGCCGTGGCGCTTTCCGCGAGATCGCCGACAAAAGCCACGGCCGTCTCGCCAGTTTCTTCAGTCGCCATAGCAGCCCTATCTCTACTGCGCATCACCAAGAACGCAGCCAGTCCACCAACCACGGCGATCGCCCCAATTATCCAGATCCATTTGTATTTCTTGATTGTATCCATTTGAATTTATTCCAAGCCAGACAACGAAATCTATTTGTCGACCCTAAGTCCGCTAAAACGAAAAGCGTCGGACTAATTCCCTCCCCGGAAGCCGCCGCCAAATTGCACAGTAGGCGCGGCGAGTTCGCCGACAACAACTTGATCGCCCTCAGATAGGCCACTCGTGATTTGCGTAAAGTCGCTGTCCTTTAAACCAACGCCAATCTCTACCTTCTCAGTCTCCGGCTGGCCATCTACTTCGCCGGTGACCCTATTGACCCAATACGTTCCAGCCTTTCGATCGGCAGTGACCGCCGCATTGGGGACCAGCAGCACATTTTCGCTGTTCGCTGTGATCAATCTGGCATTAGCGGTCATACCTACCAGGATCGACAAGTCCGAGGGCTCTTCAAGGTTGATTTGCACGTCGTACGTTACCAAACTGTCTGAATCGCTGCCGGCGCTGGGAGCGATGGAGACGATTTCCCCGGGAATGTCTACGTCCGGCCAGGTTTCCAGAGTAATAACGGCTTCCTGGCCAGGGGCCAGCACGCCGATGTCTATTTCATCCACGCTCAAGACGACCTTCAACTCGTCAGAAACGAGTTCCACTACTTCGCCTGTGGCCCGTTCGCCTTCGGCTACGTAAACAACCGTGACCATGCTATCAAATGGAGCAGTAATCGTCGCATTGCTCAAAGCTTCCTCCGCGTCCGTAAGGGCAAGACGCGCTTGTTCGACTTCCGCTTCGGCAATAACAATGTCTTCTGGGGTAGTGCCATCAAACAACTTGGCCAGATTCGCCTGCGCCTGCGCTAATGATGCCTCTGCTGCGGCAATCGTATCAGTCGCAGACCCAGCAAGCAGTGAATTATGGTTGGCCCTGGCTTGTGCGAGGTTAGAGGAGGCAGCCGAGATATCGGCCGTGGCGCTATTCAGGCTGCCCTGATTTGCCCCGGCCTTCAATTCATCCACCTTGGCCTGGGCGATCATCAAATCCTCTTCTGCGTCAATCATCGCTTCATGGGTGAAGCTAAATGCGAAATCCTCGTTCCGTTCCTTGGCCTGGTCATAGGCGATTTGCGCGTTAACCAACTCCGCTTCCGCGGAGGCGATCGATGACGCGCTGACTGAATCTCGTGTACTGCCCAAACTGGCAGACGCAGAGGCTACCGCGGCCAGCTGTTGCCGGATAGTGGCCTCTGATTCGGCGATATCTTGCTCGGTGGGTCCTGCCAATAATTCGTCGAGCCTGGCTTGTGCGCTGGCAATCGCAGCTTCTGCCGAAGCCACTTCCCATGCGTCAGGTCCTTCTAGCAAGGACTCTAGGTTGGCCTCCTTAAGCGCCAGGTTCTGTTCTTCTCTGGCCACTCGTAATTCCAAATCAGTGATATCCAATTGAACCAGCGCATCCCCAGCCTCAACCGGCATCCCTTCACGTACCAGAACCTCTTTTACTAACCCTGGACTGCTGGCAGACAGTCGAGCAACTTGTTCAGATTCGACTTGACCACTGGCCGTCGCACTGGCGGCTAAATCTCCAATGAAAGCAGTGACGACGTCGCCCGTTTGCGTGTCGCCGGCTGCCGCTTGACTGTTTCGCTGTCTGAGAAAGAAGAATCCTATCACCAAGAGCAAAACGACGACAACCCCTCCGATTATCCACCAGATCTTCCCTCTCTTCTTTTTTTGAACTGCCATAAGCTGCTCCTCGTATCATTCACCCGACTTATCAAATCCACACAGTCAGGCACACGCATTTATTTGCATTATGCATCCATAGTCTAGTAGACAATTCTGCAGAAAATATGCAGAAGCTATGCAAATAAATCGATTATTATAATTGTTCTGCTATGGTTGGGTGGGGGGGATCTACAGGACAGCGAAAACCGGCCTAAAGGTTTGCGCCGGACCTTCTGACATGGGTTACTGATTCACGACCATTCCCGAAAAGCGTTACGCCGGTCCAATTACACAGACTGCTTGGACCAACGAGATAGGCAATATGCCGCCGCATAGTTTGCCTGATGTTGCAACTTATTTGGTTATGCGTCCTCAGATTGCTGGCGATTTTGAATTTGGGGAACAATAATTGCAATCAGAACAAGGGCCAAGAAAATGGCGAAGATAAAGATTCCTAGGGGTTCCATCAAGTTCTCCAATTGGTTTGTGACTTCGGTTAATAGTAGTTGCTCATTCGCCAAATGAATCAGATAAAGTAAGTGGTGCGTACCCTCAGATGCGCGCGATTCCGCGGCGACGATCCAGAAGCCATATTTTAACCTGATTCAACCATATTCGCAGCTTCCTCCGGGGTGACATCCACATTATCTAACCATTCGCTGACCACATGTACGCCAAGAACAGGCGCATAAACGCTACGTGTTGTTGAGATATCCGAATGACCCAAAAATTCTTGCACCACTTCCAAGGGCATTCCCTCGCGCAGCAGTTGTGTGGCTCGATAATGGCGAAAGTCATGGGCGGAGAGGCTGGCATCTAAATGGAGCGCCTTCACGGCACGTTTGACAATATTATGTGCGGAGGTGACAGATAACCTTGAATTACGTGCGTTACGACTGTGGGCTACAAATAGTGCAGGGTTCGCATCGCGCCGTTCTCCAAGATAAGCAGTGATGGATTGGCGCGCATAATCGCGCAAGTGGATGGTACGTGGTTTATTTCCTTTCCCAGTGATGGTTGCAAACCTGGACTGACCGCGATCGACATTATTTCTATCCAGTGCGACTACCTCTGAGATACGCGCAGCGGTCGAGTAAAGCACTTTTACCAATGCGCGATCCCTCAGAAGCGACAAGCGCCTGTTGTAAAGATCGTTTTCCACAGGCAGTGGCAGCTCATCGTAATATTCAATGATCAGCGGGATGGCTTGACGGGCCAGATCTAGATCGATCACGGTTTCTGCCTGGTTTCGGTCTATCTGGCGCCGGGATATCTGTCTCTGTAACTTTCCAAGTTGCACCCCAGCGGGCAAGGCATCAATGCCATCCAGAAACTGCAAATAGCCGATTACGGCCGCCGAATAAGTCGTGGTTGTTGAGCGTGATCGATTCGCCAGCAGCCATGAGCGGAAGCTAAGCACAATAGCGGTCGTCAGTGGGGCAGGCGAAAGCGGCCACTCACCATCTTTCGCATAGACGTCTTGCCGAAAACTTTGTAACCAATCGGCGAACATACGTAACCCGCTGCGGTAGGTGGCCTCCGTCTTCAAACTGCGTATGCCTGCTTCTAATAAAAACTGGTTTTCATACAACCAGCTTGGCCGGTCGGGCAGGGGGCGCTGGGAAATTGGTAGGAGATAATCGCGTTGTGACATAATGAATGTTAATACATACTTAATTTAACATACATTAGTTTAACTAAGATTGTCATTTCTGTCAAGTACAATCTCATGGCCCATAACATTGTGGCATCCAGTACGTGCCCCATATTGCCTTTTATCCTCTATTCTGCTAATTTACCCGCAGAACAACAATAGTTAGCGGTCGGCAGTCAAGCGGCGCTTGGGCCCTAACCGCATAAGGAAAGGTAAAAGATGAACTATCCAACAATTCCTTACGAAGAGATTGATGCCATTGTTGGTGGTTATCACGGGGATCCATTTTCCATATTGGGTCCCCACAAATACGAAGACGGCGTGATAGTGCGCGCTTTTTTACCCCTGGCCGAAGACGCCGAGGTGATGATCAGCAGCAGGGATCTTTTTGCGATGGAGAAGGTCAAAGCTGATGGTTTCTTTGAGGTTTTCCTACCCCAGCGCAATTTGCCCTTCGCCTACTTGCTAAAGACAAAGATTTACACTGGGGAAACAGTGCTATACGAAGATCCTTATGCTTTCCCTTCCACGCTTTCTGATTTTGATGCGCATTTGCTTTCAGAGGGAACCCATATGCATATGTACGAGAAATTGGGAGCCCACCTCATAGAACTCAACGGCAGTGCCGGTGTATTATTTGCTGTTTGGGCTCCCAACGCCTTACGTGTAAGCGTGGTCGGTGAGTTCAATCAATGGGACGGCCGCCGGCACACCATGCGTTTTCATTCCAACAATGGAATCTGGGAGATATTTATTCCCGGTATTGGCGAGGGCATTCTCTATAAATATGAAATTAAGACCCGTTTCCAGGGTTATATGACCACGAAGGCAGATCCGGTAGGATTTTTCAGCGAGATGCGGCCCAAAAACGCGTCTATCGTCTGGGACATCGACAAGTATGAGTGGCAGGATAAGGCATGGATGGAGACTCGTGCAAAGCGTCAGGCTGCAGATGCTCCTATCAGTATTTACGAAGTGCATCTAGGATCGTGGCGGCGTAAGGACGGCTGGGAGTGGTTGACATACGAGGATCTGGCTCGTGATCTCATTCCCTATATTCAGCACATGGGCTACACTCATATTGAACTCTTGCCAATTACTGAACATCCGTTTGATGGATCATGGGGCTACCAGGTTACCGGTTTCTTTGCCCCTACCAGCCGCTTTGGGACGCCGGATCAATTTATGGCCTTTGTCGATGCTTGCCACCAGGCCGGCATAGGCGTCATCCTGGACTGGGTGCCTGCTCACTATCCAAAGGATGAAATTGGCCTTGGATTCTTTGACGGAACACACCTATACGAACATGCTGATCCGCGACAAGGCGCGCATCCGGACTGGGGCACGTACATATTTAATTATGCCCGCAATGAAGTAAGCCAATTTCTTGTCAGCAATGCTCTTTTCTGGTTGGACAAATACCACATTGACGGGCTTCGAGTTGACGCTGTGGCTTCGATGCTCTATCTTGACTTCTCTCGTGAGCCCGGACAATGGATTCCAAATCGATATGGCGGGCGTGAGAATCTAGCCGCGATTGAATTCATACGGCGCTTCAACACGGCCGTAACCGAATCTTTCCCCGGCGTAGTGACTATTGCCGAGGAATCGACCTCCTGGCCAGGCGTAAGCCAACCTGTCTCCGAGGGTGGCTTGGGATTTGATTACAAATGGAACATGGGCTGGATGCATGATACGCTGCAATACATGGAAAACGATCCCATATATCGTGCTTACCATCACGGTACTTTGACCTTTTCCCTCTTGTACGCTTTCAGCGAACAATTTATTCTCCCCTTCTCCCACGACGAGGTAGTCCATTTAAAGAAAAGCATGTTGGATAAAATGCCTGGTGATTTGTGGCAGAAATTCGCTAATCTTCGTTTACTATTTGGTTATAAGTGGAGCCACCCTGGCAAAAAGCTGCAGTTTATGGGCAGCGAATTTGGTCAATGGCGCGAATGGAATGAGGCCCAGAGCCTTGACTGGCATCTTATAGAGCAAGATGATAGGCATCGAGGTCTACAAGACCTGGTACGGGATTTGAATCAATTATACACCTCGGAACCAGCGCTATACGAAATCGACTACTCCTGGGAGGGCTTTTTCTGGGTCGATCTTCACGACAGCCAGAATAGCGTATTGGCCTACGGCCGTCGCACGGCTACCGATGGCGATACCATTTTGATCGTTTGTAACTTTACGCCGGTAGTCAGACCAGGGTACCGGCTTGGTGTGCCGCAGGAAGGGACTTACGTTGAAATACTCAACACGGATGCTGCAGAATACGGCGGGAGCAATGTCGTAAATACAACACGGGAAACTTCCCCTACCCGTTGGCATGACCAACCTCACTCCATACAGATAACGCTGCCACCCTTAGGGGCTGTCTACTGGAAATTGCAATCCGAAGAATAAGAGGAAGGTCCAATTCGTGCATCGCCGTTGGTACAGTTGGAGCGACAGGCCTTCAGCCTCCGCTTTTTCATGGCAGAGCGCCAGCATCTCAGCCGAAATATCACAGCCGTCTACGTCCAGGCCAGCGCGTATGTAAGGCAATAACAGGCGACAGGCGCCGCAAGCGACGTCCAACGCAGGTTGGCCGAAACGTTCGATCAGCTTCCGATAATACGGTATATCGTCTCCATCGACGTTAAACTCAGCCCACCACCGGGCCACCAAGCCATAATGCCAGGTCTGCGGTTGATCCATTATATTCACGCTCCTACACATGGAATATTGACATAGGTAAATATAAGATGATTATATCAAGACAAACTCTTTTGCTATTTGTTGCCAATCATATTATCAAGATCCCTACCCCAGCAGCAATTAGAAGCAATTAGTAATCCTTGACAGAATAGTTCGGTACCGTACAATATCAATTGTTAAATCCGGCATCATTGATGGAGACTAGTTTATGAAAAGCAGGGTTCTGAACGTAGAGAAAAGAGAGAAATGGATTTCACTCCTGCAAGAGATGCAGTCAGATATCGATCCCCAGACCGTGCGCTTGATGGACAAGATGCGTCGTGTTGCCCATGCACTTTACCAGTTGGGTGAAAGCAGCCTGGCTTCGGCTGGACTCTCCTTTGCCCGATTCAGGCTTTTGATGAGCCTCTTAGTCAGTGAAGAATTGGACGGCCGGCAAGAACTTAATCCATCAGAGATTAGTGCGCGGCAGGGAATAAGCCGTAATACAGTGAGCACACTTATCCGGGATCTCGAGCGCGAAGGGCTCATTGAGCGACACCTGGACAATGACGACCGGCGGCGATTCAATATTCGTCTGACGCAAGCCGGCCGGTCCCTGGTGCGTGACAACGCAAGCCAACATTACCACATCATCGCCGGCTGTTTTGATGTACTCACGTCTGAAGAACAAGAGAACCTCAACCGCGTGCTCACCAAACTAGATGCGAGCATCACCGAAACTCGCGAATCTTTGGATAAACGTTAAAGAGGACCTGATTGGTCTGCTTCAATCCTTAAAGGAGCATGTTATGCAAATGACCGCTGCAAGATCAAGACGAAAAAATGGGACGCAAGGCGATAATGGTAATCGACGGTCATTAGGCCGGGCCATGCGCTATATTAGCCGCTATCCCAAAATCGCCCTCATTGCTACTGTTGCGCTCCTTGTTGCCACGGCGGCCCAGTTGGCGGTACCGCAGCTTGTCCAGAATATCCTGGATACGATCACAGGCAGCGCTGCCAATAAGTTCATTTTGGACCTACCCCCTAACGTGCAAGAAACAGCTGCCGAGCAGCTAGGCCTGGATCTTATGGCCATGCAGGCTGACCTAAGCAATGCTACCCGGGCCTTGATTATCGGCGGCCTGATCATCGTCGCTTTTGCTGTGGCCCGTGGGCTGTTCGCTTTTGTCCAGATGTATATGTCGCAAGCCCTGTCCCAAAGCATCGCTTTTGACTTACGCAATGACCTTTACTCTAAGATTCAACGACTGAGCTTTAGCTACCATGACCGTAACCGCACGGGCCAACTTATGATTCGCGCCACGGATGATGTCGAAAGATTACGCATGTTCCTCGGCCAGGGATTATTGATGGCCCTGCAAGCGGTGATTTTATTGACAGGAACGCTGATCATATTGTTCCTGACAAACCCACGTTTGACGTTGGTGGTGATACCGACCTTGCCCATCGCTTTTGCTCTTTTTATGTTTTTTGGCGCTAAAGCAATGCCTCTTTTCCGCGAGGTGCAGAGGCGCCTGTCGCGCGTCAACACAGTTTTGCAGGAGAACCTCGCCGGGCTCAAAGTAGTCAAAGCATTTACCAGCGAACAACGAGAAGAGGAACGTTTTGGCGAAAGCATAGATTCCCTGCTTGAACAGCGGCTTGTTGTTAGCCGCTTTTTCGCCTTCCTCTTCCCCATTATTTTCCTTATAGCCAATCTTGGCCAGGCGGCCATCCTCTATTTTGGTGGAAGGCAAATTATCGAAGGCACCCTGACATTGGGCGAGTGGCAGAAGTTCAGTCTCTACCTAGTCTTCGTGTTTATCCCTATGGGGCAACTGGGCATGATAATTTCCTTGATGGCCCAGGCATCGGCCAGCGCAGACCGCATCTTTGAAATTTTGGATGCTAAGAATGATGTCGAAGATAAGCCAGATGCCGTCGCTCTCGATGATGTCGAAGGCCACGTGCAGTTTGACGACGTCACCTTTCGCTACTTTGAGCATGGGGAGCCGGTGCTTGAGCATGTCAGCTTCACAGCCGAACCAGGGCAAACTGTAGCCTTGCTCGGCTCAACCGGCAGTGGCAAGTCAACCGTAATCAATTTGATACCTCGTTTCTACGATACAAGCTCGGGACAGGTTTTAATCGACGGCAACGATGTCAAAGATGTGACCCGAGATAGCTTGCGCCAAAGAATCGGCATTGTGCTGCAAGAAACGACCCTTTTCGCCGGAACGATTCGTGACAATATCGCCTTCGGCCGTCCTAAAGCCTCCGATGAGGAAGTAGAAGCCGTCGCCAAGGCCGCGGCGGCGCACGACTTCATAATGGAGTTTCCGAATGGATACGACACACTTGTTGGCGAGCGTGGATCTACGCTCAGTGGAGGTCAAAAACAACGCATTGCCATCGCACGCGCCTTGCTCATGGATCCCCACATCCTTATCCTGGACGACTCCACAAGCAGCGTCGATCTCAATACTGAATACGAGATCCAAAAAGCGCTGGACGAGCTCATGTTAGGACGCACTTCATTTGTCATCGCCCAACGTATCAGCACAGTGCTCAATGCTGACCAGATTCTAGTGCTGGATAAGGGGCGTGTCGTCGACAGTGGCGTACACGAGGATCTTATGGAAAACAGCGCTATCTATGCCGAGATTTACCATTCGCAGCTAGCCGAGGACGTGGAATTAACGTAGAAGCCCGCCATTCCTTGGAATTGGGTTTCTCTGGAGATGATTATGTTTCATGCAGATAGAGCTTTTGGAGTAGAAGAGGAAAAAGCCAGCAGCGTTTCGGGCACCGTACTCCGTTTGACAAGCTATTTTCGCCGCTATTGGCTGATCATGCTCGCAGTTGCCGCTTTGATCATCGTCGGAACCTATATGCAGGTGTTGGTACCCGATCTCACGGGCCAGGTTGTTGACTGCTATCTAACGCCATATGTAGCCGGTTCCAGTGCCAGTCAGGCGATTGGTAACCAGTTGCCCCCTGACCTGGTGGCGGCTGGCGGCCCAGGACAGAATAGCGGCGCTGCCAGCAACTGTTGGTACACGACACCAAACCCACAGGCCACCGCCGAAGAAACTATCGCTGGACTTGGCGGATTGGTTCTGATAATCGCGGGCCTATACGTGGGGAATGCCATCTTCAGTGGTCTGTCCTTCTACCTCATGCGCTGGGCCGGATACCATGTCCTGCGCGATCTCCGGGCCCAGATCTTCCGCCATGTTCACAAACTCTCGCTCGGTTATTTCACCAAGCACGAAGCTGGCGACATCATGAGTCGCTTCACCAACGATATGGATACTTTGCAGCAAGCGATTGGCTTCGCTTTGATTCAAGTCCTTCAAGGTGGCTTGCTTATCGTGTGGATAGTTTACGAGATGTTTTCCAAGAGCATACCATTTTCGCTGATCACGCTCATTACCCTTCCGCTGATGTTCATCGCCACGCGTTGGTTTTCGGGCCAGGCCCGCCGGGCATTTCGCCAGGCCCGCCAGGAAATAGGTTCTGTGAACGCCGATCTGCAGGAGAGTTTTTCATCGGTTCGCGAGGTCCAGGCATTTAGCCGCGAGGAAGAAAATATCAAACAGTTCCGCCTCAGCAATGCAGCCAACCGTGACGCCAACATCCGCGCCCAGGCCTATACGAGTGCGCTTGCCCCCACCCTGGAAGCGTTGGGCTACGTCAGCCTGGCAATCGTGGCCACAGTGGGCGGTATATTATTACTAACGGACCGCTCTCTTTTGGGCACGACAATGTCCCTGGGTCTGATCATTACCTTTATCGCCTACACGCAGCAGTTTAACCGTCCCGTGCAGCAGATTTCTGTATTGTGGACCAATGTCCAAAGCGCAATCGCCGGCGCCGAGCGCATTTTTGGCCTGCTGGATGATGAAGCTGAGATTACGGACAAGCGTGACGCAGCGTTGATGCCGCCAATTGAGGGTGTAGTACGCTTTCAGAATGTGTGGGCCGAATACAATCCAGGAGAGCCGGTGCTAAGGGGCATCGACATCGAGACGGAGGCGGGAAAGACCGTGGCTATCGTTGGTCCGACGGGTGCTGGAAAGACCACCATAATTAATCTATTGCCCCGCTTCTGGGATGTCAGCGACGGCCGTATTACTGTTGACGGTTATGATGTACGTGAGGTAACGGCCGAAAGTTTGCGCGGCCAGATCGGTCTTGTATTGCAGGATACATTCCTATTCAGCGACACAGTGATGAATAACATTCGTTACGGCCGTCCGCAAGCGACTGATGCTGAAGTGATGGCAGCGGCGCGATTGGCCCGGGCCGATGACTTCATCACCCGGTTAGAAGATGGCTACGACACCAAACTAGGTGAACGGGGTGCCGGCCTCAGCCAGGGGCAGAGGCAGCTCTTGGCCATTGCTCGGGTTGCCCTGACCGATCCGCGAATTCTAATCCTCGACGAAGCCACTAGCAGCGTTGATACGCGCACAGAGCGCCAGATTCAGAAGGCTCTGGATCAATTGTTACAGGGCCGGACTAGCTTCGTCATCGCTCACCGCCTCAGCACAATTCGCAATGCGGACGAACTGTTGGTCCTTGACAATGGTGAGATCATCGAGCGCGGCACACACAAAGAGCTGCTGGAAGCAAACGGTTTCTATTTTGATCTTTACATGAGCCAGTTTCGCCGGCAAATTGATGAGGAAACCGCCTCAGATAAACTTGAGAATGAAGATGCCTTCTTCGTTCTTGGTGACTGATCGATTCCTGAGACTGGACCAATCTCCATAGATTGGTCCAGTCTACGCCAAAAGCTCCTGAAAGGTTGTTTGTGGACCTTGCTGGACGAGGTTTTAGAACAATATCGTCGAGTAAGAAGCCCTTTAAACGTGCCTTTTCCACTCTGAAAATCCACTTATGACCTCGATTTTAGGGTGGCATATCATATGTTCACGCGGTAGAATAACAACATGAAAATAGCGACGTTGGCGGATGGGAAAAAGATTGAAGCTGGGTGCGAGGCGCCGCCTCAAGCCCTTTGCCCCTATTGCAGCGGCACCGTGACGTTACGTAAGCGAAAATTGATGAATAATCAAGGCTACTCGTACTTCTGGCGCCATCTTGATAATCAAAATCTGCAATGCCAAGCTCGCCTTCGTCGTCGCTAATCCTTCTACTGATTAGCTCGAGCTGAATGATCCCTTCAACTTAGCCCCTGACCTACCCCTACTTAAATCTGTTCCATTTCAACTTTTATTACGCCTTACTATAGACATAATACTTTAACAGATGGTATACTGTCTCAACTCAACAGGAGTTATCATGAGCAATTCTGCTCACCAATAACGTAAAGCAACCTTTCCAGGTTGCGATCAAGCTAGAAGGCTTGACCTTGGCATGAGCAACTGCTCACCAATAATGTAAAGCAACCTTTCCAGGTTGCGATCAAGCTAGAAGGCTTGACCTTGGCATGAGCAACTGCTCACCAATAACGTAAAGCAACCTTTCCAGGTTGCGATCAAGCTGGAAGGCTTGACCTTGGCATGAGCAACTGCTAACCAATAACGTAAAGCAACCTTTCCAGGTTGCGATCAAGCTGCAAAGCTTGACATTGGAAGGAGGAAATTATGAACCCTTGGACAGCATTATTGATTGGTCTTCTTTTAGGCTGGCTAATCGAGTACGCAATTGATTGGTTTTTCTGGCGGCGTAAAACGGCAAAAGAAAAAGACATCGAGGAGTTGAAGGCTCAGTTGCAAGCTACACAAGATAAAGTGGTGGACTTAGAAGCCCAGCTTGCAGTATCCCAAGCCGGCTATTCTGATTTGGAAGTTGAGACGACAGCCAAAGTGGCAGAAGTAGAGCAAAAAGCAAAGGAAGATATCGAGGCCAGCAAGCCGAAATACGATTCTGACGATTTCAGGGGTGGCGTTACAGGTAAATTGGCCGGACTCGGTATTGGAGCCGCTGCTGTTGGGGCTGCCGTTACGGCAGACGATGAGTCCGACACGGCCGAAGAGTCCGATGTGGCCGAGGAGGATGAACTATCTGGCGAAGAGGATGCTTCAGCGGAGGAACTCGACGACGCGGCAGCGGCCGAAGATGGCGAACTGCCAGATAATGCCTCCGGGCCAGAAGAAACCGCAGCGATTGTTGAAGAGCCGGAAGCAGGCGATCCAGAGCCTGACGAAGCGATCGAGCTCGATGAATCCGGCCAGGTTGAGGAAGAACCTTCCGTAGCTGGTGTTGACCCAGATAGTGACGTACCAGAAGCCTCAATAGATTCTGCAGAGGCGGATGCTGGCATCGAATCGCAAGACGTAGACAACACGCCAGCCCCCGGTGAACCAAGCACTTCCGATGAAGGAGGGCAGGCGTCATGATACACAATCGCACACCAGAAGAGGTGCGGCGCTACGATATACTCAAACTTGTTGTCCTCCTGATTCTCCTGGTGCTCATTGTCTTCATGTTATTCCGAGACAGCGACACGGAGACCTTGACCACGACCGCTGATCCGGCAGCTATATCAGAAGTTGATGAAGCTGCCGCAGAACCTGATGAAACCTCATCGGAAATGCCAGAATCAGTGGAGGACACCCAGGACGCGGCTACAGAATTAGAGGAAGGGTCTGAAGCGCCAGAAGAAAGTACAGAAGAATCGGACACGGCCGTAGCAGAGGGCGCACAGGACGAGACTGGAACCGAAACTGGTGAAGCTGATACCGAGATTGAAGACACTGAAACCGATTCTGAAGCATCGGAAGATGTCGATGCTGAAGCGGATAGTGTCGCGCCGCAACTTCTATCACCAGCCCCTGGCGCAGAAGTGGAATCGGACGCGGTCCTCTTTTCTGGAACCGGCGCGCCAGACAGCATGATTCGTGTCCTGGCTGATGGATCAGAGGCGGGGCAAACGCAGGTTGACGCCGACGGAAATTGGCTTTGGGAAGGTGAGCTTGAAGCTGGTGAACCACTCATTGAACTGCAAACGCTTGATGCTGAGGGCAATGTGACCGCCTCATCTGAACCTGTTGCCATAGTCGTGATCGAGGCTGAAAAGACCGTTGCCACTCCGGATCTCGTGTTGAATGAAATGAATTTATACGCCGGTAGCGTGGCCTTGGCCGGTTCTGGCGAGCCGGACCAAAGCATCAACATTATAGTTGATGGAGAGGAGATAGCTACGGCGCAGGTAGATGAAGCCGGTAACTGGTCACTGCCGCTCGATCTAGAAGCCGGTAGTTCTTCAGTCAGCTTACAAACTGTGAACGAGAACGGCGAAGTAATCAACGAAGCCGGACCATTTGAGATTACAGTCCAGGACGCGATTTTGCCAACGGTCGATCTTCCCGACGCCGATGTATTTACCGGTGGTATGACGCTGACCGGTACTGGACAGCCGGGAGCACAAGTGCAGTTGTATGCTAATGAACTGGTTATTGGTGTGGCCAAGGTAGATGCCGGCGGCAACTACACGATAGAGGTAGATCTAGAGGCAGGCAGATACGATATTGACGTAGCGCAACTGGATAGCTCCGGCAACCCCGGCGATCTTGTACCGGCGCTCTCTTTGCCGGTTTTGCCCTTGCCCGGACCTACAACGACCTTCTCAGACCTAGATGTACCGGATTTTGATCCATTGAGTGGCCTTACTTCTTGGCAGGGCACGGCTGATCCCGAGGGTAAAGTGGTTCTTCTAGACAACGGCGAGGTTGTAGGCGAAGCGACCGCCGATGCCGACGGCAACTGGGCGATGGTAATCGATCTTGAGCCCGGATCATACGAAATTACCGTGGCCAGCCTCGATGTTGACGGAAATGTGATCGCCGAATCCAATCCAATTATGTTTGATCTCACCGGTGAACCACCCCATTTCGTTCTACCGGAATACAGCGTTGTCGAGAGCGAATCAACTGATGGAGAACGTTTGCAAACAGCCATCCAGTTAACGGCTGGTGACTTTGCTTGGAGTGGAGAAGGCGAACCCAATGGTTCGATTGCCGTGATCGTCGACGGAGAGGTCGTGGGTACTACTTCTGTCGCTGAGGACGGCACATGGACCATCACCAGTAATCTTGAAGAAGGGGATCATGAGGTCCAACTGGCCACTTTAGATTCTGCAGGAAATCTCGTTAGCCGCTCCGTGTCGATATCGGTTAATGTTGCCGCCGTCACTCTGCCCGCTATAGAAACCCTAGAACTAGAACAGGACAGTGGTAAAGGCACGATCAGCGGCACGGCTGATCCAGGTACAACGGTGATGGTCAGGGCCAACGGCCGTATCGCAGGTATTGCCACCACCGGAGAAGACGGCAAATGGTCAGCAAACGTGGATCTTGGTACAGGCTCATTCGAGCTTCAAGTTCAAGTGCTCGACGAAGACGGCAATGTGGCGCTCTCCTCTGAAAAGAAGACGGTAGAGGTCACTGGTGAAACCGCGCCTGCCGAGGTCGAAGATGATGTCATCGACGCCACCGCCGCGCGTGGAAATTTCTCAACGCTCATCACTGGCTTAGAATCCGCGGGGCTCACGGCGCGTCTATCCGAAGTCGAAGACGCATATACGCTCTTCGCCCCAACCGATGAGGCCTTTGCCTCGCTTCCCGAGGAAGTCATTGCTGCCTGGAACGACAATCCGGAGGCTTATAAGGAAATCATGTTCTATCTCGTCCTTGAGGGCGCTTACACACAGGAAGAACTTGCCGCCGCTCAAGTCTTGACGACGTTAGCGGGAACCAACGTTGGCATAACCACCGGCGATACTACGGTCTTAATCAACAAGGTACCCGTTGTGGAAAGCATTCCAGCCGGTAACAGCATTGTTCATGCTATCGAAGAGGTGATCCTTCCTCCACTGGGTTATCAGGCGCAACCGCCGATCATTGACATATCTGGTGTCTCGATTTTCACTGGTGATTATCTGACGGTCGTGGGCAAGGCCGAACCGGGTACTACAATCTTGCTCCAGGTCGCCGGCGAAAACTTTGGAGAATTGGCTGCTGTCGATGAATCAGGTTCCTGGCTCGTTTCCGACAATATCAGCAGCGGCGTACAGGAGATAACCGCCTACATGCTTGACGAAAGTGGCATACTGATGGCTATTTCGCAGACAGTAAGCTTGCCCGTGCAATGACTCATGCGCGAAGGTTGTTTCAAGAATCTTGAAACAACCTTCGCGCACGCAAACATACCCAGCATGTAAATGAGGTTTAGCATCTCAATTCCGTTTTTGAATCAGCGATTCGGTGTGTGACCGCCCTACCGACTATAATCCGGTACGCGTCCCGCCTACATCCAGAATAGAAGATTCATTTGTAACAGAGCCGGAATTACCTGGTTAAGTGAGCACAGTTGGACAAAATGGTCATGCTTTGTGACTGTCATGTCACCTTATCAACTACTGATGGGTTATTCGGATCCTCTCTCGTGGGGATGTATCAACGACGGAGTCGGATATGCATATGTATCCGCATCTCCAACCTGCCTTCCTGCTCTGATCCAAACCAAGGTTAGCGTATATACAAGCACAGAACCCAAACCCACCAGGATGACGGCGACGCCACCAATTCCAGGCGTGTGCAACAGCCAGAAAAGAAATTGTATGACCGGATTATCAACGGGAATACTCATTGCTGCTTCTCCAATAACTCCGAGCGGCACAGTTGGCAGTAAGTTAACCAGCCCGGCCGGCCTATCTGCTCGGCCACAAAATCAATCTCTGCACGGCTGACAGTGGCCTCACCACAAATTGGGCAGTAGACGCGCGAAGACCGGCGCAATGTTGTATGCGCTTCATAGACAGGATTTCCATCATCTGCGCCATTCATCGCTAACGCCCCGGCTGGGCAGACATTTTTACATTTTCTACAACCGTTACAAGCGGAGCTAGAAAGCAGCAGAATTGTGTCGCGTGGGGTCTCATTAATGGTTAGCGCTCGGGTCGGGCAAACTTGTACGCAAAAACCACAGAGGCTGCATAACTCCTGGTGCACTACGATAGGCAACCGGAAGCTCAGGGTCAATTTACGCTTCTGCTTTTGTGGACGACCTTTGTCCAATAGGAAGTCGGCCATGAACTCGCCAATGGGTCCATATACTTCATCACCGGACGCAGCCAATGAGCGACCAAGGGCCGGAAGCCATTGACCGGCGTGCTTTTTAATGAAATCTCGTTCCAACTTCTGCCACAAAACAGCATATTCTGGCTCCGCCTCCTGTTGTTTCGAGAGGTGAGCCAGGAAAGCTAATTCTACAGAGGCATGATCAGGGGCCTCAGCGCCGACGATACGTAAGCCTGCCCCTTTATAAAGTTGCTCCAGTGAGATCGTTTCTGGTCCAAGAAAGCGTCCGCTGCGCCACATAGACTCGTATAACCAGAACCTGGGCCGGCCGGGTCCGGCGAATAGCCGCGTGTGGCGAGCACGACGGGTCGTCTCAGCCTCAGCTGGGATTTGCGCCATTGCCTCAGCCGCAGTCGAAAGAGGCACCAATTTTGCTGCGGCCTGGGTCAGCGGCCATTCGCGGCCCGGGAGCATCAGCCATGGTGGCAATTCAGCCAGAACTTCCGCCAATGTGTAATATAGCTCGGCGCGTCGTTCAAACATGCCGCGAACACTATCCATAAGAATCCGACCAAATACCCATTTTACTGATTGTCATCATCGCCCTTGAGTGCCGTTGCCGCCAGGCGAATGATATCCAGTGGGATGGGCAAAATGGTTGCATTCTGCTCACTGGCCACCTCCACTAACGTCTGCATATAACGAAGTTGCATGCTATTTGGAGATTGCGAAAGACGATCTGCCGCCTGTCCCAACGCCTCTGCCGCCAGCCGCTCGCCATCTGCATGTATAACCTTTGCCCGCTTCTCCCGTTCAGCCTCAGCCTGGCGAGCCATTGTCCGCTGCAACCGTTCGGGCAAAAGCACATCCTTCACTTCTACTATTTGAACCTCGACACCCCAGGGCTCTGTGTGATCATCGACATATTTCTGTAATCGCTCGTTGATGCGATCACGATGAGATAACAATTCGTCCAGATCAGATTGTCCCAATACGCTTCTCAAGGTTGTGAGGGCAACCTGGCTGGTGGCCTGAGCGTAATCAACAACCTTGATGATCGCATCCTGGGCATTAACTACTCGATAATACACCACCGCATCAACCTGTGCAGTGACATTATCCCGGGTAATTACCTCCTGTGGATCGACAACCAATGTTTCCACACGCATATCTATCTTTTTCATACGGTCAATATATGGAATGATAAAATTTATTCCTGGCCCTCTTTCGCTGCGAAATTTACCTAAACGAAAAACTACACCTATTTGATACTGCCATACGATATTGACCGTTGGGATGATCAGGGCGAGCAATACAATAACTCCAATGACAATGGCAAGTGTTTGATTCGACATTGAATACTCCTATCTTCTTAGGCCCCATCTAGGCAGCCTGCGTCTTGTTCCGGCCGGTTCCGGCTGCGGAATTTCGATTTTAGATTGTGCATCAGCAATCACGCGACCTTCTACAACTTCCCAAATAGAAACAGCCGGGAATAATTTGAAGAAGATCAGAAACAATAGGCAAAACAGGGCCATCGATCCTGCCGTGAGCGCAATCTCTGTCATAGTAGGCTGGTAAGTTGCATAACCGATCAACCTCGGGTGGGTCATGGTTGGTATGATAATGTTCCAACGCTCCAGCCACATCCCCACAACCACGCATATGGCAGCGATCACCGTAGCGAAGACCGGCCGGGGTTTAAGCCACATAAGAAAGCCCAATCCTGCGCCGATAATAAAGAGAATTAATAACATCCAGCCTACAGCCCGCCATAAGGGTACTGACTGTGATACGGCAACAGGTGTAATCTGTGGGAAGAACATCAAAATGGCGACTACAACGGCGCCCACAGCAGAGGCCAGCGCATAACGGGGCTGGAGCAGCGGCAGTCGAACTGCCTCTGGAGATGGGAGTAATGACGGTATAACCATGACCAGGAAAGCAACGATCATCAATCCAATCATTGTCCAGAAACCAGTTGCAAATTCCCCCCACAGCTTGCTCGCCAGGACCGGGAATTCCTCACTCCCTTGCCCGGCGGCAATGCCGAGCTGTTCGCTGTAGGTGAAATAAGCCCAGATAGCCGTCATCGCAATAAACAGCAGGCCCAAATTGAAATACTGCTTTTGCGTAATGTAACCTTCCAGCCCAAATGCGCGCCGGATGGCCGTCATGGCCAGGAACAACGCGCCAATACCGGAAAAGATCGCCCCGACCACGAAATAAGGGCCAAAAATGGATGAGTGCCAGCCCGGCTGCACGGTTGTGGCCAGAAGCCAGGAGATAATTGTGTGCACCGAGATCGCGATAGGAATAATGAAAATGGCCATCACCGAGATCGCCTTTTCCAGGCGTACCCACTGCTCCCGGTTGCCTCGCCATCCCAATGCAAGTACTTCGTAAAGACGTCGCTGCCAGGCTGGTGCGTTACTTGGCGTGTTATCCCGAACGATAGCCATATCCGGCATAAGCGGTAGATAAAGATACATTACCGAAGCGAGGAAATAGGTTGTGACCGATATCACGTCCCACAGGATTGGCGATTGCAGACGACCATGACTGATAACAAAATACAATCTATCCGGGCGTCCCATGTCGATGATGATTTGAAGGGTACCGACAATCAGCGCAAATGCGGTGATCGCCTCGGCAACGCGGGTAATAGGTCGCCGCCACTCTGCCCCTGTCACCCGTAACATTGCGGAAATCAGCGTACCGGCGTGGCTGATACCGATGAAGAAAATGAAGTTTACCATATAGATCCCCCAGAATGTGGGGCGATTCATGCCGGTGAGTCCCAGGCCGATAGTTAATTGTTGGACGTAATGATAAATTCCCCAGGCAAGGACGGCCGTCAATATGATAAGCAGCAGCCAGAAACCTCTTCCTGATCGGAAAAGCGGGTCAATCAACTTTTCTTTATCCTGGGGATCAGCTTTAAGCATAGTTTATCCTTCGCGGAGATAGATTACTTTTGGGTGAGTTCCCAGGTCCTCAAAAAGACGAAATGCTCTCGGACTCTTTTCCAATTTAGAGACTGTACTGTTTGGGTCTTCCAGATCGCCAAAAAAGCGCGCTTTGCCGGTACAGGTTTGCACACAGGCCGGAACATAATCCTCTGGCCGGAAATCCCTGCCCTCCGCCTCACCCTGCGCTCGAGCCTTGTATAAGCGTTGAATGCAAAACGTACACTTCTCCACAACACCCTTAGGTCTGACAGCAGGACCCTCCAGGGCATCATCCCCTTCGATCTGGTCAGGATTGAGATACTCCTGAAAAGATCCTTCCCACTCGGGCGTAAACCAGTTGAAGTAACGCACACCGTAAGGACAAGCTACCGTACAAAAGCGGCAGCCGATACATCGCGAGTAATTCTGTCGAACCAATCCTTCCTCATCTATGTAAGTAGCCTGTACCGGACAAACCTTAATGCATGGGGGGTTGTTGCAGTGCATGCACGGCCGTGTGAGGTAGCGTGTTTTGACGTTTGGGAATTCTCCAGTCTCTTCGGTTGGGTTGACCGGTAAGGCGAAGACCTCGTTCCAGCGAATCGCCCTTCCTTTCAAGGCCTCATCTGGTTTCACAGCCGGCGTGTTATTTTCAAATCGGCAGGCGATGCTGCATCCCTGGCAGGCAACGCATTTATCCAAATCGATAACCATGGCCCATTTCGGCATCATTGAACCTCGTTACACCCGGTATACCTTTACCCGCGTGTTAGTAAATGAAGCTAGGCCGCTGACTGGCTCCGATGCGGGATCAAGCAGCTCAAGACCATTCACACCCCGATCCCTGGCCCACTGGCCGACTGCCTTATGTCCCTGGTTATAGGGCAAATTAACCACATCCGGTCGTAAAGCGCTCACTATTCGCATTTTGACCTTCACCCTACCGAACGGACTTTCCACCCATACCTCCTCTTCATCGTGCAAGCCCAGTTCGTGCGCTGCTTCAGGATTCATTTCCAGCCAGGAGCCCCAGGTTTCGTTTACTGTCATACCGCTGATTTCTTGCAGTGTCGGTAAATTAGCTGCCGCGCTGACCGGTCCCAAGCTTATCAGCGTAATAACGTTTAGCACAAACGGATATTCATTGGTGTCACCTGCGTATTGTGTCGGAACATACTGTGGCAGGAAGGCTGCCTCGATATCTTCGCCCAACCCCAATGCTTTGAGTTGTTCCTGGTCCAGGTCGCCCAGGATGCACTTCAACTCGCGGCTATAAAAATCGAAATAGCCGTCACGTGGGGCAGAGCGGCGATCACGTCCAATCACTTCCTCTACCCATTTGTCGCTGCCACGGCGGGCAAAACGGTAACCTGGCGTCATCCAAACGCCCAGCTCGCGCAATGTGTCCCAGTCAGTTCCCACATTTCGCAATTGGTAGCGCAAGAGTCCCTGGTAAGTACGCCATGGAAAGGCTTGGGACAGTGGTCCACCCATGGCATCTGCTACCCGCAACAGAAAATCGCCAACACTAAGTGTGTCATGCCGGGGATGGATGACCGGCTGTCGAAGTCCAACCCCAGGATAGCCCAATCCTTCAATAAAATGATCCTCGTAGCGCTCGAGAAAAGTTGGCTCCGGCAGCACCAGGTCGGCAAAAGTAGCGCTTTCATCCAGAAATGAGGCAAAGGAAATCACCAATGGCACCTGCTGGAAGGCTTCCACAAAGCGTGTTCCCCCGGGGGTCTCAAAAACCGGATTGGCATCATAAAGCATTAATACCTCAACCGGCTGCCCAGCTAGAATTCTGTCGGCGGCGGCTTGGTAAGCAGTGTGTGCCACTGGGAAAACGGACCCTGCTCCATCGATCCGTTCCATCTGGCAACCACGGTCAGCAATAGGATCCTCAGGGAGTTCAGGCCAGCTTTGCTCTTGCGGGTATCGCTGGGTCATCACCCCACCAGGTTTTTCAATGCTGCCCACTAACGCGTTCAGACAATGAACAGCCATGGCGGCGTAAACACCCCCAAAAGTGCCATTCAGCAAGCCCCCCTTGCCGGGCAGGACGGCGACGGCCGGTTTGTTGCCAGCGAAATCACCGGCAATGCGGGCGATGGTGGTAGAACTTACTCCTGTAATCTTTGCAACCTTTTCCGGCTTGTAATTCTCAAGAACAAAGTTCTTGAATCCTTGAATGATTCGGGATTCTGTCTCATCGGGAAAGTCTTCGTAGCCAAAGCTGAAATTGTTTACCGAACTGGAATCGACCAGGCCAGATTGGATGATCACGTTGGCAATCCCCAGCGCCAATGCGGCATCAGTCCCGGGCACGATTGGAATCCATTCATCCGCCTTGGCACCAGTGACACCCTGCCGGGGATCAATGACGACCACTTTTCCTCGAGTAGATCGGCCGCGCCTCAAATATGAATATCCGGATACAATCCGTTGGGGGACCGGCCCGGCCTCCAACAGATTAGCGCCGAATGCTAGAACATAATTTGAATTTTCCATATCGTATGCTGGAAAGTCGTAAATACCCTGCGTCAGGTACATGCCCAGTTTTGTCGCCGCCGTATTGAGACTCTCGCGAGAGATTACATTTGGTGAGCCGACAGCACGCATGAAGCGCTGGAAAAAACTGCTCAGATGGCCGCGTGCCTCACCGTGCATAAGCACAGAGCGCTCGGGATGACCGGCGGCACGTAATTCATTCAACTTGTCTGCCAAAAGAAGCACGGCATCTTCCCAGGAAATGGGTTTCCATTCACCGGAGCCACGCTCACCAGTGCGCTGCATAGGGCCAGTCAACCGGTCGGGGTTATAAAGCAATTCCGGCGCGGCCTGCCCTTTAGGACACAAGGCACCGAGATTGATCGGGTGCATCGGGTTGCCCTCCAGCTTGACTGCTCGTCCGTCGGCTACACGGGTGAGGATGCCACAGCCACTGGGACAAAGGAGGCAAACGCCGGACACAATAGCTTCTTCTGTATTGGTTTGCAAAGCGGTTTCCTTGGAGCGCGAAAAGCGCGGCGAGAGCATACTTTGCAAACCGGCCA
Organism: Chloroflexota bacterium; assembly: GCA_009937635.1. GTDB lineage: Bacteria > Chloroflexota > Anaerolineae > Promineifilales > Promineifilaceae > JAACFF01. The sequence continues at coordinate 29,778 of JAACFF010000020.1, forward strand.
CAACAGTCACACTACTGATGGAAGCAGCGCTCATCCGCAGGAACTGTCGCCGTGTCAATGGGGTGGACATATTACTTTAATTTCCTCCACAAGACATAGGTATGGTTGCCAGGCATGTAAACTCCGCCGGAGGCAGCAGGAATTCAGAAGGTAGGGGTGGTCCCAGGCTCAATTCGGCCACAAATGCGGACAATGCCTCAAGCTGCTCATCCGTGAACTGGCCTTCAAAGGCCGGCATGTCTAATTCCGGGATGCCGCGACGAATGAAAGAGCGCGTTGCCGCTTTAGAAATGCTTCTTTGGGCAAGGTCAATGGCATAAAGCCCTTCGCCGCTGTTTCCATGACAGCCTGCGCAGGCGATATCATAGAGTTCCAAGCCGTCTGTTATTTCGGGCGAAATTAACATTCCAGGTAATTGCGGTACGTCATCCGGCCGGCCCCGGGCAGCCCAAAGTAAACCGCGCAAGGTCCGCGGTCCGCCGCCGCCGGGGTTGACATGACAGGCCCCACACGGCTCAGCAGTACGTTCGGTAAACTCTGGCAGGGCGTGGGCGACCTGTTCGGCATCCAACCACAGGCGGACACCTAAGTATGCTGCAAGGGCCATCGCCAGAATTAACGACATTTGTGCCAGACGTAGAAGCGTACGCAATATTTCATTCATAGCTATTTTGGATGGGTCCCACCTTCCCGGATGCGGGGTGCTGAATACTTCCGAAAAGGTGAAGCCTGGTTGTTAATCATGGGCGGTAGAAACATCAAACTCGCTGCCTGCTCCGTGGCAGACTTCGCACGTTTCAATACCGGATGCCGTTGTTTGTAGCTCGGCGTGTCCCGCAGCGGCCGTCGTGTCATGACAGGCGTTGCAAACGGAGCGGCTGGGCAACACGCTGCTGACGACAGATTCATCCTGCGTCACAGTTGTGGGTTGAACCCCGTCCGGCAGCGGCAAACCATATGTGCCTTGTAAGTGGCAGTTCTGACAATTCGCCAAATTGCCGGGAAAGACCAGGTTGCTGAAATCGTGTTCAGAGCTGTTGAAGCCGTAGACAATGGTGGGCTGCTGGGCGAGTTCTTCACCACGATGGAGACGATGAATTAGAACGGGGAAGTTAATACTTGTCGGGGGCATTTCCTCCGCCGGACGGACCTCCTCATCAGAAGCAGTCGCATTATGGCACATCACGCAGTATTCCGTGTTCTTGCGGATACCGCCGTGAATGGCCAGATCGTCATGGCAGGTATTGCACAGCTCGCGATCAACGACCTGGCGACGCGGCGTCGGGTCACTGCCGTCCACAGCAACGAAAGTCACCGGGTTGAATGCGGTCACACGTACCGGATCCGCCAAATCGTTGAGTGTCTCATTGACATAGCCCTCCATTCCGAGGGCATAGCTACCTGCGTCTTCTTCTGGGAAGGCGAACTCCAGGTTATAGCTGAATGCACCATCGCCAATGTCCTCAACCGCAGGTGGGGTTTCGGATGGGGCACGGAATATGGTCTCGGTCACACGTGTTGTATAGTCGGTTGTTGGACCGGCGATGGTGACCGCCAGATAATCCATATCAGCCGGATTGATGCTGTTTCCGGCGTTATCAGTGACTTGGAATGTAATCGTTGGTGATCCACCTGCAAGCACATTGCCTACCGAAAGGATTTCGATGTTTACACCTGCAATCTGTTCTGAGTAGCGCGGGATTACGTGCGAGCCAACCACCGAAGCATCAAACTCATCCCCTTCCGGTTCATGACAAATATTACACCGGCTATCGTCCTTGCGGCCTCCTCCGTGATTATCGCCGGTTATCAGGTTGACGTCATCGTGACAGGCCGTGCAGGCCGCTGTCTGTGGAGCCGTTTTAAAGTTGTCGCCATCCGCTGCACCTGAATGGCAGGTCGTACAGTTACGTACGTCCTGTGGCCAGGTGCCCGTTGAATAGTCATGACTGGTTTGACGGAATCCAACAATCTGATATGGCTCACCTGCTTCTACACTAGGCAGAAATTCCCCACGGTGTAACTTATGGATCATGACTCGGAAATCCAACCCGTTGCCCGTTTCCGGATCAATCGTCTGGTCTGTATGACAGGTAACGCACAGACCCACCTCTTGCCTCGTACCCCCGTGGAAAGCCAACGGCTCATGGCAAGCATTACAGTTTTCAGTGAGCACCACCTCACGTGTCAGAATAGGTTCACCGCCGGCTGGAACGAAGGTGAAAACGTCATTTGCTACGCTGGCGCGATCATCTCTGTAAAGGTATGCACCGATGCTGGTTGTCAGATCTGGGTTGACTTCACTTGATAGATCACTGGCAAAGGTGTAGGTAAAGGTGCCATCTTCACCCTCAGCCCACTCACCATCTTGGTCAGCATAAGCCTGCGTGGCTGAGGACATGACTGGTTGCATGGTCTCGCCGCCGACTGTAAACGGCTGACCTTCAACCTCGCGCACCAAAAGGCTTTGATAGCGGGAGATCTCTGTCTCCTCATCCTGGACAACCTGGGCAATAGTGAAACCATATCCTTCCAAATCCGCCGGAGTCAATGGAAAATCGGCTCCATCGCTCAACAGAACCGTCACAACTGGTTTGCCAGAGGATAAATCAACCTCGGTTATTGCCGCGTTTAGACCAGGACCGGGAGTGAAAAAGGATGCAGCTTGTGGTCCCGCTTGACCAGGAGAGCCAGCCGGTCCCGGGGAGCCCTCCGGTCCGGCCAGTCCGACCGGCCCAGCTGGACCTGGAGGCCCTTCGGGACCGGGCGGCCCGGCTGGTCCGGGTTCGGCTGGCTCGCTAGCACAGGCAACAAGTGCCACGGCAGTTAGCAGCAAGCCTGTGATTATCAGGGCAATTGTCCGTCTGTACTTTACGGAAACATCAGTCATAAAACGTCTCCAAAACCTCTCGCGTCACAAATATTTTGTGTCTCGATTGGGTTGGCTATAGTATCAGCCGCAACAAGTCGCCGGCTTCGCCTACAATCCAATTCTCACGAGAGTAAATTTGTAATCGGTTGTCGTCCAAGCTGACACAGATCAACCGCACAGGTGCTGATTCCGTCTCTAAAAGTTCAATCAACTTTGCTGGAAGACCACCCTCCACCTCTTCCACTATTATTGTGTCAGGGTGTAGCATATGAATGGTCTCTTGAGCGGATGCATAGTTCGATGTCGTACCAAGCCATTCAATCTCAGGATGATCTAAAAGTAAATGGACAAAGTCGCGAAATATTGGGTTCGTCCAAACCATGAAAAGCTGCCGGGGCATTCCACCACCTAAAAGCGAATCTTTATACTTGATCTTTATGTTAGGGTAGAAAGGCAG
>JAACFF010000579.1 GCA_009937635.1 Chloroflexota bacterium
GAGGATAGCTTGTTCAAAAGACGTACCAGCAAATATGCTACCTGTGTAGATTAAGACTTGATCGTAATAATACTTAATATTCTGAGTACCTGGATCAAGCTCGACACGTAGCTGCTTGTAAGGGCCAACGACCCAATCCGACCCCGTGTCATAATAGACCAAGCCTCCTGAGCCATCATCATCTACGACGCGAATGTCTCCGGTATAGGAAAATTTGACTCTTGCTGTGATAAGCTCTTGGGATAGAGCCTGTAAGACAAAATCATAGTCGGCACCCCCACTGGCACTTACCGCAATATTGACTTCTGCAACGCTTGGTTGATCCTCCTGCACGCCAAGATCGGGACTGCCACATCCAATTAATACATCTTGTTTAAGAGCCGGATCATGGCTGATTCTGACGTGCTGGCTTCCCTCAGCCGGATGGGCCGTTTCAATACGTCCCTGTGTGGTGCTGGCAACAAATCTGCCCCACCCATTTTGGGCACAAGTCTGATTTGCTGTGAATCCTTCCGCTACCTCGAAGCCGGTTGCTAGATCGGTGCTTGTTCTTTGAATCCCGTTTAACGACGCTTGTGGGAAAATCCACGCATCCGCAGATATCAAGAATTCTTGGCCATGTTTTTCGAAAACACCGTATTTGGCCCCACCACCAGACAAAACAGCTTCATTGGCGCTAACATCAATCTGTAGAATCAAAATGGACAAATTGAAAATGACTGCCAAAGCAATCATTCTTAAGTACTTGTAAACTTTCATTGTTGGCTCCCGTTCCATCGCTAAGGCATTCAAATTCAACTAGCGATTCTGTTATGGCTCATCAGTTTTTTATTCTCCTTCATCCTAACATATGGTTATGTCCATTGTAAATAACAACGTGTCACGTATTGTCCTTTGGCATAGTGAACTAGAAGATTATTGCGCGCAAAAACATCGTCAAACCGTCGGGGGTCTGCAGTTTACCCAAAACGGGAATGTAATTCAGAAGGGATAGCGCCGGTAGGGTCGCCATCTCTTACCCCTGGTACTTCTCTCTCGCATGCCAAGATCTTCATCGAGATTCTCCCAATATTACCCAACCTTGCCCAAAAAACCTTGCAAGGAATACAAAGGAATCAGGCGTCAGGTATCAGGGTCAGCTAACCCCTGACCCCTGACGCCTCACTGATCTCCTTTGTGAGCCAGCGCCGAAGGTGTCTGGCAGCCGACAATTGCCGGGGCCTCGTGGATGAGCTCGTTATTCTCGAGGGCTTCCACCATGAATAGGGCGAAGTCCACGCGGCGGGTCATGTTGCTCTCGAGGATGGGGTCGCCAACGTGCCGGCTCCACACGGGCAGACCCTGGCTCTCGCCCTCTTCGAGGTCGCTGCCACGCACGACGGTCCAACTGGTATTGCTGGCAAACACCCGCCGGCACGCTTCCACCTGGTCGTCGATATCCACGACGCGGAATAGCCGCCCGAACCAGCTGCCGAGCTTCACCTGCATTTTCAGGGTACGTGAATAAACATCCTGGCCATCCAGCGTAATATGCCAGCCGCAGGAGAATATCAGGCGTGCGCCCGCACGCGCGTAGTCGAGTACTGCCTGGGCCGTTCCCGAGGAATACTGGTGAACCCCCCAAGGCACGAGGACGGTCAGCACCCCGTCACAACCTTCGACTGCCTTCTTTATGACTTCGCGGTCGTTGGTAGCTCCGGGAATGACGGTGATGTGTCCCTTGAACGCGTCGAGTTTGTCTACGCTTTTCTCGCGGCAAACGCCAACGACCTCATAGTCCCGATCCAGCGCGTGCTGCACCATGTATTGCCCCAACTTCCCGGATGCTCCTACGATACAGATTTTCTTCATATTTATCATCTTGCCTCCTTAAATAGGTGTCAGCCGTCAGGCGCCAGCTGTCAGCTCTTTTGCCAAGTCCTGAAATTGGTTTGGAGTAAGTGCTTTAGCGGTGAGATGACTGAAGTCATTACTCCATATCAGTTTCATCTATAGATAGGTGTCAGCGGTCAGGCGCCAGCTGTCAGCTCTTTTGCCAAGTCCTGAAATTGGTTTGGAGTAAGCGCTTTAGCGGTGAGATGACTGAAGTCATTACTCCATTATGTATAAATCAATCTCTTGTACATTATCCCTTGAAAAATCAGGCTGCGCGACTATATCCACACTGGTGTCCCTTCCACACATACTATTTTGTGCACTCGCCACCCGCCATTTGCCACTCAAATAATCTCTGTAATCTGGGCAATCTTTAATGATAAAAATCCGATTCTTGTAAATCAAGCCTGTTAGTGGTTAAATATCATCCAATGTGCAGCATCGCCTTCAGTTATAAAGAGGAAACAGATGTCATATAGGACAGAATACAGTAAAGAAGAATGGGCAACCCTGTTACACGCACCTTATTATGCCGGTATGTATGTGCAATACGCCGACGTCCATCACCTCGATCAACGAAGGGAGCGTCACGCCATGGTCGCCGAGGCTACCTTGTGGGAGATTCCCGACGAGGCCAAGGAATTAATCCGGCCTTTGTATGCCGACATCGGCAAATTCCGGGAAGACAATGAAAATCTGCCCGGCTATGACGAAGAGACCGATCCCAAAGATCATCGCGACGCAGCTTTGGACCATCTGCGCGAGGTCATGGGCATCCTGGCTGCTAAAGCAACGGCCGAAGAGCAAGCGGCCGTCCGTGAATGGCTCATGGACGTCGCCCAGAAAACGGCCGAAGCCAGCAAAGAGAGCCCGCTCGGCATTTTGGGCAAGCGTGTCAGCGATCAAGAACAAACCGCCTTAGATGAATTAAAAGAGGCTTTGGGCACGAGCGAATAACCGCCCGGGGAGCGGGCCACGTCAGAAAAAGGCAAAGCAGACTGTACGCGTCAGGCGGTGTCGGCGCCTGGAAAAAGGGGGCGATAGATAATGTGATCTTTTGCGCCTCAG
>JAACFF010000580.1 GCA_009937635.1 Chloroflexota bacterium
TTCTCATATCTGGGGCTGCAATACCTGACCGAGTATTTGATGACAGGCACAGTGATATGGCAGCGCTGCCAATGACTACCTTTATAGGTTGTAGAGGTGGTCGCGCCTAGCGTCGTACGGCTCAGATTGAACATAGGCAATTCGGCGGGTGCCCATATGAGTTTTGTAACCCAGCAAACCGTGACAGATGTCACGTCGCCGGCAATGCGTCATGACGGATCGACAAGCACAGGCCCAGATTAACGCAGCTCGAGTTTAGTCATCCACACTCGCCTGGAAGAGTCAACGGCGCCCATGTTGCTGTCTTCCGATTCCAGGACACAGAAGCCCCTGCACTTTGTACTGCAACGCTCTTCGTATGTACAGGCAATTTAGCGGGCTGTAGCTAGGTGATCTCACCTACGGCCAAATCAGTGTTCTTGCCGTTTCGAACTGGTGTCGTCACGTGTATGCTGTTTGTAGGACTAGGGAAATGAGCATTACCATCGCAAATGATCAACGCACGAGAGTTGCTGTCCTGGGCACAGTAGCTGAGTTTCACGAGGGAGCAATATCTTTTGATATGTCTAATTTGTTGGAATTGGTTGCCAGTATTAACCCAGACCTGCTCTGTCTGGATATCACACCTCAGCAGTGGCGTGAGCGAGAGTTTGACGTGCTGCCACCCGATTACCGGGACGCGCTTTTGCCATTGGCGCGTCAGACTGACATCGTGGTGGCTCCCATTGGCGGCGAAATCGACTGGCCCGCTGAAGTAGTGGCTGGATGGCGAATTATGGTTACGTGCCGCCTGCGCAGCTGGATCAGCGCGATACAACGCAGAGCGCCCAGCCCTGAGGCACTGAACCGCGGCTGGCGGCACGAATTGGTCAACACCCTTTATTACGCGACCAGGAGGCTGACCAATAGCGATAGAAGAGGCGGTGCCCGGGCTCACGCCGACTATTTGACCGAGCAGGTTCTCGCAGTGTCCCAACGCGATCCTGGTGCACGTCTCCTGGTTGTAGTAAATGTCCAGTACTGCCACCTGATTCGGGAGCGTCTACGAAAGCACGGTGAAGTTATGGTCACAGGCCTTTCGGAGTTGTGATCATAACAGGACACTGATCAGGAGATCATTCTCATTAATAGAATGTACAGGCGAAACAGCAGTTGGATGCATATCAGATAAGGAAGCAGGTGTGGAATATGTGGTTAATAAAATTGTGGATGAAGTGGACGATTAAGCGGGCTGCATACCGTATCCTGCAGGGACGCTACATAGACCGAAACCATCCTCAGAGAGGGCGCTTTTCCCGCCAGCAGGTCGATCGTTTTCTTGAGCAAACCTGGCGCAACCTCGATGTTATGGAGCCCAAGGCAGAGCTGGATCAGCTAACGAACTTGGGTAATCGGCAAAACGTCTTCATGTCCGTCGCGAGCCTGGCCGGTTACCGGGCGTTACTAGATGATGGTATCGAGCCAGCATACGCTACCGAGCTGTTCTCAGACATTGGATGGAGGGTATATGTAGCTTTGTTCCAGCCCCTGCGCTTCCTGGCCCGACTGCGCTATCGCGACGAGCCCCAGAAACAGGTGAACTTCATCCTGCGCGCATTCATGCGTTATCCATTCAGCGAACCCGGCTATCAGGGCGAGGCCAGCGAAGAGGCCGATCACTTTCGCACAGACTGGACTCGATGCGCGCCTCTAGAGTATGTCAAAATCCACGGCCGCGAAGGAGAGCTAGCCTTCTTTTTCAACACATGGTGTATGTATGACTGGGCCCTGGCCCAGATTATGACTGCTGATGGATGGTACGAGCGAGAGCACACCTTGTCTGACGGCGATGAAGTCTGCGACATGCGCTGGTACGCCGGAACTGCCAAAGAATATTCATAAAGGAGAATTCACAATGACTACTAATAGTATTAGCTTACCCGTTGAAGGGATGAGCTGCGCCTCCTGCGTCGCCAAGATCGAAGGAGCGATCGGCAAGGTTGACGGTGTCGAGAAGGTTGGCGTTAACCTGGCCACCGAAAAAGCCAAGGTTACCTTCTCTGACGGACAAGTAGATCTTAATCAGGTGGTTGATGCGGTCGCCGGCGTTGGGTACCGCATACCAGCTGAGACGATGATACTGCCGATCGGCGGCATGAGTTGCGCTTCTTGCGTCACTACTATTGAAGGGGCGCTGGCCGGTGTACCCGGGGTGGTCAGCGCAACAGTCAACCTGGCCACCGAGAAGGCCACGGTTGCTTACGTTCCCGGAGTGGCGTCGCTACAGGAATTCAAGAAAGCAGTCTCTGACGTGGGATACGAGGTGCTCATAAGCTCCGAAGGTTCGGTACCCGAAGACCAGGAAGATCAGACGGAAAGGAAGATGCGTCAGGCTACGTTCCGAATGCGGGTGGCCTGGGCCTTTACCATTCCTATCATCTTGTGGATGTTCGCTGAGATGTTCTTCGGAATCATCTGGCCCAATGAAGTTATCTTCAATCTGGGGATGATCCTCCTAGCCTTGCCCGTCCTCTTCTGGGTTGGGCGAGATACCTATCGCGGGGGATTGGCCGCTGTCAGGCACCGCCAGCCCAATATGGATACCTTGATCGCCCTGGGAACCGGTGTTTCGCTGCTCACAGGGCCGGCTTCCTTCTTCTTCCCGGTGGCCAACTACGCCGGCGTCGCTGCCATGATCATGGCCTTTCACCTTACCGGCCGCTACGTGGAAGAGACTGCCAAAGGTCGGGCTTCCCAAGCCATCCGCAAGCTGCTTGAGTTAGGCGCCAAGACGGCCAATGTCATTCGTGACGGCCTAGAAGTTGAAATTCCCATCGAAGAGGTCCAGGTTGGCGACCTGATGGTCATCCGGCCGGGTGAAAAAATCCCGACCGACGGTCTAATAGTTGCGGGCGACAGCGCCGTCGACGAATCGATGGCTACCGGCGAGTCAATGCCTG
>JAACFF010000581.1 GCA_009937635.1 Chloroflexota bacterium
ATACATCACGTCCATCGGTTTCTACCAACTTTTCATCAGCGAAATTGAATTCCCCGGCTGGCTGAAAATTAATAGTACCGACGAACTCGAGACAAGCCTTATTGGCGTCACTGTCGTCGTATTGGCCGTCAATTTCTTGGCTATCGTATTCACAGGGGAAAACGTAGATTTACTCGCTCAGGGCGCTGGGATTGCCTTACCAATCGCCGCCTTAGGCATATTTATAGGCATGCGTGCATGGGCGAGCCGCCAGGACCGAGAAGGAGAGAAAGAGCACGTCCAGCAATTTGATACATCAAAACCGGTTGACGAATAAACAATAGCGTAAAAGCTGCCAACTTTCTGTAATCAATTAGAGCGTCGATCCGGTAGTAACGGAAAAAGTTGGCAACTTTCCTCGGAGAATACAACATGGAAAAAAGAAAAACCCCTGTAGCAAAACGACCAGTGGTGCGCATCCTGATCATCTGGTTTATTCAGACCGTGGCCTTGATCATCATGGCCTTATTAATGGATAGCGTAGAAGTAACAGATCTTCGTACCGCGATTGTGGTCACGGCCGTTATCGGCCTGCTCAATGCCCTACTGTGGCCAATATTGAGCTACATCATCGTGCCCTTTGCCGTTCTGACCCTGGGCATTGCCGCCCTTATCCTCAACGGCTTCATCGTCTGGATCGCCGGTCTGATCGTGCCCGGCTTCGACCTGGTCAACTTCTGGTCCGCTTTCTGGCTGGCCCTGGGTATGTCGGCGATCAATATCATTCTCAGCACCTTGTTTACTATTGACGACGACAACTCCTGGAGTCGCAACCAGGTCAAACGGCGCATGAAGCGCATGGAACATCCTGAGCCTACTGATGTACCTGGCGTATTTTTCCTGGAGATCGATGGCCTCTCACTTCCCGTATTAAACAAAGCGCTGAATGAAGGCTTCATGCCCACCCTCAAGCGCTGGATTGACGAAGGCACGCACGTCCTCACCGGATGGGAGACCGACACTTCGTCCCAGACCTCCGCCAGCCAGGCCGGTATTCTGCACGGGGACAACAGCAATATTCCTGCCTTCCGCTGGTATGATAAGGAAAGCGGCGAGATTGTGGCCTCTAGTAATACGAAAGTGCTGCCTACCCTTGAAAAAGTCCACTCTGATGGCAATGGACTGCTCTCCGACAATGGCGCCAGCCGCGGCAACCTCTTGTCCGGTGACGCCCCTTATGTGATGAACACGGCCAGCACTTTGCTGGATCGCACCCGCTTCCACGCTTCGGAATTCCAGGCCTATTTTGCCAACCCTTATAATGTCTCGCGAACCTTTCTGCTTTTCTTCTGGGACGTTATCTTAGAGATTCGCCAGTTCCGCCATGCGCGTAAAAATAATGTCCAGCCTATTTTGGATAAACACCATCGCGGCGGCGCTTATCCCTTGATTCGCGCGGTAATGACCGTGCTCATGCGCGAGTTGAATATCTACACCCTTCTAGGAGATATGTTCGCCGGGCGGCCGTCTGCTTATGCCACCTTTGTCGGTTACGATGAAATCGCTCACCACTCCGGCGTACTAGATCCCGGAGCTTTCGACATCTTGCACAAACTCGACCAGCAGTTTGCCCGCCTGGAAAGCGCCATAAAGGATGCGCCACGGCCGTATCACCTGGTTATCCTCTCCGATCATGGACAGACTGGGGGCGCCACTTTCTTGCAGCGCTATGGCAAAACCCTCGAAGAATTCGTGCAGGAGTTGATGACGGCCGAATACAGAGTAGAAACGCCGCTGGATAGCAGCGAGAGCTACGGAACGATCAACGCCTTCCTCACCGATACGATTACCAATGAGACCTCCGGAGCGACTAAGGTAGTCGGCCGTGTCTTCAAGGGTAAGACAGTCGACGGTGAGGTGATGTTGGGACCGGAGGGACATGAGATTCGAGAAGAGATCCGCGAAGGGATTGACCTCAAGGAAGAGGAAGAAGAGAAGCCGGCCATTTACGCCCTGGCTTCGGGAAATCTAGGTTTGATTTCCTTCACCGAATGGCAGGAACGGATGACCATGGAACAGATCAATGAAGCCTTTCCGGCCGTACTACCGGGCCTGGCCCAACATGAAGGCGTAGGTTTCGTCATGGTCCGTTCAGAGGAACATGGCCCCGTTGTTATCGGCGCGAACGGCATGTATTTTCTGACCGACGATCGCATCGAAGGGCATAATCCGCTGGAAGGCTTCGGCGCCAATGCACCCGATCATCTGCGGCGCACGGACAGCTTCCCCAACTGTCCCGACATCCTGGTCAACAGTTTCTACGATCCCGAGAAGAACGAGGGCAGTGCCTTTGAAGAACTGATTGGTTTCCATGGCGGCATGGGTGGCATGCAGACGCAGCCCTTTATCCTCCATCCGGCGGAGTTAAAAGCGAAGGGTGAGCTGGTTGGCGCGGCCAGTATCTATCATCTGTGCAAGAGCTGGTTGAATGAGCTACACGGCAGCGATATCTGAACCTGTCCGCTAAAACCTGGCATAAACTCAAAAACCTACCGCCGCACCGTCCTTGCGGGGATCACTGCCGCCGATTAGCAAGCCGCTATCTGGATCACGCACAATGACCTGCCCTCCTCCGTAGTAATATTCGGCGGCCGAGTCCCTGCCCATTAATTCGTGACCGCGCCGGGCAAGTCCATCATAAACATCATCTGGTATTGAAGGCTCCAGGGCTACTTCCTTGCCCCTTATCCAGTTGAAGCGAGGCGCGTCCATGGCTGCCTGGGGATCCATATCAAAGTCTACCAGATTAATGCCTACCTGTAGATAGCCCTATGGCTGCATCGGCGAAGCCCAATAAAGAAATAAACTTTACATAATGAGATCATCGATGCCGTTTGATGCCGTTTTTTTTATTCCGGAAACGGCATCGATTCTTTGAAAGGGGTCAGGGGTCAGGGGT
>JAACFF010000177.1 GCA_009937635.1 Chloroflexota bacterium
TTTGTTCCCCCTTCGACCAGGGCATTTGCCGTTCAGATGCTTAAGAAGAATCCATTTACGACAACGAACCAATTTAAGCTCGAATAAGTGGCCTGTCCTATAATTTGTATCCGATCTGACGCAAGAAGCCTTTACGCCAGGCGATATCTTCAGTATCTTCTACGCCTTTTGGCGCGAAGCCATCGATGACCCCTAGTATGCCTTTGCCCTGGCTGGTTTCGGCTACGATAACTTCAGTGGGGTTGGCGGTAGCGCAGAAGATGTTGCATACTTCGGGCACTTGCCGGACGGACTTAAGTACATTTATGGGATAGTAACCTTCTGCGAGAAATAGTAAGAAGCTGTGTCCGGCGCCGATGGCCTGCGCGTTGTTTTGGGCCAGATTAATCATGTCTTGATCGGTGCCTGTCCAGCGGATAAGACATTCGCCCGACGCCTCACAAAACGCCAGGCCAAACTTGATGCCAGGAACGGCCGTGACTAGCGCCTCGTGAATATCTTCGACGGTCTTGATGAAGTGAGACTGGCCAAGAATGAAGTTGATCGTTTCTGGTTTTTCTATTCTGATGGTGGTCAATTCCATTGCTTCGACTCCTTTGGAAATGGGATACGGATTAATTCCAAGCCACCCCCTTTGGGGGTGGTCATTGACTATGTGCCTCTTCAAAACTATGCAGCTATGGTTTCAAATAGCATACCTTGAATTGGGAGCGCTGTCTTGTGCCAGATGTCACGTAGTTTTCAGTAGAAGATCATAGTTAACAATGATTGCGCAGAGTTCGGAGATTTAATGAAAGGCTGTAAGCCGCGATGCTGCAAAGGCTTGGTTGAAGTAATTAAGCCAACGTAGGTTCTCTGCTGAGTTCATCAACCACTGGATTGTTCTTGTCTATTGCGGAGGTAACCGAGGTAACGCGGCAATACTTTCGTGTAGGTCCAGTACCAGAACGGCCGTGCCGGGTAATCCCAAGCGCCAATGTGCCAAACCGCGTCACCGCGGAACCCATCTTTGAAGCGCCAAACGCCCCATAATGGATCTGATTCGACGAATTGGTCAGGCGCACCCCAGAAATCGTAGGTTTTACAGCCTTCTGCCTTGGCCCAGCGGATCGCCTCCCATTGTAGCAGGTGATTGGGCATACGTTTCCGTTGTCGGGCCGTAGATGCCCCATACATGTAAACAACGCGATCTCCGTAACGAATCAGTATCACCGCAGCGACTAGATCGCCTTCGAATTCGGCCAACAGAGGAAGAGCCATACCTTCTGCGAGTAATGATGACCACGCATCAAGGTAATAGTCCAGGGGACGGATGGTAAATCCATCACGCTGGGCAGTCTCTTGATAGATTGAAGCTATTGCCGGGAGGTCTTCGAGCATACCACGCCTGACGACGATGCCCTTGCGGCTAGCGAGGCGAATATTGTAGCGGGTTTTTGACTTCATGGCGGCCAGCAGATCATTTTCTGGGCGTGTAAGATCGAGCTCGACCGTATTGCGGAACTGGATTTGTTCGGCTGAAAAACGCCAGCCGCGCTGCTGCAGTTCTGCTATGAATTGAGCGCCTCGAGGTGATTTTCGTTCTTGTTCTACCCCCCAATATCGGACCACTTCAGGGTCTATCTTGATGAAAATGGCCTTTTCGCGCCGCGCTAGCTTTTCCAGCTCGGCCAGTATCTTGCGACGAAGCGGTGCATCGTCATAGTTTAGAACCGGACCTTTGGGTACGTATAAGATCGAATATGGCAGACGCGGCACATTCCGTTTCAAAACTTGCGCCGCGGCGAGCGGCTCCCAGCTGTTTTCTGCGACGGTAAGCGCTAGACGTTGCGCTGACCAACCCCAACGTGACTTAAAATCACCCCACACCCAACTTTGAAGTGCATGTGCACCAGGTAATCCGGCAAGTGCTTGTTGCCAAGCAATATTAGATTTCTCAAGCTTGAAGGTTGAGGCACGGTAAATTGGTTCTAGCTGATCTATCATTTAGTTGCTACCGATTACGCCACCAATAATATAGCCTGTAGAGGCGTTGGTTGTAGACTCGATCGGCAGCGCCAACTGTGCGTTGGATTTGACCGCCATAGCCACGTTTGGCGCGGTAGACGGGCCACAGACCGTCTGTGCGACCTGTAAACTCGGTTTCCAATTGGTCTTCTGGGGCATCGGGAATGCCCCATAAATCGTATTGGGTACAACCCTTTTCTTTGGCCCAGCGCATGGCTGCCCATTGTATCGCATAAGCGGGCATGCGGTTGCGTTCTTCGTTACCTGAGGCGCCGTAGAGGTATGATCCTGTCTTGCCAAAGGCAGTGATAAAAGCGGCTGCCAAGGGGCGAGCCTCGTATTCGGCAATGAGCAATACAGCTTCGTTAGGGGCAAAAAGTTGGAAGGCATCCCGGTAGTATTCGGGGGCATGGGTCCCGAAATTATCCCGCTGTCCGGTGACTTGCATAAGTTGATTAAAGATCGGTACGTCGTCGGCTGAGCCTTCACGGACGGTCACATCCTTGCGGGCCGAAAGACGGATGTTGTAACGGGTCTTTTGCTTCATGGCAGCCAAAATTTCATCTTCGGACGGCTGCAGATCAACCATGATGGTGTTTGGTGGCTGGATTGTATCGATTGTAATGAGACAATGGTGCTTTTCGCAGATGACGTCCCAGTCTGATTCCGATGTGTCCTTCTGCCAGAGTAAGGGTTCCATCTTCAATATGCCGGCGCCATGCTGATAGACGGATTGGTCAATTTGACTAAACAGGACTTCAATTTGCTCTTCGTTTTTCCAGTCAACAAGTGGGCCATGGGGTATATAACCTATCTTAAACATACCCAGAACGGCGGAACGAAAAAGAATCTGGGCTCCGGCAACAAAACGGCCGTCTTGTTTCAGCCAGACACGTTGGGAAGACCAGCCGAAGCGATTCTTTAACCTTGCCCAGTTGGTTGTCTGGAGAAGGCTGCCGTGAGGGTGGGACGCCACAAAAGCGTCCCAAGCCGCATCCTCATCAGAATAGGGCTTCTCGTCCAGTGCAAACCACTTGTCGAACATAACGGGCGAGATTATACCTCGAATTTAGAAGTTAAGCGGTTTAGCAACGGTGTCATCAGGATAAGCTAAACCCGACAGATTACATAAGCAGCAGCTTATTAACTGTGCTACAATTCTGGAATTCGCCTATACAGGGGTCATCGTTATGAGTCAAGTGCAACAACTTTATCAGCTTCAACAGATCGACACAGAAATCCGCCAGGGAAAACAACGTTTGTCGGAAGTGATCCAGTTGCAGCGGGAAACGGAGGAGTTGCTGGCCGCGCGGCAGCGAGCTAGCATCGCCAACATCGAGCTTCAGACCTGGCAGACACGTCAAAATGATCTGAATTTGGAACTGGGTAGTTTGAATGGTGAGGCGCAGCGAACTGAACGAAGACTTTACTCGGGTAATGTCAAGAATCCAAAAGAACTAGAAGATTTGCAGAATAAAGTGCAAGCGCTTGGAAGGCGTCGTAACGCGCTTGAAGATGAGATCCTGGAAGCGATGATCACGATCGAGGACGCGCAAACGGAACAAGAATCGGCCGACAAGTCGCTGGCTGAGATTCAGGCTGATTGGGAAAAAGCGCAGGCGAAACTCAAATTGGAGCAAAACGAATTGGCCTTGCGTCTGCATGAACTGACGAAGGCGCGCCAGCAAAAACTCCCGTTGATTGAAAAGCGTCTTCTAGTCGATTATGAGCAATTGAAGCAACGCAAAGGTGGCGTCGCCGTAGCAGGTCTGGAAGATAATCGCTGTACTGGCTGCCATTTGACCGTCTCGGCCAATAAGGTTAAAAGGGCGGAGCAAGGTGAAATCGTCACTTGTGGTGGTTGCTGGCGAATATTAAATCCGCTTTAGCGGAAAGTAATGTGACGATTCTAGCTAGCGGCGACCATTCTTTTTCCTAGTGCCTCCACGATAGCTGGGTACTTCCAGAGAAAAAATGGTACAACGATTCGGATCTCCTACGCGTGAGGCCAGCTTTGGATCGAGTTGATCAAGGGGGTGAGTCGTCGTGATTACCGTGGGCAAGCGAGCATTGTAGCGGTAGTTAAAGAGCTGGTACAGTTTCTCTTTGACCCAGCCTGTTGCACTCTCTGTGCCTAGATCGTCGAGTATTAGTAACGGGGAGGTTTTTATTTCGTTGAAGCGCTTATCCAAGCGAGCGTTGCTGGCAGGATTAAAGGTAGCGCGGAGATGATCTAGTAGATCGGGTACGACAATGAATAAAACGGGTCTGCCTTTGTTGGCAACATAATTGGCGATAGAAGCGGCTAAGTGTGTCTTGCCGTTGCCAAAGCCTATGCTGTAAAGCATCAGCCAATTTGCTGGTTCTAGGGCAAATTCGAACGCGGTTTCATAGGCGTTCTGAAGATTTCTGGCTTCGGCACGCGGTAGTTCGCCTTCACGAAAATCAAAGGTCGCAAATGTTTGATCTAGATGCAGATTAAGAGAGGATAGATCTGATTGACCCTGGTCTCCGCCTGCCAGACGGAAATCGGGTGCAGCAATGTGGACGATCTGGGCCAAGTCTGAATCAGCCATGCGCGAGCGAACTCGTATGTCAATATCTTCCAGCTCTTCGTTGGTTGTAACTACCGTGGGTAATCGGGCGTTGTAGCGGTAGTTAAAGATCTGATACAGTTTCTCTTGAGCCCAATCGGTATTACTTTGCGTGCCCAAATCGTCAAGGATAAGGAGTGGGGCATTGCGAACTTGATCAAAGCGTGCATCGTAGCCGGTCTCCGCGCTTGGACTGTATGCGGCTCGCAAGTGGTCTAGTAAGTCAGGTGTGTTGATGAAAAGGACGGGATGCCCAAGATTGATCCTATAGTTAGCGATGGCTGCAGCCAGGTGTGTTTTGCCGCATCCATACCCCCCTTTAAATATGAGCCAGCCATTGGGGCTCTTTGCGTAATCTGATGCACTCTCATAGGCCATGCTCAGGTTAAGTTGCTTGACATCGGTTAGACCGTGGCCTTTGGGCAGGAATGACTCAAACGTACAGTTTTTCAATGCCCCTAACTGGCTTAATTCAAGCAATTTGTTAAGACGTTCTACCTCACGTTCTTGAGCGCGACAGAAGCAGGGTTGGGCGCGGCCGAACAACGGATGTACTGGTGGAACATCCAACACAACATAACCCAGTCCCTCACAATATGGGCAATCTTGTTGACCTAAGCCTGGGTTTTGGTTTTCTTGATTATCGCTTGACGATGTCTTCATACTCTTTAGGGACTTGCCCTCGTAACTTTTTTTGAGTATCTCGGCGGCTGATTCCATCTTGCTCCTGTCTTCCTTGCTCACGCCATTTCTCAAGTATGGCAAGCACATAACGCCAGCGGCGCACATTATTTTCGACTGCGCTCTTGATCGCGTCTTCGATCCAGTTTATGGGATAGTTCTGTTCCGCGTCACGCAGCTCATCGGCGATGATGGGGGTGAGAGCGCCAATGTTCTGCTCATAGAGGACGAAGATGTTCGGCCGTTCAACTAGAAGTGAAACTGGTTCATCATCATCTGGCCAGGGTCGCCATTCTCCACGCGTAATGCCTTCCACTGCTGCACGGCCACGTTCCGTGTTTAGAAAGTAAAGATCCATGTGCCCATCAGCACCTTCGACTTCAATGTGAAGAAATGTGCCACGGGATACCGCACGTTCAAGGCCGTTGAGCAGAATTTCGGAGGCCAAATTCGTCGTTGGACCCAGCCCTTTCACGAAGATTGTATCGTTGAGGAAGTCTGTTAGGCGTAGGTAACGTACACGGCCATCTTGTTGGCTCAAAGCCCAGAATGCGTAAAGGGTAATCTTTAGCTCGGCCAAATCGTCGATTGCAGGCAAGAGATCGCTAAAAAAGATATTGGGAACAGAAGTTAAGCGTTGTTTGCCTGCGGGAAATCCTGGAAAACCTTTCATGTAACTTGCACTCAGCCAGAAACTAAATAGCCTGATGATTCCTTCAACCCCAGTATAGGATAAAAGGCTCTTACAAATCTACCTCTCTGCGCTGTAGATTCCTGAACGTGGCCAGCTTGCCGTGCCAAAACAGATCAACTGTACCGGTTGGCCCATTACGATGCTTTGCAATGTTGAGTTCAGCAATATTGGGGCGTTCAGTCTCTTCATCATAATATTCGTCGCGGTATATGAACATCACGATGTCCGCATCTTGTTCAATACTGCCGCTATCACGAAGATCAGAGAGCATGGGTCGTTTATCCTGGCGCTGTTCCACCGCGCGGCTCAATTGGGCCGCAGCAACCACCGGAACGTCCAACTCGCGAGCAAGCGCCTTTAGTCCGCGGGAGATATCACTGATTTCTTGCACGCGATTGTTGGTTCTATATTCGGCGTTCATAAGCTGGAGGTAATCGATCATCACCAGGTCTATGCCATGCTCAGCATAGAGGCGGCGGCACTTCGTACGCAGTTGCATGGGGGTGATGGAGGGTGTGTCATCAATAAAAATGCGCGTTTCAGACAAACGGCCGATCGCTTGCAAGAATATGGGCCACTCTTGATCAGCCAGGTTTCCTCGTCGTAGGCGCTGCGAATCAATACGCGTTTCTGCAGAAATCATGCGTTGGACGAGTTGTTCGGCCGACATTTCCAAGTTAAATAGCGCAACACGTTTGTCATAGCGTCGTGCAGCGGTAAGCGCCATAGCGTTTTGTAGGCTGGTTTTGCCCATGCCCGGTCTGGCGGCGATGATAATCAGGTCAGAGCGGTTGAGGCCGCCCAATAGCCGATCCAGATCCTTGAAACCGGTAGGAACACCAATGACGTCATCTCCCCGGCTGTGAAGTTCCTCGACCCGCTCCAGGTAGGTACGAGTAATCTGTTTGATGGGGACCAGATCGCGGGTTGTACGCTCTTCACTGACGCCAAACAAAGCCTGTTCCGAACGGTCAATGACCATGCTGATATCTTCCGCTTCATTATAGGCCAAGTTGGCGATTGTGCCTGCGGCCGAAATCAGTTTTCTGCGTGTCGCCGCTGCTTCGACCACATGAGCATAGGTGCGGGCGTTGACGGACGTGGGAACTACGTTTAACAGGCCAATAAGGTAGGCTTCTCCTCCAACCTCTTCTAGTTGCTCGCGTCGGCGCAACTCTTCTGTCAGCGTAATAAAATCGATGGGTTCACGCCTCTCGCTGAGTCCAAGAATTGCATCGTATACCCAGCGGTTATGCACACGATAAAATGCTTCCGGTTTCAGGAAGCTGGCTACATCAAAGATGGCATCGGGATCAATGAGTAGCGAACCAAGAACTGCTTCTTCTCCTTCGATACTATGGGGGGGTAAACGTTCGACGTCGCTCATGGTCATCCAGCTAATAACATTACTATACGGACCCGACAATTCGTCCGGCCCTACAAAAATCTATAACGTGCATACCCATCTTAGTGTGATATTGTGCGGTGACACCAGAAGGTAAACTTCTTTACAATGGAAAACGTGAAACAAAAGTTATTACACTCTCATTTCACGTCTTTTCAGAATTGCAGCCGGCAATGGATCGGCGAAAATTGGAACGGGGTCAACTATCTCCTTCGAAGTCCTCAAAGTCGAGTGTATCGAGAAAATCGCTGAAAGCATCCAGATTCCCAACATCTGCATCATCTTCTCCAGCTTCTGCTTCCTGGATAAGATCTGGTTCAGGATGTACACCAGCTTCTTCTAAGACGGCTTCGTTGACTAAAATGGGAACTTTGGCACGCACGGCAAGAGCAATAGCGTCTGAGGGGCGGCAATCTATTTCACGGTTTCCATCACCGATATCGATAAACAGACTGGCATGAAACACGCTATCTGTTAATTCCCTGATTAAGACGTGGGAAATTTCGCCGCCTAACTCTTTGGTCACCAGGTTCACCAAATCGGCCGTCAGAGGCCGAGCGACCTTTACATCTTGGAGCTCAATGGTGATCGCATCTGCCTCACACGGGCCTATCCAAATCGGTAGCTGCCGGTCGCTATCGATTTCCTTTAGCAGCACAATTCGGTGCTGCGAGACAAGGCTGATGCGAATACTATCGATTACGACTTCGATCATTTGTTACCCCTGTGCGTGTTCAAACCCAATACCGCTTTTTAAGCGGTTGCGGCCAAGCCGGAACTCGACGGCCAGCCGATTGTCAAATCATTGTAGCATAAAACCATGAATGGTTCATCCACATCTGCAATTATTTTGATGTCAAAATCCAATCGCCGCGCCTTCGTTGCAGCTCAAGTTCAGTGAGGTGAATGCCACTGGATGTTGTAGCGAGTACCGTTGCAACATCCCCCTGTAGATCAATCTCTTGGACCTGATAGCCAAAGTCGGTTGCCGTGCGTACAATCTGCAAGTAATTGGCCGAAAAGGGATCTGAAAATGCGCCACTTTTATCAAGGATGCGATCGATACTGTCAAGCATTACGTTTGCACGGTTATAATCAGAGGTTTTCATCGATGCATCGACCGCTTGAAACATCACCTCTAAAGTAATGTTGATCTCTGATTGTGGATGGCGAGTCAGATCAGCTGGATTGCCTTCCTTGCGAACTTCATGCGGATGGGGTAACCACGCTTGCAAGTAGTGGGCTGACGGATCGTAAAGTTTCTGATAGCGGCGTATTGTGTCATAAAAGCGAATAGTGGTTTCCAAATCTAAAACTTCGTTGGCATTAGGTGATAAGGATTGTAAATAATGTAACCACTCAGTTTCTATGTCAGATAGTGATACGTTGTAGTAGGTTTGGAGGTTAAGATCCAACGCCTGCATTTCCGTCGTGGCGTCATCCGCTGAGGTATTGCTATAAAAATCGGCGAAAGTTGGCCAGCCAAACTGGTCAATGAGATAGGTTACGAAAGCGCCCGCTTGCAGATAGCCAATTTCATGTTGCAAAGGGTAAAAATCTTCAACAAGTTGGGAGAGGGGAATGAACCTGTCAAGTTCTAACAGCGCAGCAGCTCGTTCGTTCAGATCTTCAGATTTATAATGCCCGCCGCTCGCCCAAACGGCCACTCCTTCGGCCAGGAATTTCGTGCGTTGCGGCGCAAACTGGCGATCAATTACGTGTACGGCCTCATGGACAAGCAGTTCGTGTAGGTTGCCTGTAGCGTAGGGGCGGTCAACATAGGTTGCCACCATTTCCGACCCAGCAAATCCTCCTTGGCCAATTGTGCGGTCGATGAAGAAAACATCTAACCTGCTATCGGGCTCTTCATGCAGCCGAATAGCTGCTTGAGCCACAGCCATTTCGACAGCTTCCAATAACTCTGGTAAATCACGGTAAGCTGCTGTCCTTGTTAAAGCATAAACATCGCAACAATCTGTTTCGGCTGTAACCCAAGTTGCGTCTCGTTCGGCCAAAGGGCGTTCTCCCGCTCTGCGAACTTCAACGATAAATGACGTTTCATTGTTACTCTGGTTCTCGTCACCTTCTTGGATGGTGTCTTGCCCGTCTAGAACCACACGAATTTCGTGATCCCCTGGTTGACCTGTTGTATCCCATATCCAGGTGAAGATACCTTCAGCTTGACCAGCTAAGTTCCGTGAGCCAAGTGTTTTATTACTTATAGTCTGATTGTCTAAGAATATTTCTACGGTAATATCACTCACTGTGATGGAATCTGGAACGTGTGGTTGAATCTGAAAGGTAACCCGATCTCCTGAAAAGATGAAAGGTACAGGATACAACTGAATATTTTCATCCGTGATGGAAAGATCATCGGGTATGGCCGTGGGAGTAAACGTCGGGCGAGGAGTTGATGTTGGGGGCGGTGGCGTGGTCGTTACCGTGGGAGGTAAGGCCGATGGGCTTGGAGTGAACGGATCTTCAGGCGCTTGCGTGATAACGGCCTTAGTTTGTGTTACTTCTGGCATTTGCGCGCTGCTTGGAGCAGGCGAGGGACGGCAAGCCACAAGGAGGATTATTATTGCTGAGACAATGACGGTGATTAACCGTTTTAACAACATATCAGATACAGAGTGCTCGCACTGGAGAACAATTGTTCAGCCATATCTGGTCTAGATTAATGGCATGTACTTTAATGGGCAATAACTAGGCACGATCTCTGCATTCTCCCTAATGCAAATCAGCATCTATAAGCATAAAACCCCGCAGAATGCGCATCCCGCGGGGTCTAGCCCTACCGAGATTGCAGTTATTGCTTGGCAAAACGCATGGTTCCACTATCGGCAAACTGGTCTATATATAGCTCTTCGGCTTGCACAATGTAGAGCGCCGCGGCATTTAGACCACGAAAGAATAAGTCACTGTGCGATTCAGAAGCGCAAAGGGCTAAGGTCGTCGACGTAATATCGATGGAAAGTTGGTCTCCAGTCATGTCGTAAGTGCCAGTTCCGCTATTGCAGTCTGCCAATACATTTACCAACCCATCGGGCAAGAACTCAATTGTGTACTTTTCTGGGTTATCAATGGTCAGTTGCTCGACGGGCGTTGTCAGTTCCTGCCATGCCCACACGACACCCATGATATCGGATTCATCTTCCGGTTGCGGTTCAACTGTGCCCATAACTTCATTGGTAGTCAGCACCAATTCACCATCCTGCAGTTCATAAGTTTGCAGCACTTGTTGTGTGGGAGAGGAAAAGGGATCTTCTGGCCCCTGAACGATCATATCGACAACGATTTGACCATCCTCAATAGATAGGGTATTTACAATGATGCGGTCACCCAAATAAGTGGCGTCTAGACTAACAAGCTGACCGTCTTGTTCCGCCAATACAGCCAAGTCGTAAAAGGTTCCCGTACCGCCAGTTTGAGAAACGAGAATAACTGCTACCACTTGTTGGCCGTTGTTCAATTCGCCAACGGCTACATATTCTGTCATTTGCGTTAGGATATCGGCGGCTGAACCTTCGGCGGCTGGTTGGCGAAACTCTCCATCAGTAAGTTGGACTGAGCCTGTTCCAGTATAGTCGATTGGATAGCTGGCGTTACCGACGGCTGTAGCCAATTCTTCAGAGACTATTATATCGTCACCAGTTGCGGCGGCGGTGGTTTCATCACCTTCATCTGTGCTAGCGACAGGCTCTTCCTGAGTGTCCGTTGCATCCACGGTCGCTTCAATGGGTTCTTCTTCTGGGCTTGCTGTGCTTTCGTCTTCAGGTGTTAACTTGATTGCTTCGTATGAGGCGACACCAGATCCGTTGGCATCACGGAGATCCAAATTTTCCCCTTCGAGCTGGTAGATGGCAGCATTCGGAAGCGCAGCCAGATATTGGGATTCTTGTTCCATGATTCCTTCCGGCTCAGAGCAGAATTTCCTGGTAGAGGCGGCAGGGCCAATCGTAATATTGTTGCCATCTGTTTCATAACCAGCGGTATATGTATTGCAACCTGCAGAACCAGTGAGTGCTCCGTCTTCGCCAAAGACAGCCGTGATTTCAGTATTGATGATGACCGAAACTAAGGCCTCGTTGCCGTTGTTGTAGCTAAGTAAGTTCCATGTCGCTCCAGTTAGCGGGGTTGGTTCCTCCATGGCAAAAATAAGTATGGTTTCACCATTTGCGTTTTTCAAATGTAGTTGGCCGCTGGTTATTTCGTAGGAAGCAACATTGCTTAGTGTCGCCAGGTAAGCAGTTTCCTGTAACATAAGTTCCTCTGGCGTACAGTACTTCATCGTGCTTCCAGCAGGG
>JAACFF010000178.1 GCA_009937635.1 Chloroflexota bacterium
TGATGGATAAATAGAAACGACTCAAATCAAGATGTTTGGGGGAAGCCCAGCCAAATATTGGGCAAAGATCGGGTGGAGGCAGCGATTGCCTTTGACCTCATTGCTCAGGATGAGATACAAGGGTTAGGGGATCTTGAGATAGCGCTTTGGCTGCTGATCGGGGCTTTGATTTTCATTGGCGGTGATCGCCTTGTTGAAAGCCGTTTTGGTGACGGCGGGGCAGGAGGCGCTCTCGGAATTGTTCTGGGGGCAGTGGTAGATGCCATTCCAGAGTCTATCATCTTGGGTATTCAAGTAGCGTTGGGAATTCCTGTTAGCATGGCCTTTATCTTCGCCGTTTGGATTTCCAATATACCTCAGTCCCTCGCTCCCTCGGTAGACCTGGCCGAAGAAGGGTGGAGTAAGGCTAAAGTTGCGCTTATGTGGGGTGGAGTCGTGGTCGCCAGCGCCCTGGCTGCCGGCTTAGGCTTCCTACTGGCCAGCAATATCAACAGCGTGAATGGAAGTCGCATGGCTGCGCTAGCCGCCGGCGGCATATTGGCGATGCTCACCGATTCCTTGATGCCTTTTGCCTATGAACGGGGCGGCAAGCTCACTGGCATCTGGACTGTCGTTGGCTTTGCTGTCGCCTTCGCCATGTAGTAGCTGGTTGGTCACGTTTGGAGCGTGACGATTCCCAAAGGGCTACATTTGAAATCTTTCAGATGTAGTCTTCTATTGAGCCGGCGCTATTGTGGTGCTCCCTGCCGCATACGCAATGACTCAAAAAGCAAGCGCAGTTGGTCTCTTTCCCCTGTTAACTGGTCCAATGACAATTCGGTGTCACCGCCGCGGTTGGCCGGATACAGGGCCCAGATTAGAAAGTTCTCGGCAATTGTGAGACGGTTATTGTAGGTTGATCCACGCACAACACCCCCCACTTGGGAACTGCGCAGATAAACAGCTAGTGATTCGATCTGGCGTGCGTCCAACCTTTCTCCACCAATGAGGTATTTATCCAGGTCAAACCCAGTGATTTGGTCCGCCCAGTTATAAATCTGGGCAATGACATGGAGATTGTGTGTCAGAGTTGAGGATTGAACGCGGTAACGCCGGTAACGAACTGCCCAACGGTTGGCCAGTCGTAGCGGCAGCCAACTGGCTCGCTCAACAAGGCACGGTAGGCGTTCACCGCTAGCGTGAATAAGGGGGATGATCTGATAGGGGGATTGCTCTGTGTTCATTTATTCTTTGATCGTTTACGATCTTGCTTGATAGTCGTCTACTATCAATTAATGAATAAATGAACACAATATTGTCTACCCCCTTAGTACGCATCAGTGTTCAAAGCCGGTGGTGCAGGGTCGTTCCAGTTGATGCTATTTTTCTATAAGCAGAGCCCCAGCCCCCTCAGGATCAAAGCCGTCAGGCCAGATCGTGTTTGCTGTGTAGATGGCTCCGTTTAGTCGCCCCTGGTCCAGGTCGGCGCCAGCCAGATTCGCATCACTCAAATCCGCCTCTCTCAAGTCGACGGCGACGAGCACCGCATCGTTCAGCTTGGCCCCACGTAGGATCGCTCCCCGTAGATTAGCGCCGGTCAGGTCGACCCCGTTGAGCGCAGCGCCACTCAAATTAAGAGCGCGAAGATCGAGGTCCCGAAGGTCAGCCCGCGGGCCTATCGAGTAAGCTCCCGAGTTTGGCAGATCGAAAGCCTCTGGCCAGATGGTAGAATCGTCATACAAAGCGTTTTGCAGGATGACTTCGCTCAGATTTGCTCCATCCAAGATGGCCCCACGAAGATCGGCACCGGTCAGATCGGCTGAGGACAGATTGGTTCCATCGAAGTCAGCCCCGGTAAGTATGGCGCCGGTCAAATCCCTGGCCCGCAGATCATGGCCACTTAAGTCAGCTTGCGCAGCTAACCGAATAACGCCGGACTCCGCCAATTCGAAGTCCTCAGGCCAGACAGTGGAATCGTCAACCAGCGCATTTTGCAGATTGACCTCGCTCAGTTCTGCTCCTTCAAAAACGGCACCTTGCAGGTCCGCGCCGCTCAGATCTGCCCCGGTTAGCGTGGCTCCTGTGAAATCGGCCCCGCGCAAATTGGCGTCGCGCAAAATAGCATCAGGTAACAAGGCTCCTAGCAGAATGGCTTCACGCAAATCGGCATCATCTAATTCGGCCCCGGCAAGATTGGTTTCACTTAGGTTGACGGCTATGAGGGTGGCCCCTTGTAGAGTAGAATCGGGGCCAATCTCGAGTGCAGCCGCGTCCAGGGGCTCGAAATCTTCAGGCCAACTGGTATCCTTGTTGTAGAGAGCACCTTGAAGATTGGCATCAGTCAGGAGTGCCCCCTGCAAATTAGCCTCACGTAAATCGGCTCGACTCAGATTAGCCTTAGACAGGTTTGTAGCGTCCAGATTGGCTCCGCTCAAGTCAACGTTTTGCAGATCAGCTCCATGTAAGTCGGCACCAGCCAGGTCGCTCTTGGGTCCTAAACGTAACGCACCGGCTTCTGTTGGATTAAAGGTGTCAGGATCGGGCCAAATCGTAAAACCATCGTAAAAAGATCCTTGCAAGTCGGCTCCAGCCAGATCCGCCCCCGTGAAATCGGTGCCACGCAAGTTGGCCCCAATCAATATGCTTTCTCGTAAATCAGCATTTGTAAGCGTGGCGCTCACCAGCGTTGCTCCTGTCAGATCGGCGTTGGTCAGCGTGGCGGTCATCAGCAACGCCCCGGTCAGGTCGGATGCCTGCAACTGCGCTCCCGGCAAGAGCGCTTCGCTTAGATTTTCGCCGCGAAGATCGCTCCCTTCACCAATGAATAAGGCTGTTGTGGTCTTCACATCGAAAGTTTCAGGCCAGTTGGTGGCCTCATCGTAAAGAGCATGATCTAAACTGGTGCGAGTCAGCGTGGCTTTGTCTAGATTTACCCCCCTCAGTATGCTTCCCTGAAGATCCACATCAGTCAATGTGGCAGAAATCAATGTTGTCGCAGTTAGATCAGCATTGGCCAATGTGGTCGAGATTATTTGTGCGCTGGTAAGATCCGATCCTTGTAGATCGGCAAAGGTCAGCGTGGTCGATATGAGCGTCGCCCCGCTGAGATCGGAGGATTGTAACTCTTTACCGGGCAAGACAGCGCCAGATATATAGCTCCCCGGGTTTATTGCCAACGCTCCGGTCTTGTGTACTTGATAGTTATCAGGCCATGTCGTGGTTTCATCATAAATGGCTCTGGTCAGGAGGGCTAACGACAAGTTGGCCTCACTCAAGTTGGTTCCGCGCAAATCGGCTTCTCGTAAGTCTGCTAAGCGCAAATCGGCCGTCCCGAGATCGATGTCACGCAGATGAGCTCCCCGCCAGATGGCGACAGCTCCCTGCTTAACTGGATCGAAGGATTCAGGCCATTGGGTGGCCTCATCATAGATCGCTTGGGAAACGTTAGCGTTGTCCAGAACGGCACTTCTCAAATCCGTACCGCGCAAATTTGCGCCTGACATGTTTGCCTCGCTTAAGACAGCGCCTTGCATATTTTCCACTCGTTGCAAGTCAGCCCCTTGCAAGTTGACTCCTTCAAGGTTGGCTTCAGAAAGAATGGCGCCTGCGAGGTTGGCGCCGCTGAGGTTGGCCCCGGTCAGTAAGGCATTGGTCAGTGCGGCCATCTCAAGGTTGGCTCCCTCCAGGTTTGCCCCTGCCAGATTCTGGCCGGTTAATTCGGCGTTTGACGCAATCAACAATGGTCCTGGCCCTTGAGCTTGTACCTCAAAACCAGCCGGCCATTTGGTATCATTATCGTAGAGGGCGTCATCGAGATCAGCTCCGGTAAGGTTGACTTGGCGCAGGTCGGTCCCGCGCAAGTCGGCCGCTCGTAAATTTGCCTCACGTAAATCTGATTCTGGCAAGACCTCCCCCCTCAGATCGATTCGCGGGCCGATGAGGATCGCTCCCTCCGGTGGCGGATCTAGAGATTCCTCAACAGGCCATTGGGTATCCTCATCATAGAGCGCTCCAGTTAAATTGGCGCCCGCCAAATGGGCCTCGAGCAGAATGGCGCCACGCAGATCGGCGCCGCTCAAGTCTATGCCGGTCAGGTCAGCGCCAGTCAGGTCTGAATTCGGACCAATAAGTAAGGGCTCTTTATCCTGGGGATCGAAATTTGTAGGCCAACTGGTGTCACTGTCGTAGATGACGCCATCCAGGAGCGCTCCTTGCAAGTTGGCACCGCGTAAGTTGGCTCCCCGTAGATCCGCCCTGGCCATATTGGTTCCACTAAGGGTTGTATCCTGAAGGATCGCCTGACGCAGGTTGGCTCCTTGCAATACACTTCCCTGAAGATTCGCACCAGTAAGGTTTGCCTCAGCCAGATTGGCTCTGGCTAAATCAGCTTCGGACAAATTGGCAGTGGTAAATGTGGCGTCAACCAGATACGCCCCTTGCAACAAGGCCCCTCGAAGGTCTGTTTTACTGAGATTCTGATCACTAAGATCGGTAAATGGCCCAATCTTAAAAGCTCCTTTATCTTCCGCGTCAAAGCCTATAGGCCATCTAGTGGATTCATTGTAGAGGGCTCCTTTCACATCTGCTCCTGACATCTCAGCCCTCCGCAAGTCAGCGCCACGCAAGTCAGCTTTTTGAAGTTGGGCTTCGATCAGTTTAGCCCCTGGTTCAATACGGTGCATGCCCTTTTTTAGTTTAGTAAAATCAAAGGGCCAGGATGTGGCGTCGTCATAAAGCGCATCGGTTACATCGGCTCCAGATAAGTCGGCGTCACTTAGAATCGTTCCGCGCAGGTTGGCTTTCATCAGCCGTGCGTCGCGTAGATTGGCGCCGCTCAGATCCTTTCCACTCAGATTTGCCGATTCCAAATCTCCACCAGCAGCGATTTCTAATGCCCCGCTGCCTTCGGTAGAGAAGCCTGCGGGCCACAAGGTGGTGTTATCGTAGAGCGCGCCGGTCAAGTCGGTCCCGGCAAGAACTGCTCCACGCAGGTCGGCCCCACGCAAGTCGGCTCCACTTAAATCGGCATCGATCAGGATTGTTTCAATTAGTTTGGCCCCAGGCAATTTGGCCGAGGTCGTGCCTCCTCCCTGTTCGGGCTCGAGCAAGTTGGTCAAGGTCGATCCCTCTAGTTTAGCCCCAAACAAATTGACCAGCGTCGTTCCCCCTAACTTGGCGTTACGCAAATTGGCCCCGCTTAGATTGGCTTCACTCAGATCGTTTCCGCTCAAGTCCACACCTGTGAGATGCGCCTGTTGTAGGATCCAATCGAGAAGTCTAGCCTCCCGTAAATACCTGAGCACCATGTTCACACGGATCTTATCCAGTTCATTGAGCACGAATACGGTTCGCGCACGCGCCACTTGCTGCAAGGAATTGTCCTCTAATGGCCCTGGCTCTTCGGTAAGGATCACCGACATCTCGTCAAGATAAGCTTTAAAGGCGTTTGTATTTTCTTGTCTGGTAGCTTGACTATTGGGTAGGACAAAGGCAAGAACAGCCAATATAATCGGGACGAGAATTAAACTCAGAATGTCCCACACTGTTTTGCCCTTGAATCCTAAGCGGTCTTCGTCCTGATTTTCTCCGCAATGGACACATATTTTTGCTTTGCCATCTATTTTCCTGTTACAGAACTTGCAATGTTTGGCCGATTCCGCCAGAAATTCTCCGCAGAATATGCATATTTCTGCGTCCTCTTCAATGTTCTCTTTGCAGAAGCTGCACAAGTTTGGTCTTATGAATGGTGTTTTGCTCATAAGGCATTCAGCTCACTCGTTGCACTTAGGGTCGGTTATTTTGGCCATCGGGTTTGATGTAAGCCTTTCAGCGGTGCGACGATTTAAAAAGCATCAAGGTCTGCAAGGCGTATCGCAACGTTCTGTTACAATAATACAGTTTTATCAGAAAATTGGAAAGGGATGTTTAGGTGGGGGCGCTAACTGTTTTGTGCGGCTTCTGGTTCGGCCATGAGCTGCTGGATAAGATGCTCGGTTTCGTCATAAGCACCTTCGCCTATGTGCTTATAGCGAATATTCCCTTGTTTGTCGATGAGGTAGCGCGTGGGCCAATAACGCTGTTGGTAGGCGCGCCAAGTAGTGCCTTCGTTGTCAAGGGCGACGGCATAATCGACTTCAAGATCGATGGTGGCCTGCAAAACGTTTTCGACTTTTTCCTCGTAGCCGAACTCGGGGTAATGAATGCTGACGACGGTGAAATCGTCCCCTTCATATTTCTCATACCATTCCCTGACCCAGGGAATCACACGCTTGCAGTTAATTCAACCGAACGTCCAAAATTCGAGCAGGACGACTTTGCCTTGCACATCAGCCAGGCGCAATGGGCGATCGGTATTTAGCCAGACGTCGTTGTTCCAGTCGGGTGCAGGGCCAAGGACGGGCAAGGGGGATGGGGTGGGTAGCGCCTGGGGCACGGCCGTCTCATGCTCGTCGCCGGTTGATGCCGGGCCAGGAATGGCGGTCACAGTGCAAGCCGTGGCTACGAATACAATTAGCAAGAGTAGAGAACGTTTGATCAAAGCAAGCCTTTTTTGGGCGAAAGCTGCCGGCTTTTGCCGAAAAGCCGGCAGCTTTTTATTTACGATATCTGATTGTGCCTATTTGGCCAGTTCGCCGTCGACGACAACTTGAATGCGTTTGTCTTTTTCGGGCCAGAAGGCAACCGTATCTTTTAGTTTTGGCGCTTCTGGAATGGGGTCAGGATAGGTCCAAACGGCGTTTGTAACCGTCTCGCCATTGACAACGATGTCGTAGTAGCTGGCAAAGCCCTTGTAGGGACAAACGGTTTGCAGGTCACTGGCTACCAGGAATTCGTTGTCGACATCGGCCGTGGGGATGTAGTAGCGGGTACGCAAGCCAGTTTCAAAGAGCAGGAACGGCCGTGTCGTATCGGCGACTTTCACACCATCGACAAAGATTTCCACATGGCGCGAACTGGGGAGGGTGTCCACCCGGTGATAGGGATTGCGTGGATGAAGATAGACTTCCTCTTCCTCTTCGTACCAATGATCCATGGCCGGCCACTTAAAGGCGATCGTATTGCTAAAATCGGGGCGGCGATCTTGGGGATCGTAGGTCCAGGCGGCGTTTTCGGCGACGCGGTCCTCTACGCGTACGTGCCAGAAACGACGGACGCCTCGATATCCGGATGTTTCTACATAAGCGGATGGTTGCAAGAGATCCTGGCGAACGTCTTCGAGGGGAAAATAGTAATCTTGCTCTCCACGGCTTTCCATCATCAGCTTAACGCGTTTGGAATCGGCTATGGTTACGCCCTCGAAGGTTGTACGTATCCATCGACCTGTCTCTTCAAATTTCCATGCTTGTCTGGCCATTAATCTGCTCCTCGTGTCAAAAATGTTGAAAAGTCGCTTCTCAGGTGGCTGTCGTTGTTGATTAGATCTGATAGCTGACCTTTCTCATGGCGGTTATTTTCTGTCCATGTTATTGACGCGCTGAAACGGCCGAATGTTACCTGTCGGGGATGCGAAATTGGTATGGCTAAGGTAAACTCTCGAGCCGGCCGCTGGCGTCGGCCTGCAGACGATAGCCAAACCACCCTCCAGCCGACCCATTCCACAATTCTACTTGGAGCCATTTACCGTCTAAGGACCAGCCGACAAGACGCGCGCCTACGACAAACGATGGCAATCCCATTGTGTCAAGCTTTTGCAAATCACTTCCGTCATTGCCAACCCGGTAAATGTGTGGTTGCATGAGAGCCGCGTCATCCGTCGCCACAAATGCAAACCATTCACCGTCCGGGGAGGAAATTATGGGCTGGCTCGTGATATTATCAACCAGGGTTTTTCTTTGACCACTGTCCAAATCGCATACAGCCAATTCATATTTGTAGGTGTTGATGCCGCTCCAGCAACCATAACCGTTGTGGTGCGTTTGGTGAACGAAAATCACACCATCGCCTTCGGCCGAGATCGTTTCTTCAATGCGTTCGCTGCGGCAATATTGGCCATCAGACATTGAAACCGTTTCGCTTTGGAGTTGGCACGGATAAGAGGGGGTAAAGGGAGGAATTAGAGGAACATCACCAGTTATCTGCGCGTGTGTGGGCGTCGCCGTCGCTTCAACAGATTGGTTAGCAGAATCATAAGTCTGCGATATTTTGTTTTCAATTCTGGCACAGCTTGTTGCCAAAACCAGGGCTATGACGAGACCTGTGGCGGTTTTCAAATACATCCTAAAACTCTAACGTTTTCATCGTGCGATGCAAGTCGCGTCGAAGATCGGGTTACACGACAAATTGCCAGCAGACTGGACCAATCTTTCAGTTGACGGGTTGCTCGTGGACCGTCGATCCTGAATATCGTTGACCAGCCCACAAATAGATCTACAATGGGTTGTGAGTGAGCGATGTGAAAAAAGGCTGCCAACTTCGGTAATCGTCTGAAATGATTACCTATGACAGTACGAAAAGTTGGCAACAATTATGAGCGGAGGTACCCATGAGTGATCTAGTCGTTTTGGCATTTGACAATGAGGAAGGCGCCATCGAGGCGCGTGATAAGTTGCTTAGCTTGGAGAAGCAGGGGGCAATAAGCCTGGCCGACGCGGCGGTCGTCGTTCGCGGAGCAGATGGAGAGGTGAAAGTCAAACAAGTTAAGAGCATGACCGGAGCCGGCGCTGCTGCGGGTGGAATCTTGGGCGTGGTCATCGGACTTTTCTTCCTCGCTCCCTGGTTGGGCTTGGCGGTAGGCGTTCTAGGTGGTGCTATCGTCGGCAAGCGGACCGATTTTGGCATTGACGACAAATTTATCAAGGAAGTTGGCGAAACCATACAGCCCGGCCACTCGGCCTTGTTCCTACAGGTTTATCGCGTGGCCGATCAGAAGGTGATGCCCGTGGTCGAACAATTTGACGCCACGGTCCTGCGGACAACACTTTCTTTGGAAGATGAAGAAAAACTTCGGGAGGCATTGGCAGAAAAAGAGGAGCATAAACCCTAGGCAGAGTAACGGGAGTTGTTTGGCAAATGGTCCTTCAGGTTGGTGTAGCCGCTAACGCAGCCATGAGCTGCTCAAGGGCCCTTGCCTTTTCCCGCTATTGCCAGGGCAGCAGATTGGCGCCGCCTGCCAGTCCATCCCGATAGCGCTGCCATGGATCTCGCGTTTAGTCCCTATGGATCACGACTGGCCAGGGGCGCTTTTGACGGTACGGCGAAAGTTATGGAAGCTTCGCCAGGTTTAGGCCGACTAGTGTGCGTGCCCGCTGCCGATGTTTGGGTTCAACTGGCGCATGATGCCCAGCCGGTTGCGCGTCTCCCAGATTTCCGCGATCTTACTGCCCTCAATACGGTACATCGACACACCCGTGTATTCGACCGCTGCGCCTGTCGGTGGCAACATCAGGTAATTGCCTTTTGATGTGCCCCGTGCTGTCCAACGCGCCGCGACGATGTTTCGCTCGGCGACCATAGAATAATCGGCAACAGTCAAATCGGGGAAGGCTTTCCAATCCTCCCCCAGCCAATTTCCAACACCGCCCATGCCGTAATAGCTAGCTTCGCATGGCATCGCTGTTGGATGGATGAGGATGTCTGGCGAAGCGATCTCGGCTAGCACATCCAGATCATGTCCAATCAACAACTCCTCAAAGTACCGCTTGACCACCATCCTGCTGAGTTCAGTATCGGCAGACGGATCGCCGGCGTAGGGTGGATTGGTCGTGAACTCGTGGGACCGGACCAGTTCAAAGGAGCCATTGGATGGGCGATAGAAATCAACTTTTCTCACGCTTGCGTCCTTCTCGTACTGGGGAGGTCCCAGCGCTATTACCACGTCGCCAAAGACAGTCAGATTGTCATATTCTACGCCGGCAGGGTTGATCGTCTGCTGGAATAGATCGATGTTCGCTTCTTCGGATGCATTGAGCTGGCGCGGAGGTGGGCTCGGTGCGACCCCCATTTGCTGCATCTCAACCAACGGGTCCATTCCAAACCACGCTTCTGTCAACTTGCCTTCCTCAAGGCGTACAATGTTTACCATGCCGTATGCCACATGCTTACCGGTTGCTGGCACGCCATGATAGGGTTCACCGGTGAAGTGGCCATAGGTAGGTAACAGTACCGCCAGGTAGTCGCCCTCCGTAATCATCACCGGGATCGGGTGCCACATGTCTGGCACCTTTGCTTTATCGCCTGACCAGGCGGCTACCATCCCTTCTGAGCCCAATTGAACGGTACCGGCAAATGGATGAGTCAAGGTAAAATTCGGGTTAACCACTTCATGGACGACATCCCAATCATCGTTATTGAAGGCTTCAATAAAGCGGGTTGCAGCAACCTTGTTCGTATTCATTTTGTTGTTCACGGTATCTTCTCCTTTGTAAGTTCAAGCTCACAGTTCCTATTCCAGTATTCTGTTCTGGAAACTACATTTAGATAAACCATCAGCATTATCCCCTCTGTCTAAGTGCCTGGCGCCAAACCGCGTTTGCAGTCAGCCTGGTACGAAGATCAGCGAACATTTCACGCAATACACATTAACCAATCTAACCAATTCGCTAAGTAGCCATGAGGAGCCGGCAGCACATGGAGCCGTCTTGTTTTGTAGGGATCACGTCGTTTTCTCGTCCTGTTCGAGTACCCCCTTGTTTGACCCCTGTTCTTCGACAGCGGTTTCAGATCTGAGCCTTGCAGCAATCGCCAAGGCGGTAACCACAAGTGCGCTAATACCAACGATTATGGCTGCGAGACCCATCAAGCCAGGCCGGCTCGCGTCTTCTGCCTGTACCACAATGTCATTTAGTGTCTGGGTACGTTTGTCCGCACTCGCTTTCAATCCATCCCTGGCAACCCCTCGAAACATCTTGCTTATGCGGGCAAGATTCATCCCCGCTACATACACCTGCCCATCATTTGTCTCGTAAACGCTGACATTCTGCGGCATTAACGCCGACAGCAGTTTGTGCTCATCGTCCCGCAGCAGGGTGTGTCCATCGAGTGGGTCGTATAGGGCCATGGTTTTAGCCCTTGTCGTGTCTTCATAGCCAGCGTTTTGACCCGCCTTCAGAAGATCGTAAGTAGACGCGATCTGCCAACCGTGCTCCTGTGCGACTTCGCTTATGGCCGATACAGTCTCATCAAAATCGAATCGGCTTTCTCTTACGACAAAGAACCTCTTTTCCATTTTAATCATTACCTTTTACCCGACGCCAAAGGGCTCTTTGGCCTATCCCCCCAGCTCAGACCGGGGGGTGTTCGTCCGATGCTCTTCGCTGGTAGCTTTCCGATAGGTATTATCCGTTTAACTTCGATTACGATCAACAGGGCTACGAATTGAATAAGATTTACATTTTTGATTAAATGCTAAACCATTGCCTCTGACAGTGGAACCAGTAAAGGTTCTACTGTAGTGGCGAGTATTATGTACCAACCTAGAAGGTGCAACGCTTTCAGGAGGTACATAATGACCCGCCAATTCAAGAAGCTATCGCATTTGCTGTACGAGTGCAAATACCATGTCCCTCTTTGGGAGGAGTGCAGAATGAATTCTGCATCTAGTGAAACAAACATGTTGGAAACATGTTGAAGTAGCTGTGCAGAATGAATTCTTCATCTAGTGAAACAAACATGTTGAAAACATGTTGAAGTAGCTGTGCAGAATGAATTCTTCATCTAGTGAAACAAACATGTTGGAAACATGTTGAGGGTAGCTGATCTTCGTCTGCAAT
>JAACFF010000582.1 GCA_009937635.1 Chloroflexota bacterium
CTAATTGCATAAAATGCGAACGGCGAAGGTAAAGAGCGGCATCAAGGATGCCTGCTACGCTAATTGCATAAAATGCGAACGGCGAAGGTAAAGAACGGCATCAAGGATGCCTGCTACGCAAATTGCATAGGAGGAACAGGTGAGTAGCGAACAGGAACAACAGATTGCCGAGCTGCGCAGGCTATTTGAGGCGGGAGCTCTGAACGAAGCGACATATAATGCGGCCGTAGCCGGCATCAAGCAGGAAGCCAGCCAGGTCGCGGCGGCGACCGAGGGGGGCGCGGTGGCCCAGGATCGAAGCACGGCCGTTGCCTCTCGCGGCGCAAACATCGGCGGCAGCGTCGATGGACCGGTTGTGACCGGCGACTACAATGTGCTGGGCAACGTCTACGTTGGCGAGCCAACCGACGATCCCCGGGAGGCGCTGCGCATTTACCGGGAGGTGCTGTTTCAAATCAGCGCCAATCTGCCGCTGCGCGGCGTTGACGTGGGGGCCAGTGATCCGAGGACAGCCAAAAAGCTGGGACTGGCCAATGTGTACATTGACCTGGATACGACAAGCAAGGTCATTGTTGCTGCAGATGAGGAAAATGGCGGCGTACGAGGCCGCACAGCCGGCAGCGATGCTGCCCTGCTGCAAACGATGAAGGAACGCGGCGAAAAAGAACGGCCGTTACCCACCTTGGAAGCTACAATCGGCAATCGCTGGCTGGTTCTGACCGGCGATCCCGGTGCCGGCAAATCGACGTTTGTCAACCACCTGGCCTTCTGCCTGGCGGCCCACGCCTTGCACGCGGAGGACGGATGGCTGGACCATTTACCGCAATGGCCATTACAGCAGGCGGGCCTGCTGCCCATCGTGATACCCTTGCGGGATTTTGCGGCCACAATAGATGAATCGCAAGCAGGTCCAGCGAAGCCAAAAGACCTCTGGCAATTCTTTGCCGGAAGCCTGGATGACAAAAACCTGGGCTTTGCCGCTGAGGCGATTGAGCGGGAGCTACGTTATGGCCGGGCGATTGTCTTTCTGGATGGCCTGGATGAAGTGCCGGGCACAAGGCAGCGCCTGTATGTGCGCGACGCGGTGGCCGCCTTTGCCGCTAATTATCCGGGCAACCGTTTCCTGGTCACCTGTCGCATCCTCTCTTACCAACAGCCTGATGACGACGAGGAACCCGACCTGCGCCTGGACCCCGATGACTTCCCTGTTTATGAGATTGCGCCCTTTGACGAGGCGAAAATCGACCGCTTTATCGACGCCTGGTATGCCGAGTTGGCGCGCATCGGCAGCGTGCCGGCCAAGGATGCGCAGCGGCTGGCGGGCCGGCTGAAGGAGGCGGTGCGCCGTCCAGACTTGTGGCGGCTGGCGCCCACGCCCTTGCTGCTGACGGTCATGTCCCTGGTGCATGCCCATGATCAGGGTCACTTGCCTGATGGGCGCGCCCTGCTCTACGAACGAACCGTGGACATGCTGCTGTGGCGTTGGGAAGAGGTTAAAAAAACAAGCGGGGGCGGGCAAAAGCCAACCCTGCGCCAGCTTCTTTCAGAGGCGGGTCGCGCCGATCTGGACTTGAAGCGGCTGCTGTGGAAGCTGGCTTACGAGGCGCACGGCCGTTCCGATGATGGCGACGAGGGAGAGGGGCTGGGAAATATCACGCAGGCGCAGCTTACAAACGGGTTGGTGAAATTGAAACGGGAGGATTGGCAGTGGGCGCACACGATGGTTGAGGCCATGAAATTGCGCGCCGGCCTGCTGTTGGAACGGGATCCGGGGGTTTTTACTTTCCCGCACCGCACTTTCCAGGAATATTTGGCCGGCGCTTATCTATCGACGCAAAAGAACTTCGGCCCGCAGGCGGCTGGACTGGGGGCCGAAGGACCGCGGTGGCGCGAGCCAATCCTCCTGGCCGCGGGCCGCTTGGTACACGTCGGCGGTGATGTAGAAAAGGCCCTGGGTATGGTCAACCGCCTTTGTCCCGCGCAAACGCCAGGAGGAGAGAGTGGCTGGCGCAACGCATGGCTGGCCGCCGATGCCCTGCTGGAAATCGGTTTGCAGCGCGCGCGGGATGACGACTGGGGCAGCGAATTGCTGGGCCGGGTCCAGGATCGCCTCGCGCTGCTGCTCAGGCAGGGCCGGCTGGCGCCGCGCGAAAGAGCGGATGCAGCAAATTCACTGGCGGAACTTGGCGACCTGCGCCCTGGGGTGGTGACCCTGGAACCGCAGCTGATTCCTATTCCAGCCG
Organism: Chloroflexota bacterium; assembly: GCA_009937635.1. Classification (GTDB taxonomy): domain Bacteria; phylum Chloroflexota; class Anaerolineae; order Promineifilales; family Promineifilaceae; genus JAACFF01. The sequence continues at coordinate 2,244 of JAACFF010000582.1, forward strand.
GCTCATTCCTGATGGGCGAAGAACGGCACCAGATCCATATCACCAAACCATTCGCCATCGGCCGTACGCCGGTGACCAATGCCCAGTTCCGCCATTTTTGGCAAGATGGCGGCTATGGCGAAAAATGGCGCCAATGCTGGACGGCGGAGGGGTGGAACTGGCGCAAAAGAAGCGAACTAACAATGCCACGATTTTTTAACCGGCCGGAGCTCAATTTGCCCAACCAGCCAGTGACCGGTGTGAGCTGGTATGAGGCCGTCGCCTATGCCAACTGGCTGGCGGAACGGACGGGACGTCCGTATCGCCTGCCCACGGAAGCGCAATGGGAACGGGCGGCGCGGCACACGGACGGCCGCACCTATCCGTGGGGCGAGGATTGGCAGGACGGCATCGCCAATACGCAAGAGGTGGGCTTGGGACGGCCGTGCACGGTGGGCATCTTCCCCGGCGACCGCAGCAAAGATGGCCTGTTGGATATGGCCGGCAATGTTAATGAATGGTGCCAGACGCGCTGGCATGATGAGCAAGGCCAAGAATACCCGCTGCCTTACCGGCTTGATGACGGCCGTGAGGAATTGGGTGGCGGCGATGACATTTGGCGCGTCATTAAAGGGGGTAGCTATTTCGACGATAAGAGTGATTGGCCGCGCTGCGCGTACCGCCTCTGGCTCAATCCGTACTACTGGGAC
>JAACFF010000583.1 GCA_009937635.1 Chloroflexota bacterium
TGAGAATATTTAACATTGAGGCTAGTGTGCAATCAAAAGGGGAAAAAGTGGGCGCGATTGGACTCGAACCAACGACCTCACGGATGTGAACCCCAAAATCCTGGATCACGTCCGTAATGCGATTATACTCGTGGTAGAATCCTTTAACAATTAGCGGTTATGTTAAGAACTGTGAGGTCTCATTTGCAACGTTATTGTAAATGAGCCTATCGGGGCCAAATTGATATAATTCTTCGATATTCTACAGTCATTGAGCTAAGCGTCAATCCCTTTGAAGAGACTCATCTCAACATCAAATAATCGGACTTAGATTTCCAGATGAGATTTCCGGTAGACTTCCATTTGGGGCAAGCAATCAAAACTGGAAAGGGGCTAAGACCGCCTTGTCTGAGGGCACAAACGGATTGCAGTCAATCACGCTAACAATCTAAGTTCAGTTACGGTTGGGGTCTTCCGATAGACGTCCGACCAACAAAAATCCGACACAACCCAAAAGCATTAATCAAAACCACAGCTCCCCGCCGTCAACTGCAGCGCTTTTTCAGGTTTTGCTATTATGCTCCACAGTAATGACGACATTTCCCTTTTTGCGCCCTGTTTCAACATAGCTGTGGGCCTCGGCAGTCTGTTCCAACGGATAGCGCCTATCTATGACCGATTTTATCTTTCCCGCCTCAATAAGCTCTTTGAGGAAAACTAGATCTCCACTCTTTTGGCCTGCTGCACCAGATATTACCTTCTTACTGCTTCTCACCGATGTCCATTTCCCTCGAACCAGATGTGACAGCCCAGGGTTCGCTAAAAGATAACGTCCGTTTTGTTTTAACGATCTTACACTACCTGAAAACGAGCTCTTGCCTACCACGTCTAAAATAACATCATAGGTCTGACCGCTCTTGGTGAAATCTTCTTGAGTGTAATCAATGACCTGGTCTGCACCAATCGAGCTCAGCATGTCTAGCTTTTCCGCGCTGTCAACGGCCGTTACCTCTCCCCCAAAATGCTTGGCAATCTGTACCGCAAACGTACCGATACTTCCACCTGCACCATTTATCAAAACCTTATGTTCGCTCTGGATATTTCCTTGTCTGAGAAAATGCAATGCTTCAAGTCCCCCAACTGGAACAGCGGCGGCTTCCTCATAGGTCATATTGGCCGGTTTTATTGCCAGCGCCCCTTCCGCGTCTTTAGGATTTGCAGGCCGGCATATGTACTCAGCATAAGCGCCAAAGCCTAAGCCGGTGGCTGCAAAAACTTGGTCACTTTCTTTAAATGATTTGACATCTTTGCCTACTGATTCAATTCTTCCGGCTAGCTCCTGCCCTAATATATTTATTCTTGTTGGTCTTATGAGACCTACATATATTCGCATGGGGAGCCCCAAAAAGAAAGGAAATTTGAGAACGCGAGCCTCACAGTCCCATGCTCCTGCCGTTGCCGCATAGATTCTTATCAGTACTTCATTGTCCTTGGGAGTCGGTTTTTCTACCTCCTGGAGCTGAAGAACATCCGGCGGTCCGTATTTTGTCCATACAATTGCTTTCAAGGCCACTCTTCCTAACGATCAAGGCGCACCTGTCGCTACGCTTCATAGCAGCAAGTGCAAAACCTTGTCATCTAAATTATTACTTCCAAAGCAACGAAATCCTTACCCGTTAGACATCGGGTAAATTAGGCAGATTTGTAATGCTCCCCTGAAATCAAGCCACACTGAGCATTTGTTGTTGTCTGTATTCCACCGGGCTAAGATAATCTAGCGCCTGATGGGGACGGGCGTCGTTATACCAGCGAATCCACTTCTCCACCTGATATCTGGCTTCTCGAAAAGAACTGAAAGTCTGCACCCAAACGCACTCCTCTTTGAGCGACCGAAAGAACCGTTCAACCATGCCGTTCTGCTGTGGTGTGTATGGGGTGATGAACTCCTGTTTCAGGCGATAAGCTCGGCAGGCTCGGCGAAAACGCTTTGACTGGAAGATAAGCCCGTTATCACTGCGTAGTTGTGGCGCTTCCTCCTGTGGTGGATATAAGGTACCAAATCGTGCAATACAAGCGGCTTCCAAAGCGCGTTCTGCTTCCTTGGCCCGACCGCGCATAGCGAATTCGTAACCCACACACTGGCGGTCGTGGCAATCGATGATGGCGCAGAGGTGGGCCCAGCCATCAGGACCACAGTTGATATGGGTCACGTCCATAGCCCAGCGCTGGTTGCTGTGCTTAGCCAGGCTCCGTCGCCCTCTGACTCGCGGCCGGGGCGTCTTCTGGCGTTGACTCATCAGCCATCCTTTCAGTTTCATCAAGCGATAAACTTTCTTCTTGTTGACCAACCAGCCAAGCCGGCGACGTAGCATCGCCCAGATCCGCCGATAACCGTATGCTGGAAAGCGCTCGATAAGCCGCCGGATTTCCTTGGCCAACCCTTCATCCACAACTGGCTTGCGCTTGGCCGGCGATGCCTGCTTTCGCGCATACACAGCCGACCGCGAAACGCCCAGCAGCCGGCACAGGCGCCGCTCTGACACTTGAGGCATCACTCTTCGGACTCGTTCAATATCTTCCGCCCAAAAGGGTGGCCGCGCATCGCCTCCTTGTAGACGTCCAGGTCCATCACCAGTTCGCCTACCTTCTGCTTAAGCCGCTTGATTTCCTGCTCTTGCTGAGCTGCTTCGTCCCGCGGCCGCGACCGCAGCGCATTCTCCATGGCCGCCAGCGCCTTGTCACGCCACTCCTCGACTTCACGAACAGTTAGGCCGTATTTGCGTGCCGCTTCAGCTGGGGTCGTTTCACCACGGACCAATTGCAGGATCAGCGCTTGCCGGCGTTTGGCCGTCCAGCGCTTCACATCATCGGGAATCTCCTGTGTCATCTTGAACCTCCATGCGCTATTGTAGCGTCTTATTGGTGGCTCTCATTTCAAGGGGAGCAGTATA
>JAACFF010000584.1 GCA_009937635.1 Chloroflexota bacterium
AGATGGTTGGTCGACCCACCAAGTTTTCAATGATGCCTTCAATGTCTATGAAATATTCAATGACAATCAGCAACCATACCTGCCGCCGACTAAGCCATTTCGACATTATATTGCCTGGCTGAAGAAACAGGATGTCGGTGCGGCTGAGAAGTATTGGCGAGAGATGCTGGCAGGATTCCATACCCCAACGCCACTACAGGTGGAAAAAAATTTGTCCACAACCGGCATTGTTTATGGCGAAGCGACCAAGAAGCTCTCCACCGCAACAACGTCGACGTTAGAACATTTTTCACGTCAAAATCGAATCACTTTGAATACGGTTGTGCAGGGAGCCTGGGCGTTGCTTTTAAACCGTTACAGCGGACAACATGATGTGGTTTTTGGAAACACTGTTTCCGGTCGACCCGCCGATTTGCCCGGCGTTGAGAAAATGGTTGGCATGTGTATCAATACGCTGCCTATTCGTGTTGAACTTGCTGATGAGCAGCTACTAGTCCCCTGGCTGCAACAGTTGCAGGAACAACAGTTAGCATCTCGACGCTATGAGTACAGTCCCTTGGTTAAGGTACAGCAGTGGAGTGATATCGTTCCTGGTGTGGCCCTATTTGACAGTATCGTTGTCTTCGAAAATTATCCAGGTAACGATAAGAATGCACAGCGCTCTCTGCAAATTCGCAATACCCAGTATAGTGAATTGAGCAACTATCCTCTGGCGTTACTAGTTCTTCCCGGCACAGAACTTCGATTATTGATGATCTACAATCGCAATCGATTTGAGCCAGATACAGTTGAACGCATTGTGAATCATCTGCGGACGATTCTCGAGGCGATGGCATTACAATCACCTAAAACGCTGGCCGAGATTCCTTTGCTCGATGAGCGTGAACGAGAAGAGGTGCTTGTCAATTGGAATAACACGTATACACCAGTTGAGACAGAGCATCCCCTCTTCAGGGTCGTCGGAAAATATGCTGCACAAAATCCAAATGCCGAGGCCGTTATTGCCCAAGATGGATCTCTTACTTACACTCAACTAAATGAACGTGCCAACCAACTCGCTCACTGCTTGATCGCAAGAGGTGTAAAACCAGGCTCGACGGTTGGTCTGTTTATTGAACGGTCAAAAATGATGCTCGTTGGCATAATTGGCATACAAAAGGCCGGCGCCGCTTATGTCCCACTTGATCCAGCCTATCCATCTGAACGTATCGCCTTTATTCTAGAGGACTCGCGTTCCCCAGTCATCGTATCTCAACGGAATCTTGTTAGCCGACTCCCAGCAACAGATGCTCAAATCATTGAGCTTGACAATCATTTTTCGTCATTGGATGGTATATCGACTGTTGAGCCACCAAGTATGGCCACACCCAATGACCTGGCCTATCTGATTTATACCTCCGGTTCCACTGGAACCCCCAAGGGCGTCATGGTCACGCATGGCAATTTGTTAGCCTCCACAATGGCGCGACCCGTGACTTACAAGCAGCCTGTTGATCGTTTCCTGTTGCTCTCCTCATTTTCCTTTGACAGTTCCATAGCCGGCATTTTCTGGACATTAGCCAGCGGCGGCGCGCTGGTATTGCCAGCACCAGACGAAGAGAAAGAAGTGCAGAAGCTGGCAGCGATTATCGAGCGTGAGCAGGTTACGCATACGCTGGCCTTACCAGCACTTTATAGGTTGCTGCTTACCTATGCCCCACAGCACAGTCTCGATTCATTGCAGGTTGTGATCGTGGCTGGCGAGGCGTGCCCGAAAGATCTAGGGCCAATGCATTACAATATTCTCCCACATACTAGCCTCTACAACGAATATGGTCCCACCGAAGCGACGGTTTGGTGCAGCGTCTATAAGGTGCCGCCCGTTTTTGAGGATGGTGTGGTGCCTATTGGACAACCTATTGCCAACAGCCAGCTATATATTCTGGATCGGCGCGGTCAACCAGCTCCCATTGGCGTTCCCGGAGAGCTGTACGTTGGAGGTGCAGGGGTGACGCCTGGCTATTGGAACAAACCAGAATTGACTGCAGAGCGTTTTCCTATGCTGTCATTCACCGGTTACCCCAATATCGGCCGTGTTTACCGTACCGGGGATCTTGCACGTTGGCGGTCAGATGGTGAAATTGAGTTCTTAGGCCGCGTCGATAATCAGGTCAAAATCCGTGGTTACCGGGTTGAACCGGGTGAGATTGAAGCTGTATTGCGCCACCACTCTGCGGTGGAGGAAGCGGCGGTAATCATCCGGGATGCATCCGCTAATGGCTCGGAGGTCGGCAATTCGCTGGTCGCCTATGTTGTCTTAAGCCCAAACAGCAACGAGAGCATTAATGGGTCCGACGTTCAAGGGTTCCTGAGCGATCGGTTACCCGACTATATGGTGCCTCGTCAGGTCACATTTTTGCCTTCATTGCCGCGTACCCCTAATGGTAAAATCGATCTGCGCCGCCTGCCGCAGCCTAAAAATGACATGGATCAGAAACGGCCGTTCGTCCCCGCGCAAACTCCGGCGGAGAAGAAGCTGGCGGCTATATGGTGTGACATATTGAACCTGCCAAGGGTAAGCATTGAAGACAGGTTCTTTGAACTTGGTGGCGACTCGATCATGACTATCCAGGTCATTGCACGTGCGCGTCAGGAAGGACTTGAGCTTCTGCCGCGCCAACTGTTTGCAGAGCAAACGATAAAGCGCTTGGCCGCTATCGTTGAAAATAGGGCGGATATACCTAGAGATCCGGTATTGGTTCCTCTTAACCTGGAGGGTGCAAAATCACCAGTCTTTTTTGTTCACGGCATCTCTGGCAGTTTGGTATGGTTGACCAACGTACTTCCTCGCCTGAAGTCGGATCAGCCAATCTACGGATTACAATCTTTTGGCTTGCAGCCAGGAGTTGAGCCTGACACCTCCATCGAAGCCATGGCTGCCCGGTATGT
>JAACFF010000179.1 GCA_009937635.1 Chloroflexota bacterium
AGGCATACCAAGGCGTATCGTAGAAGCCGGTCTCGACTGGTTCGGCCGGGTTGGTGACGTCGATGATACGCAGCCCACCGGCGGTGATATAGGCGTAGTTCCCGGCCACGGCTACGCCATGAGCGGAACTTGGCGTGTCGTAAAAGCCGGCCTCGATTGGAGTGGCCGGAGTAGAGACATCGATAATGCTTAACCCGAAACCACCGGCGACGTAGGCGAGGGAACCACGAACGGTTACATCATGCGCAATCCCCGGCGTGTCGTAGAAGCCGACCTCGGCCGGAAAGGCCGGATTGGAGACGTCGATGATACGCAGGCCCTGATAGTAGTCAGCGACATAGGCGTAGTTCCCGGCCACGGCCACGCCAAGGCTATAGGCAGGCGCCGGTGTATCGTAGGAGCCTATGATGAAAGGGGCGGCTGGGTTGGCGATGTCGATCACGCGCAACGTGTATTCCACACCGACGACGTAGGCATAGTTGCCGGTTACGACCACATCTTGCACAATATTCGGCAGCGGCAGTGTCTTACCCATCACGACCGGATGCGCGGGGTTGGCAATGTCGAGAATGGTCAGCTTAGGCCCCTCACCTATGTAGGCATAGTTCCCCTGTACGGCAACCCCACGATTTGCACCACCAATGTGGCCGGCAAAGTGTACCTCTAGCTTGGGTCTGGCAATCATGGGCATAAACACACGCTCTGCCATGGGTGCGGCCTTGCCGGCACGGGCGCTGGTTAAGACGGCCGTGAACAGCAAGGAAACAATTAGTACAAAAAATAACAAGATGAATGAGTGACGGTTACGACTCTTTTTCATGGCACACCTCTTGGCTAGAAGATCGCAGGTGAAGCCCGCCTGGATGGAGCGTTGTTGTTTAGGTTTGGGCTCCACCTTGCGGCGGACCAACTCGTACGCCGGCATTCAATATTTTATATCATCCTTGCCAGAGATGTAAAGTGACGAATGTCACGAGTGGATCTAGGGAGTGGCGCAAATCGCTCGCCGTCTTCTCCATTGGCGTGATATTTGTTCTACTCGATTGATCGATATGCTCGTTCTTTAACTCCAGAATTTCATCCACGAACTCATCTACCAGCGGGTCATGAGAAGACATCGAGAATTCTTAAATTTTCCCGGAAACTCAGCAAACATTTGGTCTAGAGTTAAAAGCTCCTAAGTTTCCGGGATGGGCTTTGCCATGAAGACTTAATTTCTGCGTGACATCGGAAGGTAAATAAGATGATGGTCTCTTTCGGCCAGGATGGCGTTGATGCCGGAAGTCGTCACACCAGCTTTTACCCTGATATCAGCGGCGTTATCCAGATCGGGCGCATCGTTATAATATTCACTGATGCAAATGCCGGTTTTGTCGTGGAATAGTAGCCGGTAAGTCCCAGCGATAAGGCCACCTGTATCGTAGTCGCCGGACGCATCCGTAGTCGTAGTTTTTGACCAATCGTAACCAGCCCCTGTCCAGTGATAAACCTCGATTTCGATATCCTGTAAGGGATCAGTTCCATCTGTCACATTACCTGTGATGTTGCCTATCCCGATGGCCAAGACGGCGTCGATACCGGAAGTTGTCGTTCCGATCGTTACTGGGACATCAGTGGCGCTCTCTAAATCCGGCGCATCGTCGTAATATTCACTGACATAAATAGAGGCGCTGTCATGGAATCGTATCCGGTAAGTTCCTACAGGCAGGCCACCCATATCGTAATTACCGGAAGCATCCGTAGTCATGGAATTTGACCAATCGGCATGACTGCCCGTCCAATGATAAATCTCGACTTCAATATCCATCAACGGATTCGTTCCATCCGTAACGCGGCCACTGATACGACCCGCTCCTATCTCCATCACGGCGTCGATACCTGAAGTCGTCGAAGCGGCCGTTACGCTGATATCGGTGGCACTATCCAGATCGGGGGCATCATCATAATATTCAGTGACGTAAACAGAAGCGTTGTCGTAGAATCGTAACCGGTAAGTCCCAGACGGTAGACCATCCATATCGTAATTACCGGACGTATCCGTGAATGTGGAATTCAACCAATCGTAATCGCTCCCAGTCCACTGATATACCATGACTTCAATATCCTTTAGCGGATTGGTTCCATCTGAAACGTTGCCGGTGATGTGACTCTCTTCTACCAAAACGGCGTCAATACCGGAAACTGTCGACCCCAGCCTTACTCTGATGTCAGTGGCGCTTTCTAAGCCTGCGGCGTTGTCATAGTATTCGGTGAGGTAGATGTATTCATCATTATCGAAAAACCCTATCCGGTAAGTGCCCCGGGGCAGGCGGCCAACATCGTAGTTCCCAGAAACATCGGTCTTATCCTGGCGAACTTCTTCCCAGCCATCATTGTCGTACCGGAATACGAAGACGTCGATGTCCTTGATCGGATCGGTGCCATCAGTCACGGACCCTGAGATGTGACAACATTCGGACAGGACGGCATCTATATCGGAAGTCGTTGCACCCGCCGTCACGTTGATATCCGTGGCACTATCCAGATCGGGGGCATCATCATAATATTCAGTGATGTAATTTCCATCAAGGTCCTCGAATCGTAGCCAGTAATCACCGGGGGGCAGGTTACCCATCCGGTAATTACCGGATGCATTCGTATTGGTAGATTTTGACCAATCGTAATCGCTGCCCGTCAGGTGATATGCCGTGACCTCAATATCCTTCAGCGGATCGCTTCCATCTGTCACACTGCCGGTGATATGACCCCATTTGACCAGGACGGCATCGATCCCGGATGTCGTCGCAGCGGCCGTTACACTGATGTCCTTGGCACCGTCCAGATCGGGTGCGTTGTCAAAGTATTCAGGGACGTATTCCTCATTTTTAATGTCGCGGAACCGGATGCGGTAAGTACCAGTGGGTAGATGGCCTACATCATACTTGCCCGATGCATCCGTATTTGTAGATTTCGACCAATCGTAATTACTACCTGTCCAGTGATATACTGTGACTTCAATATCCTTCAACGGATCGGTTCCATCTGTCACATTGCCGGTGATGTGACCCCCTTCGACCAGAACGGCGTCAATACCGGAAACTGTCGCCCCCACTCTTACTCTGATGTCAGTGGCGCTTTCTAGATCTGGCGCATTGTCGAAGCATTCGGTGAGATAGACATAATCGTAGTCTAAAAATTCTACCCGGTAAGTTCCCCGGGGAAGGCGCCCAGTATCGTAATTCCCTGAAGCGTCCGTGTAACTCCGCCTAAATTCTTCCCACTCATCATCGTCGTCGCGATAAACGTAGACGTGGATGTTCGCTATCGGATCGCTGCCATCAGACACGGACCCTGTGATGTGGCAGCATTCGACCAACACAGCGTCTATAGCCGATATCGTCGAACCGGGGGTTACGATGATGTCTTTGGCAGTTTTTAGTTCCGCCGCGTCGTCATAATATTCAGTGATGTATACATCATTTTTCGTGTCGCGGAACCGAACACGATAAGTGCCGGCTGGCAAGTTGCCTATCGTGTAATTACCGCTCGCATCCGTCCTGGTAGACTCCGACCAGTCGTCATCATCGCCTGTCCAGTGATATACCTTGACCTGAATACCCTTCAGCGGATCAGTTCCATCGGTAACGGTGCCTGTGATGATTCCCTTCTTTTCGGCCAAGACGGCATTGATGCCCGGCGTCGTCAACCCGGCCGTCACGCTGATGTCGCTGGCGTCGTCAAGATCCGGTTCATCATCATACCATTCGCTGATATAGATGGCTTTGAAGCGGTCAAAGAACTGCACCCGGTATATCCCTGTAGGCAAGCCGCTCATATCGTAGTTACCGGCTGTATCCGTATAGGTGGAATACGACCAATCGTAATCAGCGCCTGTCCAAGAATAGACTCTGACTTGAATGCGGTATAACGGATTGCTCTCATGCGTAACGGCACCGCTGATGTGCCCCCCCTCAGCTAACACGGCGTCGATACCTGAAGTTATCGAACCGGCCGTCACGCTGATGTCGGTGGCACCATCCAGATTTGGCGCGTCATCATACCATTCGCCGAGATAAATACCGTTGAAATGGTCAAAGAATTGCACCCGGTATGTCCCCGTAGGTAATCCACCCATATCGTAATAGCCTGCTACATCCGTAGAAGTGGAATACGACCAATCATAAACAGTGCCTGTCCAGTGATAAATCTCGACTTCGATATTCGATAACGGATTGGTTCCATCTGTAACGGTGCCCGTGATATGGCCTCCTTCGGCCAACACGGCGTCGATACCCGGCGTTGTAGAACCGGCCGTCACGCTGATATCAGCGGCGCTGCTCAGATCCAGCGCGTTGTCATAGTATTCGGTGATGTAAACATAGTTGGAGTCATGGAACTGCACCCGGTAGGTTCCAGCAGCCAGGCCACCCATTTCGTAGTTGCCTGACACATCCGTGTACGCAACATACGACCAGTCGTAAGCGGAGCCTGTCCAATGATAAACGTTGACTTGAATATCGGATAACGGAATAGTTCCGTCTGTAACGGTACCTGTGACATGACCGGCAATACCCAATTGGGCGTCAATATCTGACGTAGCGCTGCCAACGGTCACGGCGACATCAGCGCTATCATCGATATAGGGTACGTCGTCATAATATTCAAAAGCATATATGCCACTCGGGTCGGTGAACTTCACGCGATAGTTACCGGTTTGCAGGCTACCTGCGTCGTATTGCCCTAGAGCATTGGTAGTGCCATGACTTGCCTGTTTCCAGGACCCCCCATCATCGGCATATACGCCCACGTTGATGCCGGATAGCGGATTTCCGCTCTCGTCACTGACCGTGCCGGTGACGTGACCTCCTTCGACCAGCACGGCATCAATATTGCTGATGGTCGATCCAACTGTTACGCTGAGATCGGTACCGTTTTCCAGGTCTGGTGCATCATCAAACCATTCGTCGAGGTAAATATATCCTCCCCACATTGACTTATCTGAGAACCGCAACCTGTAGATGCCAGTGGGTAGACCAGTGGCATCGTAATTGCCTGATGCATCCGTGTACTTGTCTTTTAGCCAATCGTAATCGCTGCCGGTCCATTGAAAAACCCCGACTTGAATCATCTGCAAAGGGGTGGTCCCATTCGTAATGGTGCCCGTGATGTGACCCCCTTCGACTAAGACGGCGTCGATACTTGAAGTCGTCGAACCAACCGTCACGCTTATATCATTGGCGCTATCCAAGCTTGCAGCATCGTCATAGTATTCGGCGAAAAATACGTCATTAATATTATCGAAAAAGCCTACCCGGTATGTGCCAGTAGGCAGCTGGCCAATATTGTATTTCCCTAAAGCGTCAGTAAAAACCTCACTAAATTGTTCCCAAGAGCTGCCATTGTGCCGGTAAACCTTGACGTTGATGTCTGCAATGGGATCGGTCCCGTCGGTGACGGTGCCGCTGATGCGACCCCACTCCGTCAAGACGGCGTCGATACTGGAAGTCGTCGAACCGGCCGTCACACTGATATCATTGGCGCTGTTCAAATCCAGCGCATCGTCATAGTATTCATTGATGTAATCATACGCTTCGAATCCCACCCGATAAGTCCCAGAAGGCAGGCCACTTATATCATATTCGCCTGACGCATTCGTGAAGGTAGAAGTTACTACATCGTATTCGCTACCATTCCAATGATATGCCGTGACATCAACACCTTGCAGTGGATTGGTTCCATCGGTAACCGTTCCCGAAATGCCACCCGTAGCCCCTGGGAGGAGCATTGCAATTTCAGACGAACCACTTCCGTTTGTATGAGCGGGGAAAGATTCCTGGATGAATTGTGTCGCCCCGGCTGCATTAGTTGTCGCAAAAACTGATACCAATAGGATTAGTAAAAGAACCTTCAAGAAACGCTTTTCGTTCATTGGAACCCCCCTTATCATTTAACTCAACTTTCACATTTCTACAATATCATTTTAGGTGAGGCTGCCGGCTCCAGGACGGATCATCCGCCCAGCACAAGCTCGCACCCAATATCGAGTAGGCGTAGCAGATTCGCCTGGCCCAGGATGATCATGGCCAGAAATTGATCGCTGATGCTCAGGTGAAACCTGGCCCGATCGCACGCTCGCCTGTTTGCTTATACTCATTGGTATGACAAGACCATTTGGTTTGGCATAGTTACGGCCACCCCTTTTATCGACAAACCCCCAGGTGAACGAATCAAATTCCTGATGACTGGACCATTCATTGAACCGTCAAGAACCAGACCGATCACCGCCCGATTTAACCGTAGCTGTCTATAGTATTCCATTATAGCAGATCCAGACCTCGAAATATAGTGTCAAATGGTCTATAGCCTTAGTGACATTTGTCACCAGATCCTCTACCGCTGCTGATTTTCCGTCTGGTGGGAGTTGGTCCAACATCCTATATTGATGATCTATTGGCCGGTCACCTTTTGCCGGCAGCGATGGATTGGTAGGTTCAAAGTCGCAGCTGGCCCGGCTTTGGCGGGATGGAGGCCGTTTCCCAGCCTCCGTCACCAGGCTGTTGTTCCAGGTCAGCAAATTGCCGGCGCTCGCTTACCATGTGAAAACTACCCATGGCGGCCGTTTCCCAGCCTCTGTCACCAGGCTGTTGTTCCAGGTCAGCAAATTGCCGGCGCTCGCTTACCATGTGAAAACTACCCTGCTGTGAAATTCGCATAGTATGGATGAGGTGGCTCCAAAAGGACAGGTTTCCTGCTTTTGCAGTACAATAGGTGCCACCTGAAGAAGGATGGATGTTATGTGTAGAAATATCAAGAAGCTGCGTTTTGAGGACCGGATGCCGGCGGATGAGGAGATGAGGCTGGCTGCTTTGCAGTATGTACGCAAGGTGAGCGGTTACCGCAAACCTTCGCGGGCGAACGAGGCCGCTTTTGAGCAGGCCGTAACGGCCGTTGCCGACGCGACGCGCGCGCTGTTGGAGGGGCTGGAACTTAGGAAAACAGCCAACACCGTTCAGTAATGTCTATAATGAAAACTGGTCAGGAGTAATAACTTCAGTCATCATGTCGCCAAAGCGAAGACTCCAGGCCGCATTCGAAGGAGCGTACAATGAAGCGAAAATTGGGACGATCAGGAATTGAGGCATCGGCCGTTGGTATGGGCTGCTGGGCCATTGGCGGGCCTTGGAAATTCGCCGGTAGGGCTGCAGGTTGGGGCGTGGTCGATGACGCACAGTCGATTCGGGCCATTCATACCGCCTTGGATATGGGCGTGACGCTCTTTGATACGGCCGCGAATTATGGCTGCGGGCATAGTGAGCGCATACTGGGACAGGCCATCAAAGGCCGCCGCGAACAGGTGATCGTGGCTACCAAGTTCGGTCACGACGTGGACGAAGCCGCGAAAAATGTTGTGTTTTATGGCCATGAGGATACCGGGCCTGTGGCTGGGCATTTGCGCGCCGATTGTGAGGCCAGTTTGCGCCGGCTGGACACCGATTATATCGACGTGTACCAGCTGCACGTATGGGGCTATGACGTGCAAAAGTCGCAGGAGATTCGCGACGGATTGCAAGCGCTGGTGGCGCAGGGCAAGATCCGCACCTATGGCTGGAGCACGGATCGCCTGGATGCCGTGCAGGCCTTTGCCGAGGGGCCGGATTGTAGCGTCGTGCAGCAGCAGTTAAATGTTTTTACCGGCGATCTGGAGCTGCTGCGCGAATGTGAGGTACTGGACCTGGCCAGTCTCAATCGAGGACCGCTGGGCATGGGCATTCTGACCGGTAAGTTCACGCCGGATAGCAAATTCGCCAGCGATGATGTGCGCAGTGTGGCCGGCGAATGGTTCCCTGGCTTTGAGGGAGATGGCGTCAACCAGGAATGGCTGGATAAGTTAGAGGCGATTCGCGATGTTTTGACCAGCAACGGCCGTACCTTGGCCCAGGGAGCGCTGGCCTGGATCTGGGGAGCCAGCCCGAACACCTTCCCTATCCCCGGTTTTCGCACCGTGCAGCAGGTGCAGGACAATGCCGGCGCCATGCAGTTTGGCCCCTTGACGGCCGGGCAGATGGGTGATATTGATGCGATCCTGGGACGTGAGTCTATGCTAGGGTGAGGGCGGAAACAACAACCCTTCCGCACAAATTACAACTAGCCTTCACATCCCTATAACGATCCGTTAAGTGGGCCGTTTTACGTTGACTGTTGGCTGTTAGCTGTTGGTTGTTATAGTCCGCTGCCGTCGAGGGGGTAGCCCGCTTCTTCCCAGTCGACCAGGCCGCCGGCGTAGCGCCTGATGTTCTTATAGCCGCGTCCTTCAAGAATTTTGTAGGCGACCTGGCTGGCGATGCACTGTTCATTGGAACAGTAAACGACAATTTCATCTTCTGGCTCAAGATATCTTTGCGCATCATTCATATTGGTGATGTTGATCGACCCTGGGATGTGCTGCGCTTCAAAAGCCCAGGGACTGAGGGTCATGACCAGTTTGAAGTCGTCCCCTCGATCCAGTTTTGCTTTTAATTCTTCTCGGTCAATGATATTCATAAATTCCTTACATGGTAGAGGCGAGACGGTTGGCCAAGGCCTAACAGGGCAAAAAACCATTTCCCATCCAACCGTTTCGCCCGCGCCACAAAAAATCTTGAAAAATCGCTTTACATGGTAGGGGCGAGACGGTTGGCCAGAGCCTAACAGGGCAAAAACCATTTCCCATCCAACCGTTTCGCCCGCGCCACAAAAAATCTTGAAAAATCGCGATCTATTTATATGGTAGGGGCGAGACGGTTGGCCAGAGCCTCACAGGGAAACAAACCATTTCCCATCCAACCGTTTCGCCTGCGCCCCTAATCAAAGATTCCGCAGATTGATCCTTTGTCTTTAATAAGTTTACAGTCTTAGTGTCATATTGTCATGTTGAAAGCACGAGCCGTAAGTCGTGAGTGACCAATGGCCAGGACTTTGGTTAAATTGTGTATAATGGAAATTTGAATGAGCGAATAAGAACCGTGTTAGCTAAATGATCACACAATTTTCCTGGAACTTTATCGTGTCTTTCACCGTGGACATAACATTTTAGTATCCGGGAAAGTGACAGAAACTTGGCTAGTAGAATAATAAGACACGCAGAGGTGAATCATGGCAAATAAGGAACTATTGGCGGAGTTATTAAATCAAGCATATGAGGTGGAGCTGGCTTATGTGGCGGAGTTGACGGATGAAGAAAAGTCGCAGGAGGGGGCAGTTGATGATTGGTCGCCCAAGGATGCATTGGCGCACGTAGCCCATTGGAAATCGTCCAGGACCACCGAAATCCAGGCCGTGCTTCAAGGTGGAGAATCCAGGCAGATCGAGGATTTCGATCATGAAAACGCCGAGATATTCCAGAAGTACTGCGATAAAAGCTGGGAGGAGATCCTGGCTTTCGCAGAGGAGTCTCAGCAGGCTTTGGCGCGACAATTGGCAGCGATGAGCGAACAGGAATTGGAATTGGATTTTACTGAAGGACGGCCGATCTGGCGCGTCGTCGTTGGCAATGGATACTCCCACCCGCTGATTCACGTCGCCGGCTACTACCAGGCCAAGGGAGACATGCAGCGTGCCGGCGATCTGACCGCCATGTTGGCCGAACCGCTGATGAGGTTAGACGATAGCCCCACCTGGCAGGGAACAAGTCGCTATAACTTGGCTTGCAGCTATGCTCTGATGGGTAAAAAAGAGGAAGCGCTGGCTGAATTGCGGCAGGCTCTGGCCCTTACGCCCAGCATAAAGGAGTGGTCGCAGCAAGATCCCGATCTGGAATCGATCCGTGGTGAAGCGGGATATCAGGCCCTGTACGAGGATTGAGATTCTGTACCCCAGATAAATAGTTATTCGGGCCGTGGGTCATCCTTCATTTTCCTCTCGCGCCGCTCAGTAAAGAGTTCAGCACGCTCTTTGGCTAACATACTGGCGAAGGTCACGAAAACACTCAAGCCAATGAGGGTGTAAAAAACAGTAAATAGTTTTGATTCTGTTGTCGTTGGCGAGAGGTCTCCGTAACCGACAGTTGCCAGCGTGATAACCGTGAAGTAGAGGGAATCGATCCAACTCCAGCCTTCAGTATGGTGGTAAAAGAGCACGCCAATGACGAGTATGATCAGCATCCACAGAAGCAAAGAGCGGTATTTGGGATTCTTGAACAGATGCCACAATTCTTGAAACAGGGCGAAAAAAATTACGATAAAAGCCATTGGAAAGTCCTCGTTAGTCGGGTAGTCGTTAGTCAAGCAATCGGGTAGTTGTTAGTCAAGTAGTCGTTACCCGCTACCTATCTTGCCCCATCCTGATACCTATCACCTATCACCTATCACCTATCACCTGTCACCTGATACCTGTCACCTGATACCTGTCACCTGTCACCTGTCACCCGTTTCATCGAAATTTGAACTTAATAGAAGTGCTCAACTTTGTGGCCGGGGACTCCGCTTCGATGATCGCTTCGTCGTTGGCGCGCACCGGAACACCATCTTTAAATTGCACTTGCCAGCGGCCTGAGGCATCGAGCGTGGTCTTGCGGCTGGAAAGGGTGGGGCCGCGTGTGTCTTTGACGCGCACGGTTATTTTGTTATCGCGCAGGTTGCTTCCTACTCCATAGACGACGACCGTGCGGCCGGCGTCGAGAGTTTTGCCCGCGCTGGGGCTGGTGATGCTCAGAGAAGGACGGCCGGACGGCGGTTTGGGCGACTGCCGCTTGCCGCTAGTTGGTTTGGACGGTGGGCGGGGCTGGCTCAAGCCAGGGATCCGCACGCGCCTTCCTGCTCTCACTGAAGGGTTCTCGCCCTGGATGTTGTTGGCCTCCGTGATTTCTTGCCACGGCAGACCGAAGCGCAGGCCGATCGAGTAGAACGTGTCGTCCTCGGCGATAGTGTAGTATGAACCGGAAACAGTTCCGGTAGCATGTTTGCGCGAGCCGCGGTCATAGATATTGCTGGATGTCATGGTTAGCCTCCTAAGTCAGTGAATAGTTGCCAGTGGCCGGCAGCCGCTGTGCAGTTGCCCCTGGATTGCGTTTGTACGACAAGTGTAGCGTAGAATTTATGGTTTTGGCAACGTTTGAAAAGGTGTCGAGGTGGAGCAATCGATGAGCTGTGAATGGTAGATTGATGATTTGTGAATTGGCTAGCGTTGGCTGCGGGCTTGGGAACGGATCTGGTGCAGATTGATGATTTCCGCCAGTTCGAACTGGGGTGGGGTGCTGCCGCTTATGGGGCGGATGCGCACAATGGCCGGGAAATAACCCATACGGCCGTGCAATTCCGCGATCAAGACCGCCACCGCGGGCGCATAAGCGGGCGGGTTGATGAGCAGCGTCTCCCCTTGCCAGCCGGCGCTGGAAAAGCCAACGCTGTCAACCAGCTCCTTAATCTGCGGCGCAAACGGCCGTGTCTCTCATTACTCCGTCTGGCGGGATTCTCTTGTGAAAAATTTCCCAATGTTGACAGCTAGCTACTGATCGCTTAATCTTTTTGCCGTTTGGATTGTGAATCACACCCATCACGATAAGGAATTCGCTAAAATTAGTAGCCAGTCGCTTGCCGACCAGTTGATTGCTCAGCAAAGATAAGGGGTAAAGCTGTTT
>JAACFF010000585.1 GCA_009937635.1 Chloroflexota bacterium
TATGTGCCTGATAGATAAGCTTTCACTACCTTATCTATACGGCATGGAAGGAGGATTGGATTGCTTTATAAAAAATCGATTGGCAACAGATTAGGGAAATAGGGCTGTCTTTAAGATAACATCACTTGTAGGTTGAGAGCTGCCTTCAGCCTGTTCTATGGTGATCTCCGCCCAGGCATAGTTGAACAGCGACTGTGGTGCCCGAACACGATTACCCCCATATCCCAGTTCATCTACCGACAAGAGAGCTGCGCTCGTTCTTTCTCCATCTTTGACTAACCATAGCTGGTATTGTTGTTCTTCTTCCAACTGGGGCACCTGGTCCAGTATGATTGCCCCGCTCAACCCATCGGCGCTGATGGTCAAGAATCCATCGGCATTGGGAATGATCCCGGTGCTGGTTAGTTGGATGGCCTGCATACGGTCTGGCTCGGGATCTGATTCCAGTTCGTTCACCTGTTGCCAAAGCAGGATGTTGCTAACCAGCAAAACGGCTGCGAGGGCGAGTAGGGCAAGTTGAGAAAAGGCCATGGTTTTGTGCTGACGGAATACGGCCGTCATTTGCTGCCAGCGAGATATTTGGAGCAGAGGACCGGGCGTTGTCTGCGACGGTTCTATGCGCGACATGAGTTGCTGCTGCAAGGCGGCCCGTGGTTCTACTTCCGCGATAGCCAGGGGCAGGTCATCGGTGATCTCTTGAATCGCGCCTAGTTCAGCCTGGCAAGCGAGGCATTCGGGCAAATGAGCCTCGACTTGCTCGACTTCATCGGCATCCGCTGCCCCAAGGGCATAGGCTGGTAACAACTCAATAACATGATCTTCGTTTGACATTCAAAACCCTTACCTATAAATACGTATACGGCTCTCAACTAGATTCTTTCACTCGATTTGATCATCCTGCAGTAGCCGGCGCAATTTTTGAATCGCTAAGCGAACCCGGGTCTTAACAGTACCCAGCGGCACATTGCACAATTGAGAGATTTCGCTTTGCGAATAGCCCTGGAAATAGGCTAAATCCAAAACAATCCGCTGTTCTTCCGGAAGCTGTATGATAGCAGTTCGTATGCGTTGTTTTCTCAAATTAAGGTCAACGGCCGTTTCCGGGATGCGCTCATTCGATATGGGCTGTGATGTCGCCTCTGTCCAAAGTTTGTTTTGCACGTTCAAGCGCACACTCTGTTGGCGCAGCACGTCAATGGCCCGGTTACGTGTCATTGACGTTAACCAGACACGAACAGAACCGCGATTGGATCGAAAAGTGTCCGCTTTTTGCCAGACCTTCGTAAAGACATCAAGCGTAGTTTCTTCCGCTGTTGCCTTCTCTCCAAGAATATGTAGGGCAATGCTATAAACGAGACGGCCGTAACGACCGTACAGTTCATTTAGCGCATTTGCCTGAGCCTTCGTAATAAGCCGGAGCAGGACATCGTCTTCCAATTGGGAGTAGTCCACAGCCATTTCCAGGTTATAATCGTGCATCTTTTCAAAAATTATTGGACCTTATGATCAGCAAACCAAGGGCACCTCGCACCATTTTTCTAGCCTTCATCAACTACAAGGGGTTTGACGAGGATAAGGGGAGAAAACGGCCACCTCTCTAGTAGAACTGCGAAAATGTTGTGCTCTCATAGGCCCAAACCTAGCGACGTTGTCACCAACCGCCGGATAGGTCAATATGTCCTCACCCTGCCTTACCGGACACAACTGCCTCTCTTTGCTCCAAGTACCTATAAACACTCGACCTTGAGATACCCATCATCTCACAAATCTCCTTGATAGCGTACTTCCTGCTTCCATCGCCGTTTGTCTCATCATAGAGCTTGTACAGCCGCTCTGTCTTTTCCTTGTCAAGCGCCTTTTGCCTTCCTCCCTTCTTGCCCCTGGCTCTGGCAGCCGCAAGGCCAGCATTGGTGCGCTCGCGGATAAGGTTGCGCTCAAACTCAGCCAGGGCGCCAAAGATGTGAAATATCAACTTGCCGCCACTTGTTGTGGTGTTAATCGACTCTTGAAGACTCTGAAAGCCAATGCCCCGCCCCTCCAGAAGGTTCATCAGCTCAATCAGGTTCTTGAGTGATCGTCCCAGCCGGTCAAGTCGCCAAACGACCAGGGTGTCTTCACCATCTCGAAGATAATCCAGAGCCTCGCGAAGTCCCTGACGCTCTGCCCCCGCCCCGCTCATTTTGTCGCGGAATATTTTTTCGCAGCCAACTTTCTTTAGTGCATCTTCCTGAAGAGCGAGATTTTGATCATCGGTGGAAACGCGAGCATATCCAATTAGCATGGCCTTTATTATAGAGTCTCAAAACCCATTAAATCAAGAGCAATGAGGACTTTGTTTCTGGAATCGAGTTATGGGACCGGTTTTGGGGGTTGAAAAGAATTTTTGGGGAAGTTTTCAAACTGTGTCACAAACGGGCGTTTCCGGGACGGACGATGTGGAGTGGAGACTTGTTGTCCTGCGCGAATTATCCCGTGGTAATAACCGACTATTGTCGTCAGCGGGGATGATATGCTTGATTGTAATCGCATTTTCCTCAACGGCAATACTTTCCACTAACAGACGTTTGCGGGATGGGGGGATTTGGGGTGCCAGGAGGGGGTTATCAAGCGTAAGCTGGATTTTTATTCGGCATAAAAATTGGCTCTGACGCAATTTTGGTGAAAAGTCACTCGAGCCGATACAGAACACGGCATCTGAGCAGATCAAAGTTTGCTCGATGTCTAGGAAATTATAGATTGGGGTAAAGGGGATACAGGGAGCAAGCCGATACTAATAACAAACAGGAAATCAGATGATGTATTTTCCAGCACATGTTAACCCACAAGCAACATGTAGTTTTCCAACAACAGGCAAGCAAAGAAGGCTGCTCCGAGGTTGGCGAAAGAAATGATGGCCTGAG
>JAACFF010000586.1 GCA_009937635.1 Chloroflexota bacterium
AAAATGCCGATTGTTACGACGTTACACACGCTGCTTGAGGATCCGACTGACATAGAACGAAATATCATTGTACAGCTTGCTGAACTATCCGACCGGTTGGTAGTGATGAGCGAACGCTCAGTGAGCTTTTTACATGATATTTACCGGATCGAGGCGGAGAAAATTGTCCTGATTCATCACGGCATCCCAGATGTCCCCCTGCTTGAATCATCAACTTACAAGGGAAAGTTTGACGTATCTGAAAAAATGGTTTTGCTCACATTTGGGCTGCTTTCACCAGGAAAAGGTATAGAAACGGTGATCGATGCTTTGCCGGAAATTGTGAAGACCCACCCGGATGTTATTTACATGGTCGTCGGTGCTACCCATCCGCATCTCAAGGCGGAACAGGGAGAGGATTACAGAATAAGTCTTCACATGCGCACGAAAGAGCTCGGCGTTGAGGACCATGTCGTTTTCCATGATCACTTTGTGGAAGACCAGGATCTTTTGGAATTTATCGGTGCGGCGGATATTTATGTCACACCCTACCTGAACGAGGCGCAGATTATTTCCGGCACGCTCGCTTATGCACTCGGCATGGGTAAAGCGGTCATATCCACGCCTTTCCTGCATGCACAGGAGTTGCTCGCAGATGGTCGTGGCAGATTGTTTCCATTCCGTGATCACGTTCAACTTGCCCGTGAGGTTATCGAGCTGCTGGATCATCCTGACATACTCCGTACCATGAAACAGAAAGCTTATGATTACGGCCGCCAGATGATCTGGAGTCATGTGGCCAGCCGTTATATTGAGACTTTCGAGCAAGCGCGGCATCATCGTTTGCGCAAGTCTGTGCCTGCACACAATTTGTCGCCTCTTGGACTACGCCAACAAACGCTACCCGAAATCAAGTTTGACCATTTGCTGCGTATGACGGACGGGGTGGGCATGCTGCAGCACTCCAGATTTACCGTACCGAATCGGGAACATGGTTATTGCGTGGACGATAATGCGCGTGCACTGATTGTCACTGTTAACGCTCAGGACTTTAAGCCACTAGATACCTCACTGAAAGATCTTGCTTCTGTTTACCTGAGTTTTATCGACCATGCTTTCAATCATGTCACCGGCCTGTTCCGAAATTTCATGTCTTATGAACGTCTTTGGCTGGAAGAAAAAGGCTCGGAAGATTCTCATGGTCGTGCGCTTTGGAGCCTGGGCGTCGCGGTAGCTCTGGGTCGAAATGAAGGGCAGGTACGCCATGCCGCCGATTTATTTCAACGTGCTTTGCCTGCAGTCGAACAGTTTACCTCTCCACGGGCCGTCGCTTTCACCATCATTGGTATTCATGCTTTCCTCTCTCGCTATCCGGGAGACAGTCAGATGGAAACCACGTGCGAAATACTTTCAAACAAAGTGATGCAATGTTTCAGAAACACCGCTAGCGAAGATTGGCCCTGGTGTGAAGACACATTAACCTACGACAATGCGCGCGTGCCACAGGCGTTACTACTGTCAGGGCAACTGTTCGGTGATGACAATATGCTGCAGGCCGCTCTTCGCGCGCTCGACTGGTTGAAAGAGATTCAGCATGATGAATCAGGTTGCTATTTCGCCGCCATAGGTAACGATGGCTGGTTTGTCAGGGGGGGTCATAAGGCACAATTTGATCAACAGCCCATTGAAGCCGCCGCGATGATTGATGCCTGTATTGATGCCTTTAACTACACGCGAGATGAGACATGGATCACGTATGCTTATCGTTGCCTGGACTGGTTCCAAGGCGACAACGAGCTGCATATTTCGCTGTATGACCATACCACCGGGGGGTGCCGGGACGGATTGCAGCCGCAGGGTACAAATGAGAATCAGGGAGCCGAGTCTACGTTGAGCTGGCTAATGGCTTTACTTAATATTTATAAACACCGTGGTCTAAGTAAGATAATACAGGATGACGAAAATGAGACGGCGCCGTAACTACCGAGGGGCCTAGTCTCAGGTAATCTCGTTACTATGTCTGATTCCCAATTAGCATTTTATTGTAGCGCAGCCTTGCCAATAATTTTGGAAGATTTAGTGTTGCAATACCGCAGCGCTGGTCGGCAGAGGCGAACGGGATGATCAATTCATTCTGGAAGATTACTGCGCCGCAGGTGTAGACGACATTGGGAACATAGCCGTCACGGTCATGCTCATTCGGAATCAAAATCGGCTTGTCGATACGGCTGATGACCTGGGTTGGATCATCCAGGTCTAAAAGCTCGATGCCAAGACTGTAAGTTCGCATCGGCCCTACACCGTGAGTTATTACTAGCCAGCCATCGGGGGTCTCAATTGGTGAGCCACCATTGCCAATCTGAAAAAATTCGTACGCGAATTGAGGGACCTGAAAAATATGGGCCTGTTCCCAGAAATGGACATTATCAGAGAACATGATGTAGTTATTTTCTCCATCCTGACGCGACAACATGACGTATTGCCCATTTATTTTTCTGGGAAACAGAGCCATGCCTTTATCGCCGGCCTGTTTTCCATTCAAGGTGCTGACTTTGAATGAGAGGAAGTCCTTGGTCTCAATGAGTTGCGGCAAAATGGTTGTGCCATTGTAGGCAGTATAGGTTGCGTAGTAGGTTACCGTGCCATCGTCATCCACGAAACGCACGAAGCGAGCATCCTCGATACCCGCGCTTTCGGATTCCGACCTGGGAAACAGGACTCGCTCTGAAATTTGGTGGTCCGGCTGAAACAAAATCTCATAATTGGAGCGCGCTAACCACATCGCTTTTTCCATGGCCTCTTTTTTTGCACGTGCTCGGGCGTTCTTGCTGTTGTGGTGCTTGTTAATAATTTCCTGCAATTCATTGAAAGTGAATTTGTCCGGTAAGTCTTCGAGTAGCCAATGCAATACACTGTTGT
>JAACFF010000587.1 GCA_009937635.1 Chloroflexota bacterium
CATCTTTTTTCTCAGGGCCAGTAACGCAGCGGTCTCCGCTAGCGCCTTTTCTTTCCGGCGCAAATCACGCTTGAGCTGTTTGTTCTCCTTACGCGCTCTCTGAATTTCCTTCTTGGCCGCTCGGGACTGCTGGTCTGCCGACGCATTGCCCTTCAGGCAGTTCTGCTTCCAGAGGGCGATTTGCTCAGCAAACAAGCCCTTCTTACGGCAGTATTCTGCCAGTTCCGCCTCATTCATCGACGCTGTTTCCAGCACAACCGCAAACTTGTCCTCTGAAGACCAATTCTCCGGATTCCGGCCATCTCCCGGCACCACCAACCCCTTCTCTCTGGCTTGTTTCCGCCAATGATACAGGGTTACGTCGGAGATACCCGTTTCCTCAACCAGTAAGGGCACCGGCGTATTCTCCGGCGGCATCATCCTCCTGATCACAGCTTCCTTACGTTCCTCTGAATATCGTGTCATTGCCCATTCCTGAGCGCCCCCCGAATACTGATGAAAAATTAGACACGACAACTATCCTGACACGGGGGGCTACTGAAAAGTCATGATTCGGCTTCCACTTAAGACCGAAGCTGGCCGGGAAGAGTACCACGGGAGCAAAGAATAGTGACAGTACTCCAAGCCGGCGTTTGATTCAGGTCAAGATGGTGAAATCTGGATGCTGGTCTAATCTATACGGGTGCAAAGGTTTAGTTTAATAACAATTCCTACTTTAAAGATACTCTTCAAAAGTAAAAAACCAAAACCGGAGGTGAGTGCCATGAAACGTAGGGATTTAATCAAGGTCGTAACACTGGCGCCTACAACAGCGGCAGTTTTGTCTACTCGTGGCCTGGCTGCCGAGCCGGCGTCGGCGCGGGAGGCCGCCGGAAAGGCATCTACTGGTGCTTCCGGAACCAGGAAAGTCCCGGATTTTGCAGAAGATATGCTCGATTCGGACATGAGCGGCCTTGGCCCCGATGGAAAACCTACCGGCCAGAAGATGACCTTCACAGGCGCGTCCAAGGCGAATACCAGGGCCGAAAAGGCCGCACGCCACAAGATGAAGCTCACAAGAGATGAGCTGGCTATCCTCGATGGCAAGGAAGGCGAGGAAAAGGCTAAACTCATGAAGATACTGGTCGACTTCGGCAACGCCTTCGGTGCCGACAGGCTCGTGGATCTTGGCGGCGCACCCCACAGCAACATGTTCCTTGGTGCACCTTACATGAAATCGATGATCGATATGCTCGAGGAATGTGTCGATGCCGGTCTCAAGTCCTACGCAACCTATACGGTCAACCCGCGCCCCTATGATGTCTACAATGTCCAGAACAATCCGCAGGACATGAAAATGATCTACCAGGGCTACCCTCTGCAGGCAAGGCTTGACTACATCCACTCGCAACTCGGCGCGCCAGACCTGAATTTCCGATCTTGCGCCTGCTACCTCAAGGAGATTGGTAACGCGCCGGAGCCGGGCACCTATGTCGCCTGGGCCGAGTCCTCGGCGGTGAATTACGGCAACTCGGTTCTCGGTGTTCGCACCAATCGTAACGGCGCTGGCATTGACCTGATCTGCGCCATGCTTGGCAAGGCGCCGCGCTTCGGTCTGATGACCGACGAGGGCCGCCAGGCCATGTGGCTGATCGAAGTCAAGACCTCGAAGGAGCCGGACTGGGGAGCGCTCGGCACGGCCATCGGTCGCAAGGTTGTCGAGGACGTTCCGTATGTTGCCGGTATCGACAAGTACTTCGAGGGCGGCCAGGTGACACCCGACAACCTTCACAAACTCAAGGCAATGGGCAGCGCTACTGCCTCATCCGGTGCCGTCGGGCTTTATCATGTCGAGGGCGTTACCCCGGAGCCGAAGCAGAAAGGCCGCGACCTGCTCAATAAGGGTTATCAGACTTACGTCTATGACGATAAGGAAGAACAGGCCATCATCGCCACCTTCGAGAACCTCTGGCCTGACAAGAACGCCGACCCCACGGCAGCCTTCATCGGTTGCCCGCACAACACCTTCTTTGAAGTGAAGCATTGGGGACAGATGATCCTCGCAGCGCTCGATGAGGCTGGCCAGGAGAAGACGGCCATCCCGGTCTATTTCCACTGCCCCAACCCAGTGCGCGAACGCATGCTGAGCGAAGAGACCGAACTTACGGGGCGAATGTTCCGTGCCGGAATGCACGCAACGAACATGTGTGCCGTTGTTTATTCAGGTATGAAGAATTTCTCAGAGCGGGTTCAGGGTATTACGAACTCCGCCAAAATGCGGAGTTACAGCAGCATTCGTTATTTCCCCGATCAGATACTCGTCAACGCGATCGTGACCGGCAAGATCAAGGCCTGAGACTGCTTGCGGGTGTATGGATATATACGATTCGTTCGCAATGGCAATAAATTGACTGGAGATTCGACATGGCTAAAGTATTCAAAGGACGTCCACTGATCCCCGGCACGCTGGAAGGAGAAGCTCTCGTCTCGAAACAACCCTTCAATACGACCGGGTCCTACTTCGAAAACATGTTTGCGGGGAACACCGAGAATGCACCTTGCACTGATGCAAATAACAAAGAGTTGTACCGGAAGGACCTGAAGGGCGCGATCATGTGCACGCCGCAGACGGTCGGCTCGACCATGGGCGCCGGCGCGATAATGGGCGTCAACGACCTGGGTGTCGGATTCCAGGCAATGCTGTTTTCATCGCACGTCGACAGTATCGCTGCGGGTGGGTTGATCATGGACGCCGTCTGGAACGACCGCAAAGTCATCACCGTCGACCTCTTGGGCGACGAGTTCATGGAGACCGTCAAGACCGGCGACCGGATCAAGATCAGCGAAGACGGAACCGTAGAGGTGGGCTGAACAGGAAAATACAGTGATGAAAAGAAGAGATTTTGGGAAAGTAAT
>JAACFF010000180.1 GCA_009937635.1 Chloroflexota bacterium
TGGTTTAATTTTGATCGGCCTGGCTCGCTGCATCGCCATGGTCATTGTCTGGAATCAGTTAGCTGCCGGTGATACCGAATACGCAGCCGGCCTGGTCGCATTTAACAGCGTTTTCCAGGTGCTTTTTTATAGTTTGTATGCCTACATCTTCATCACGTTTCTGCCGGATGCTTTGGGTCTTCGGGGTTCCGGTGTGACCGTCGACATCAGTATAGGTGAACTAGCCAATACCGTGTTTATCTACCTCGGAATTCCGATGATAGCCGGTTTTCTCACCCGCTTTATCCTCTTACGGGTCAAGGGCAAGGAATGGTATGAAAATACATTCATCCCTCGCATCAGCCCGATTACGCTAATTGCACTGCTCTTCACCATCCTGGTCATGTTCAGTTTAAAAGGAGAGTTGATCGTCCAAATTCCACAAGATGTTGTGATCATCGCTATACCGCTTACCATTTACTTCGTCGTCATGTTTCTGGTAAGTTTCTGGATGGGACGTCGCATCGGTGCCGATTATACCAAGACCACCACGCTAGCCTTCACTGCTGCCAGCAACAATTTCGAGCTTGCCATCGCCGTGGCCGTGGCCGTATTCGGCATTGGTTCTGGTGTTGCATTTGCTGCCGTGATTGGACCACTGATCGAAGTTCCAGTAATGATTATCCTGGTTAACGTTGCTCTCTTTTTTCAGCGTCGTTATTATGCTCACGAGCTACAACCAGTTGCGGCCGGGATGGTAGATGTCGCAACGGAGGCCTGCCCGCCATCAGATAGTTTGCCCAAGTGAGGCCGTGACTCTGCGCCAGACTTGTTGATCTTCTACCTGTTTGTTTAACTGAATTTTCACGGGCGGTTCACGATTTCTCCATGTGGCCAAGTGTATGCTTAATATATCCTTCTTAGAAGGGTACGCTAGTCCTCGTATGCACAACTGGAAGTAATAAAGGAGCATATAAGTGGAACAGGAACGCAGTGATTTGCAGTCAGGCAATGGAGGCGATTCATTGAGCACGGGCAAAGTCTTCGTGTTTAGCTGCCCGTATCTGGGAACGCTAGAAGATTCTGACACATCTCTAGCTTACCCTGCTCCAGCTAACCATTGCTTTCGAGTAAAGTCACCCGCCGCGGTGGATGTGTCTCACCAAGAGGAGTATTGTTTGACAGATCGGCACCCCGGCTGTCATGTATTCCAGAAAGCGGTTATCGTTGCCGCTGCCCCGGAGCCAGAACCTCCATTAGTTGAGCCTGAAGTGGAACAGAAAAGACGGGTAGGTCTTTACGCGTTGCCGCTCATACTGATCTTGATATTGCTAGCGGCCATCGTCTGGTGGCCTGCTCCAGGCTCCGATATTGAGGATGCCCTGGTATTTGGCGATCAGGCTCAAGAAGAGAGTGGGGAAGATACCAACCTGATCGGTGACATTGCGCCTGATCCGGTCTTGGAGACAAATCCAGTTGAAGTTGCACCCTCAGACACAATAAAGGCAACCGAGCCGGCCGTATCGCTTCTAGAATCCCCTGTTCAACAAGAGGAAACGGCAACAACATCGGCCAACATCACAGAGAACAACGCCGGGGATGAAGGCGTTCAACCACAGGCTGTTCCTGCTGCAGGCAATACAACAAATCCTACTGCGCAGGATCAAGCAACTAGGGCAACAGAGACAACGGTGCGCTCTGAAGAGGAAACCACGGAACGTAACGAATCACCGTCCGAGAACCCTCAGATAGAAACGATAACATTAACACAACCAGAGCCTGCCAAAGTATTGGATGGATCTGAAGAAGCGGAAAATGCTAATCAAGAGGATGCTTCGACCGACTTGGGAATTCAAGCCGAAGCGGAACCGGTTGATGAGGAAGCTTCCTCACCCAACACCCAGGATGCCGCTGTGACAGTGGCCTCAGAAGAGGAGGAGCAAGCGACGGAGACGGAAGAAGTAGAGCAGGCAGCCGAGGCTGAAGAAGCGGAACAGACGGCCAAGGCTGAAGAAGAGTCTATGGCCATAACTCTGACCGATCTGCCTGTACTTTCGGCTGATCTTCCTGCTGTTGCCGCGTCCCCGGTTGCGTCTTCAGTAAGCGCTTCGCGAGGTGAACAGTTGGTTTTTGTTGGTCCGGGACTCAATGCACCTGTTGGCTTGAGCGTTCAATCTAACAATAGTGATGCCTTGTTGGTTCGCCGAAACCCAGACCTCGGCGGCGATTTGGTAGCGCCCATTGACCAGCGCGAGGAAGTAGCGTTGTTGGGACGCAATAGCAACGGTTTCTGGCTCAAGATCCGTCTTACTTCTGGTGAGGAGGGGTGGGTAAGCGCCGCGGAAAGCCAGTCGGGGTTGGATTTGGGCAGCGTACCGATGGTGAACGATTTAGCAGCCGTGGAATC
This sequence comes from Chloroflexota bacterium, assembly GCA_009937635.1. GTDB lineage: Bacteria > Chloroflexota > Anaerolineae > Promineifilales > Promineifilaceae > JAACFF01. The sequence goes on from JAACFF010000180.1 coordinate 2,387, forward strand.
CTCTGTTGAGGAAATCATCATTAGTGCGCCTGAACCTATCGTGAGCCCTGACCAAATCATTAAATCGGCTTTTGTTGATGCGGGAGCGCTTAATCTCCGTTCGGGACCGGGTGTGGAATACGAACCAATAACCATCGTCAATAAGGGTGAATTAGTGGGATTACTGGGCCGGCGCGGCTCTGGTCCGTGGGTAAAAATACGTCTGGATGATGGAGTTGAAGGTTGGGTAAACTCCGCGTTGCTGGTGCGGGTGAGCTAACAATACGCTTGCTGGTTACTTAACGGAGCGAAAGACGCGATGCATTGAGCATCGCGTTTTTTGGGGGTACTACGCAATAAGCATTACGTTCTGTATAATTCCACATCATGTCCATTCTTACGGCAACGCACGTGGGCCACTCTTTTGGTGCTCATGATATTTTCTGGGGAGTCACGGTCAGCATTCCCAACGATGGTAAGATCGGACTAGTCGGACCAAACGGGGTTGGCAAAACCACACTGCTAACTATCTTAGCCGGTCTTACCCAGCCGGAAGCTGGCAGCGTGTACATCGGACGTGGCTCTCGATTAGGGTATCTTTCACAGGAATCCTCAGACGCCTTTAACGGCCGTGAACATTCTGTCTTTGATGAAATGCTAATGGTATTTGCCGATCTAGAGGAAACGGCCGTTCGCTTGAGCCAGATGGAATCCACCATGAGCAACGGACAGGTGTCGGAAGCCCTATTGACGCAATATAGCGCTCTGCAAGAACAGTTCGAATTGGCGGGGGGGTATGATTACCAGTTGCGCATCAAGCAGGCGCTTACCGGGCTAGGCTTTACGGCCGAGACCTGGCGACAACCATTGCATCACATGAGCGGCGGGCAAAAAACGCGCGCTTTGCTGGCGCGGCTGCTTCTTGAACGTCCAAACCTGCTTATTCTCGATGAACCTACGAACCACCTGGACGTGCAGGCTATTGAATGGCTGGAAAGCACCTTGAAGATGTGGAATGGGGCCATCCTCATAGTAAGTCACGATCGTTATTTCTTGGATAGCGTCGTCAATACAATCTGGGAAATGGCTGAGGGAGGAATTGAGACGTACCGTGGCAATTACAGCGCGTACGTTCAGCAGCGCTCCGAGCGGTGGGAGCGAAAGCAGAAGGAATATGACGCCTTAATGGAACGCATCGAGAAAGAGATGGATTTCATCCGGCGTAACATCGCCAGCCAGCGTACGCAGATGGCGCAGGGCAAGCTGAGCCGCCTGGCACGTGAGGTGGAGGCGATCCATGCCGGCGGGCTGGACGTGTTGCCGGCACTGCGCAGCAAGGGTTGGTTGCAGGTTAAAAATGAAGTAGGCCTGGCCATGCGCCCGGCTTCAACAGTGGGCGAATTGCAGGCACGAATCAATGAGCTTCACCCGCCTATCCAGCCTATTACGCTGAAAATGCATCTTCACGCGTCTCATCGCAGCGGCAACATCATCCTGCGTACCAAGGATCTGCGTATAGGCTACCCTGGACGTGTTCTCTTCACGGCTGAAGATATTGAGCTTCACCGCCAGGAATGCGCAGCGTTGATTGGTCCGAACGGAACGGGAAAGACAACCTTCTTACGCACAATTCTGGAACAGATGTCCCCCATTGATGGTGAGATCGTATTGGGCGCCAGCCTCAAAGTAGGTTATTTCGCCCAAGTGCATGAAGATCTAAATCCAGATAATAGCGTCTTGGACGAGTTTCTGGTCCATCAGTCTATGCCTATTAGTGAAGCACGAAACTTCCTGGCACGCTTCCTGTTTCGCGGGGACGATGTATATAACAAGGTTGGTACACTCAGTGGCGGGGAATTAGGACGCCTGGCTCTGGCGATCTTGGCCTTAGAAAAAGCCAATTTCTTGCTATTAGATGAGCCGACTAATCACCTGGATATTCCGGCCCAGGAAGCGCTGCAATTGGCCTTAGAAGCTCATAGCGGCACCATTCTTTTGGTATCACATGACCGGTATTTGATTAATCGCATGGCCACGCAGATCTGGGAGTTAAGGGACGGCCAATTGCGTGTCTACCAAGGAGGCTATCAAGGCTATCTGGAAGCACGTGAACGTGCATCCGCGAAAGGGAAAATGCCGAAGAAGGCAACCAGCGATAGAAGTAAACAGATCGAATCAGGAACCAACGAGACATTAAGTAAAAACGCTTTACGCAAGCAGATTGAGTATCTGCAAGCGCTGGAGGATCGTATTCACGATGTTGAAACGCGCCTGGCATACATGGGCGAGGAACTACAGGAAGCTTCAAATAATCAGAATGTAGCGGAAATCCGGCGTATCAGCACAGCCTATGCAAGTACGGAAGCGGAATTAGCCAATCTGCTGCAAGCATGGGAGTCAGCTCATGACGCTTAGAACAGCGGTTCACCCGCTTGTATGTAAGAACGGTACGCCATCATGAGTAATCTGACCTTGCCTAAGCATAAGATTATAGTCGGCCTGACTGGCAATATCGCCACTGGCAAATCGGCCGTGATGCGCCTTGCAGGCGAGCATGGAGCGTTGACGCTTGATGCTGACGAGGTGGTACATGATATTCTTGACAACGATACGGCCGTACAGGAAGCGATTGCCAACACCTTTGGTCCCTCTGTGCTCTTGGAAGATGGGCGGATCGATCGGGCGGCGCTTGGCAAGATCGTCTTCAATGAGCCGCAGGCACTACGTAATCTGGAGCAGATCGTTCATCCGGCTGTACACCAGAATATCATCCTGCAAATCGGTCAAAGTGAGTCGACCATCATATTGATTGAGGCTATCAAACTTTTGGAGGGTAAATTACATACGGTTTGCCACCAAATCTGGGTAACCCGTTGCTCCCGTGAGCGACAATTGGAGCGTTTGCGCATCTGTCGTGGAATGGATATGGTAACGGCCGTGATGCGTATCGATGCCCAATCTCCCCAAGAAGAAAAGGTGGCCAAGGCCGATGTGGTGATTGATACGGACGGGTTGATGGACGATACGCGGAGACAATTTGAACGGGCCTGGTCTCGTTTGCTGTTACCGGAAAAGTGACAAATTGAGATTAGAACTTGCTAGCAATGACCAAGTGTTCGTCACTGCATCCTCTCATTAGGAGTATAGTTACGGTATGAAATCGCTAAAGAAATGGATCACAAGACATCCAAATCTCACTGCGTGGATTGTCCTTGCCTTAGGCATGGTCGGCCTGCTCGTTTATGAAGCACGAGATGTGGGTTTGGTAGCAAGTCAATGGTTTTGGCTGATCGTGGTTACAATCCTCGTGGCTGGGGCCGCGATCTGGATCATCAGTTGGGGAGATGATGAGGAGTCCGCAATTGCGGAAGAGGAAAACCAGACCGAAACCACTCAATGACAACTACGCCACCTGCGTCTCTAGTGCCTTTAGAGGCCATACAAGAACTAAGAGCCGAGATCGCCGATTTGTTTCAGGTTAGCGATACGACGCTTGACAATCCTGAACCGGGCCATGTTCGTTTTCGCGGTCGATTTCTAAAGGATCCCGCGCATTGCTTTGATGATCTGCGCGATCGTTTTGAACGCCACGGCTTCACGCCGATGATAAAGAAGCAAGACGATCGCATCGAACTAATCGGTTTCCCTGCTATTTTTCGTCCTCGCGAATCAAAGCGCACTATCAACCTGCTCCTCCTTATCGCAACTATCCTTTCCACGTTGCTCGTTGGAGCCAGTTATGTGGCTACCACGCCAGACGAAATCTGGATGTTATGGCGGGGCTGGCCGTTCAGCTTGAGCATCATGTTAATCTTGGGCGCTCACGAAATGGGCCATTATTTCGCAGCGAAGTATCACCAAGTGCCTGTCTCGCTGCCCTATTTTATCCCTCTTCCTATGCCAGGTTCGATTGGTACTCTTGGAGCTTTTATTCGTCTCAAGGCTCCGGTGAACAATAAGCGGGCTTTGTTGGATGTAGGCGCCGCCGGACCGTGGGCAGGATTGCTCTTCGCTATACCCATTCTTTTCTTAGGGCTGGCTACTTCTGAAGTATCCCCATTGCCGGCGAACAGTACCTATCTGGCAGAGGGAAACTCCATTCTTTATGCCCTCATGAAGATTATCGTATTCGGCCGTTTTCTGCCTGCGGATGGACTAGATGTTCATTTGAACCAGGTTGCCTGGGCAGGCTGGGTAGGCTTGTTGGTCACTAGCTTGAATTTGATTCCTGTGGGGCAATTGGATGGGGGGCATGTCGCCTATGTGCTATTGGGCAAATGGGCCAAACATCTTTTCTGGCCGGTCATCATCATTTTAGGGGCGCTGGTAATCATAACTGGCACGTTAACTTGGGTTATTTGGATAGCCATTCTCTTCTTTTTGGGGCGCAGGTATGCTGTGCCTCTAGATGATGTAACTGAACTCGATCCTCGGAGGCGAGTGATTGCCATTTTGACCTTGGCGTTATTCTTCCTGGTCTTTATTCCATTACCCATGCAGATTGTTATGCCCTAGTTTTTGATCAGCATTCTGTATAGACAAGTGATATCTCCCTGGCATTCATCTTACTTGTATCAGGTGCATGGTTTAAGTTCATTGTTGGTAATGGCTTTGTGAATTTGGCAGACTTTAGTGACTTGGCTATAATTTCGTTCCCTTACGGCGCCATAGCTCAGTTGGTCAGAGCGGGGGACTCATAAGCCCTAGGTCGTTGGTTCAAATCCAACTGGCGCCATTAAGACCTATCGAACCTGTGCTTTGCTACGGGCGAAAAGTGAGAATTATCTGGCAGAGCCGTTCCGAAGCCACCGGGGTGTCGGAGCGGCTTTTGTTATCGTGAGTTTAGGCCAAAGTGCGGGCTGAAGTAATTACGAAAAAAGGATACTCCATGTACACAGTAGCAGTAAAACGAGAATTCGTGGCCCAGCATTTTCTAATAGGCGGTGATTGGGGAGCAGAAAACGAGAAACACTCCCATCATTATGTTGTGGAACTGCAATTGGAAGGGGCAACTCTGGACGAGCACGGGTATCTAGTAGATATTGTCGAGATCGAAGGGCACCTGGATGAAATAGCGGATTATTATCGCGACAAAACATTAAACGATCTACCGGAGATTGCCGGTCTTAATCCAAGCATCGAGCATTTTTCACGTATTATCTGCCAGACACTAGCCGAACGTATTCAGGTTAATAACTTGACCGCTTTGACGGTGGTTGTTTGGGAAAACGACATCGCATGGGCCAGTTACCGGCATAGCTGGTAAAAGCAATACGATCCAATTTCGCACGAGAATTGACGAGCATGCGCGTAGGATTGATCGTCTACGGGAATCTCAATACGATTTCCGGCGGTTATCTCTATGACCGGCAACTTGTGCGGCATTTACGGGAGCAGGGGGATGAGGTCGATTTGATTTCGCTTCCGTGGGTGAGTTACGGCCGTCATCTACTCCACAACCTCGATCGAAAACTGTTGCAGCGGCTGCGGGATGCTTCGTATGACGTCTTGCTGCAAGATGAACTAAATCATCCTTCTCTGTTTTTGATCAACCGCCGGTTGCCTTCGGCGGCACGGTTTCCCGTGGTGAGCATTGTGCACCATTTGCGCAGCAGCGAACGCCATAAGGGCGTGCAGTTAATAATATTCCGCTGGATAGAACGACTTTATCTGCAAACGATTGATGGCTTTATATATAACAGCATGACAACACAAGTGGCGGCTGAAACAATGCTGGGAAGGAGCAGGCCCCATATTGTTGCTTATCCAGCCGGCAACCCATTTCTAGCTGCGGTAGACCGTTCATACATTCTTAAGCGGGTGTACAGCGCCGGACCGCTACGATTGTTGTTTGTAGGGAACTTGATTCCGCGCAAAGGGCTACACGTGCTCCTGACTGCATTGGTCCAATTAGCCCCAGATAGTTGGCAATTAACGGCGGTTGGCGATCCCACCTTGGACCCTACCTATTCGCGCCGAATCAAGAAACAGGCCATTGCTTCTGGTTTTGAATCACAGATCGCCTGGGAAGGCCAACTATCCGATGCTGAATTAACCCAAAAGATGGCTGATAGTCATTTGCTGGTTGTACCCTCAAGTTACGAAGGTTTTGGCATCGTCTATCTGGAGGGCATGGGCCATGGCCTGCCAGCCATAGCTACTACTACCGGTGCAGCACACGAAGTGATCGACGATGGTGAAACCGGATTTTTAATAGCGGCGGATGATGCGATGACATTGGCCAAACGTATTCAGGTGTTGCACGAGGATCGCCCAAAGTTGGCCCGGATGAGCCTTTCTGCGCGCGAACGGTACAAGCGCCACCCAAGCTGGGAGGCGAGCATGGCTTCAGTTCGCCATTTTCTGACTGGCATCAGCCGCTAGGTAAATGCTTGGTCAGCTTTTTCGATCTAACCAGAGAAGGATTATCAGAACCAGTTCAACACCCTTGTCGACCAGCCCCATGGGTGCCCAAACGTCGGGCCAGTTAAAGACGAAGTAGAGAACAAAGGTCACGGCCGTAAAGGCCAACAGCAGCCAGCGTATAAGGCTACGCCGTGGGGCCAACTGGGGTACAAAGTACAGCCCAATTAGAAGAACAAGGTAACCAATCCCATTCAATATGAATAGGATGCCCAAAGTGTCCGGCAAAAAACGGAACCCTAAGAGCAGGTGGATGATCGCGGTAATAACCGTAAGAACAATGATTGCGTACTGTCGAGAGCCTAAATCCTTAGTCATGTGTTTTTGCCTCCTTCTACTTGCTTGATTGTTCGTCTATGCGCCAGTTTTCTACTTGCCCACCATAAGCCTATGGATCCTAGTATGACGTCTCGGCCGCGAATGAGCAAACTGGCGCTGATGCCAAGCCCGGGATTTAAGCCCATAGCGCCAAAAGCCATGGCCTGGCTGGCTTCTAAAGCTCCGATGCCCGCAGGTAACAACAGCAGGATGGCGATACGCGCGGCTGTTAGCGCCGTAATTAACTGCACAGGGGATAATAGCATGCCTAGAAAGGAGATCATCAGCCAGAATTCGCCGATCATTAGCAGCCAACTGGCGATGGAGAATAGTAAGGCTAAAAGCAGGGCCAGCGGGGCGCGCCGGAAGAAATGGCTGGTCTCTTTTTCGCTGGCGTAAATGGTCTGTTGTGCTCGTCGAAAGCGACTGCGCCAGGAGGGTTTTCTCTGCCAAATAGGCAGCCTCAGACAGGTGTTGGCCAGCCATGACAAGGGTGTGTGATTTGCCCAGATCGCCAGCAGATATCCAATCGGGAAAAGGAGTAAGGCTGCAATAACGAGGGCTGCCTCTGTTCTAACCGATCCTCCCAGCGTGCGCTGCTGCAGGATAATTACTACCCCAATTAGCAAAAAGCTAAAATTAACCAGCAGCTCCAGTGACTTATCCAGGGACATGGCGGCAACGGCCGTCACTCGAGGTGTACCTTGTTCATGTTCCACCAAGTACACTTGCAAGGGCTCACCGCCAAAGTGGGGGCCTGGCGTGAAGTAGCTTACGCCAAATGTAGCTGTCCGGTAACCCATCAGTGAAAAGAAGGAGATATGCCGGCCATGACCGCGGAGGATGATCCACCAACGGCCGTTGAGCATGATCAGGATCAAGACGTTAAGCAATATCAACAGTAGCATCTGGTGCCAGCGTAGTTGTCGCAAAGCATCCCAAGTATCTGCCAGAGGTACGGCGCGCAGAACCCAAATCAGCAAGCCGGCGGCCAACAGCCAGGGTACAATCTTAAGTAACCGAGATTTCTTCATGTTCTATCAGTTTGGCGACCAATTCGTTATTCTTATCTTCCTCTTCGCCACTACGGCGAGTCACCAACTTTTCGTCTGGTTGCCACATGGAGAAGCGACCGGTGCCAAATAGAGCGATGCATAAGGCACAGGTCAAGGCCAGCGCATTGGACCACAGTAGGCCACGGGTAGTGATATCGAAACCAATGGGGAAGAAGAGTGTGATTGCTGCGAGTCGACCGGCGATGCCGAAGAATATGAGAATCGTGCCCAATACGGCCGTCACGCAGAGCAAAGTTGCCAGCACAGCCGGGATAGGCACGTGCCAGGACAATAGCAAATCCAACCAGGCCTGGGGTTGGTACCAGGGAGTAGCGACCAGCAGAATCTGAAGCATGGTCAAGGGCAGCAGTAGCCTCCAAAGAAAGGGTAGACCGCGGGCTACAAGCAGATAGAGCGCTCGTTGGAGGCGGCGATAAGCAGGATTGGTGGTTTGTAGCCGTCCACTGGTAAACAACCAATCGCGGCTAAATCCAAGAAGCACAGGAATGGCGATAATGTAAGCGGCAACAGTTGCCATCGCTGCCGGCACAATAGGCCAGAGCACGACGGTCATAAAGCCCATCATCATGCCAGCCATGATGCGCCGGTGAATACTGGGTGGCATATCATAGACAGGTCTTCCGGTCCTTCTGCGCCACCACAAGCCAAATACGAACAGGTAACGAACCAAGGCTATGCTCAGGAACCAAATTGGCAACTGCTCGTAGCCAATGGCCAGCAAGCTAACGATGAGGACGCCCAAGCCATCGAATTCCATGTCCAACCGTTGGCCTAATATAGTGGAATGATTCGTGCGACGTGCGATGTAGCCATCCAACCAATCGGCAATGCTGGCGGCTGTATAGAGAAGAGCGATAAGCCATGCCAGTGAGTCTGCCGGTCGAGGGGCAAAGAGGAATCCCGCCAACAAGCCAATGAATAGCCCACGAAGCATCGATACGTGGTTGCCCAGTCCCAATGTGGAGAGCAATATGGATTCTCCGGGGCGATGGTTTTGTTGAAGATCGCGCCACAGAACACAAAGCGCATACATAAGTGTGAGTCCCGAGAAGAGAAGCCACCGACCAGCGTGGGTCAGTACTGGCAATAAGAACCAATAGCCGATCAACCAAATGGTGAACCAGATCGAGGCCAAGCGCAGCCAACTACGTCGCAGGCGTGTTAATGGTAAAGGTGCAGCTATTATCTGTGAGATATCTTGTGTCGTCCTCGACTAAATGTCTTGCAAACCTTTCTCGGATTTCCCCGGAAACTGTGACTAGAAAATTGAACGAGGGGCTTGTAAGGAGTTTCCGGGGAAATTTGTGCAGCTATTACATTTACAGGTTAAT
>JAACFF010000181.1 GCA_009937635.1 Chloroflexota bacterium
TACCACCCACCAGGGTCTAAATGCAGCCTGTATCGAAGCGCTTGACCATCTCCAAGTTTCAGGCAGCTTCTTAGAATCAGTCATCGAAGCGGGCGATTCCAAAACAGTATCCAATCTGACCATCGACCAGACCTTCGAGGTGCTTTACGCTTGCGGATTCCGCCGTCTCGCCATCTCGCCGCTCTTATCCCGCGGTATCGTTCTGGGCGCATTATTTGTCACAACTCGCGAACAAAAGATCTTTTCCAAGCAGGATATCGCCCTTTTGACCTCCATCGGCGGACAAATAGGTCTGGCCATCGAAGGCAGCCGTCTCTTTGAAGCAGAGCAGCACCGGACCGAACAATTTCGCCTGATTTCCGCAGTCGGCCGTCGCTTCTCCTCCATCCTGGACATCGACAAAGTGCTTACCCATGTTGTGCGCCTCATTCAGCAGACATTTGGCTATTATCATGTCGCCATTGGCTTGATTGAAGGAGATGAAGTCGTTTACCGGATGGGCGCCGGACCCCTCTGGGACGATCCCGCATTCGATTTTATGCCGGCCCGTCTGAAAGTGGGACAAGAAGGCGTCTCCGGCTGGGTTGCCGGCACGGGCCAACCAATGCTGGTACCGGATGTGAGCCGCGAACCGCGCTATGTCTTGATGCACGGCAGTCGTTGCCGCTCTGAATTGATCGTTCCCGTCATTGCCAAAGGGCACGTGATCGGCGTCCTCGACATACAAAGCGACCAGCTAAACGACTTCGACGATACCGACCTGGCCGTGATTCAAGCGCTGGCCAACCAGGCCGCCATCGCCATCGAAAATGCGCGACTTTACGAGCAGGCGCAACAGCTGGCCGTCATGGAAGAGCGTGCGCGCCTGGCGCGCGATCTACACGATGCAGTCACCCAGTCCATTTACAGTCTGACCCTATTGGCGGCGGCCGGTTTACGCATGATCGACAATGGAGATTCGCAGCAGATCAGGGATAACCAGATCCGTATAGACGATATCGCCCAACAGGCTCTGCAGGAAATGCGCCTGCTGGTCTTTGAACTTCGGCCGTCGGAATTGAAAGAACTTGGCCTCATTGGCGCCCTAGAACGACGGCTGGAGGTGGTTGAACGCCGCGCTGGCATAGAAGCTCGTCTCCAGGCAGACGAATCACTGTCATTACCCTACGATTTGGAAGAAGAACTCTACCGCATCGCCCAGGAAGCGCTGAACAATGCCCTCAAGCATGCCCGCGCCTCGGCCGTTTTCGTACGTATTCAACTTCAGGATAGAACAGTGAACATGATCATCCGTGATGATGGCCGTGGCTTTGAGCCACTCGCCATCGGCGACAAAGGAGGATTAGGACTACAAAATATGCAAGAACGAGCAGATAAGATAAACGCCGATATCACCGTATCTGCAGTCCCTGGCGCAGGAACCATTGTATCTGTATCCGCAACGGTAAAGGGCAACAATTATCAATAAGCGACTAACAGAGTGATGTTACGACTCCCACACCAGAATCGCCGGCAAGACTACTCCATATCTGTGATATACTGTTTACCATTGACTGTTCAATGTTGGCTATTAGCTGTTCGAAAGGATCTTCCATGACCACTCACCCACCCCCTTCCCACTCCATCCGCGTCCTCATAGCCGATGATCACGCCGTGGTGCGTGAAGGGTTGCGCACCTTGATCAATACCGAGCCGGGCATGGCGGTCATTGGTGAAGCCAGTGACGGCCGAGAAGCCATCCAACAATGTCTTTCGCTCCAACCTGACGTTATCCTGTTGGATATGGTCATGCCCCACAAGAGCGGCCTCGAAGTCATCGACGAAGTCCGGCGTGAAAACCCCCATGCTCGCATCCTTGTCCTTACCAGTTTCGCCAGCGATGACGTCGTCTTTCCGGCTATCAAGTCCGGTGCATTGGGCTACCTGTTAAAAAATAGCTCGCCACAGCGATTATTACATGCCATTCGCGATGTTTATCGAGGCGAGCCCTCCATGTCACCGGCCATTGCCAAGAAGCTAATGCTGGAAATGCAGCGGCCTTCCGAGCTGCCGCCCACCGAAGATCCGCTCACCACTCGCGAGGTAGAAGTATTACGCCTGTTGGCTCAGGGGCTCACCAACCAGGAGATCGCTGCGCAATTGGTCATCGGTGAGGGCACCGTACGCACTCATGTGAGCAATATATTGAGCAAACTACACCTGGCCAACCGCACCCAGGCTGCCCTATACGCCCTGCGCGAAGGCCTGGTCTCATTGGACAGTTGATGAAACCAGTTCTCCTATCCCGTTGACTGATGAACGATCACTGATGACTGTTAGCCGCAAAGGATCCCAAAGAATGAACCGTCGAGAATTCTGCCGTCAAATGGCCGCCTTGGGTGGCGCCAGCCTGCTAACCTCATGCAGTCGTTATCTACCTGCGCCGGCGACCGTTCCAGACTCGCCAACGGCCGTGTCCACAACCACGGCTGCCGCGACAACTCTCCCTCCTGCCACACATGCAGCCACACCCAACCCTGTTCCTGGTGAGATCGAACCGCCTGCCGCCACGCCTTCACCACACGCCACCGCCCAATCCACGGCAACCGCGGAAGCAGGCGTGGCGCCAATCGCATTGGTGCGCACAACCGATCGTGAGCAAGGGGTCCGCAAGGCGCTTGAATTGTTAAACATCAACCCCATACGCGGCAACAACGTCCTCTTTAAACCCAATCTTAACAGCGCCGATCCACCTCCAGCTTCAACCCACCCCCAAGTCATGCGCTCCCTTTTATTGGCCATGCAAGATATGGGCGCCCGCTCCATTACCTTGGGCGAGCGCAGTGGAATGGGAGATACGCGCCAGGTTATGCAGCGCACCGGCGTCTTCACCTTGGCCGATGAGCTTGGATTCGCCACGGCCGTCTTAGATGAATTGGACGAGCAAGATTGGGTCGTGCGCCAGTCAGGTGATTTTCATTGGATGGATGGCTTCGCCATACCCAGGCTCTTGCTGGACAGTGATTGCGTCATTCAGACCTGCAACCTCAAGACCCATAAGTACGGCGGGCACTTCACCATGTCCCTTAAAAACAGTGTCGGTTTCGTCGCCAAAAGAACTAGCAGCAATGGCTACAATTACATGTCCGAGTTGCATAATTCACCATACCAGCGGCATATGATCGCCGAGATCAACACCGCATACAAACCCGCCCTCATCCTCATGGACGGAGTGGAAGCCTTTCTCGACGGTGGGCCAGCCCAAGGCAGAAAAGCACAGACGGGTGTAATCTTGGCCGGAACCGATCCCATCGCCATGGATGCCGTCGGTGTGGCCATCCTTCGCTTATTTGGCGCAACTGCCGCCGTCAGCAAGGGCAGTATCTTTGATCTGGAACAAATTGCCCGCGCCGTAGAGTTGGACTTAGGCGTAGACACACCACAAAAGATAAACCTGATCACCCCCGATGCCGCTAGCCTCGATTTCGCCGGTCAGGTGAGCAACGTGTTGGTGGCTGGCTGACCCACAAGCGCTATAACTGAGTACAGAGACTGATCTCTGCCTTTTGATAGAGAAGGCCGCTCTCCAAGCGGTCTTTTTTCATATGGCGATTTCTATGTTCTGGTTGATGTGCCCAAAGCTCTCTTCCTTTATGATCAAAGCACACAAGATGATAGGTGGTATAGCTTAAGAGTTTTGGCCGTAGCATTCAACCGTTCAAACTACGACCGGCAGAGGAATGAAATAAAAAATGAACGAACGCAATTGGCAAACACATATTGACATCTTAGGTTGGCTGTATTTATTGAGCAACGCCTTCCTATTGGTCATCGGCATAATCGGACTCCTCTTCTTTGCGGGAATTGGGATTGCTTCCGGTGAACCGGAGGCGGCAGGAATCCTCGGTGTTATCGGTGTCGCTGGCCTTGTTTTCTTCACAATCTTGGCCGTGCCAGGATTACTAACCGGCTACGGTCTGCTCAAGCGTCATTCGTGGGCCAGAATTTTGGCTTTGGTAGTTGGATTTTTCAGTCTGGCCAACTTCCCTATTGGTTCAATCATCGGCGTCTACACATACGTCGTGCTGCTCCAAGCGGGCATTACCGATCACTTTGACACATTGAAGACCGCTTAACCAAGACAAGTACCGAACCAGCAAAAGGCTAGCTGACAGCTGCGAGCTGTCAGCTAATTATCGAGGAACCATTCATGAAAGAAAATAGACGTTCACCAGACCACAGAGCGTCTTTTGTCCTTGGTTTGGCGCTTATGGCCGTTGGCATCGCTACCGGCAATATAGCATTTCTAGGTGCGGGCGTTGTCTTCTTCATCCTTGGTCTGAAAGGGTAGACTGAGGAGCAGCTATAGTAGAGCGATGCCTGGCACTATCAGGCTCAGGACGTTCCACGGACCACAGAGCAAAGCGCCTGGCATCACTCCAAAGTGAGGCACTTCGTGAGAAAATCGAGTCCCCACTCTCTCCAAAAAACGATTGTGATCGTGGCCATCATGATCCCCATCGCCCTGCTTCATTTCTTCACAGGCAGCCATTATCGCGGTCCGTATCCGTTGTTCGTCAACGGCTATTTACTGGATATCCTGGTTCCCTTTGGCTTCTACTTCTTGCTCTGCCTCAATGAGTATTTCATTCTTAAATCATGGCTATTCAAGGGCCTCACAATCTTCATGGCTGCTGTCTCAGTAGAGATCGCCCAATACCTGGGGATTCCCTTGCTGGGCCGTACGTTTGATCCGATGGACATCAATATGTACGCTATAGGGGTTCTCCTGGCAATCGTCTGCGACACGCTGCTCTTTCCTCGCCTTTTTAGCTTCTGGCGAACCGGTCCGCAGAGTGACTACGATGGCAAAGATAGAGGCCGTGTTGGTTTTACCTGGCGCAAAAACTGAGCATTATTCAGCACAGAAGTGGATTACCTAATAATCAATATGCGAATTCTGCTAAAGGTTCTGAAGGAAAGCAATGGAAGAACAACCCGTAACCGCGCTGATCGTGGTCCGGCCAGGGCCATTACGAAACAGTCTTTTGGCCTTAATGAATACCATGCCACAGATTGAGATCGTGGCGGAAAGCAGAGATGTATCTAGCTTACTGCGTATGGGAACACAGATGCAGCCCGATCTGGTACTGCTAGAAACGGAGCTGCCGGGTGACGGTGTTCAAGAAGCCCTACGTCAGATTAGAGATGAATGGTCTGCTACGCACACAATAGTCCTGGTCGACAATGCCATCCAGCGGCTCAATGCCCAGAAGGCTGGTGCCGATGTCGTCTTGTACAAAGGTTTCCGCGCAGCCAGCCTCGTCCGCATCATCTCGAGCCTCTTACCACAGAATGTGTCTCCCAATTATCTCGAGAGAGCCAACATGAATTAATGCTCGCCGGCAAAGATTTATTGGAGTGTCAAGAATGTTTGAAATAATGGGGCCACCCCAGTCAGATTTTTTAACGAGATCGCTTGAACTCACGTTGGTCAACTGGTTTCAGCTCGACTTGTTCGATCTACTGTTCGTCATTACGGCCGTCGTCTTCAACCTGCAAATTACCGGTGTCTACCTTGCCGGCAAGCAAAAGCGACTAGATTTGGTTAAGAGATTTGGGGCCGTCATGTTATCGCTTACACTGCCCTTAGCCATTGTCTATCTTTACTACCTGGCAGTTGGCCGTGCAACTTGGATCACGATCGCTTTTATCTTCATTTTCCTTTACATGTTCGTCGAGCTTCTTTTCGACTTCATCCTGAAAATCGATTTCCGTAAGGAACCTGCCTTGCACATTCCCTACATCATCCTTTTCTACATTGTCGAATTTGTATTCATCGCGGTTGCCTTTTCCATCAACGCCACGTCGGGCTATCTTGTCTCCATCTCCTTTTGGATTCTGCTGGCCGCTTTGATCTATTCATTTTGGCCGCAAATGAAAGAACGTTTTTCTAGTCAATGACTTTCTGGGATTGGCAACCATGATAATGCAGAACAATATCACCAAAAACACAGTTAGCATTTCTTTCTCGATATTCCTTCTTCTGATTCTTGTAGGCTGTAAAGAGACGGTTGAATCAACAGCACTAAACAGACCTGTGCAGGAAGCTGACGGGTGGCCGACCGCTTCCCTAAGCGAGGCCGGCCTTCAGCCAAACAGATTTGACGATCTACTCAAGCATATTGAAGATGAAGACTATGGTAACCTGCATAGCATTCTCTTAGTAAAAGATGGCAGGCTGGTCTTTGAAGAATACTTTAACGGCTATGAACGAGAAAGAAAGCAGGATGTCGCCTCTGTCACTAAGAGTATCACTTCTGCTCTGATCGGCATCGCCATAGAGCAAGGGGTCATTGAGAGCGTAGATCAATCTCTTGCCGACCTCTTACCTGAATATGCAGACTTGATTCGCTCCGATCCTGCCAAAGAGGAATTAACCTTGCGCCATATACTGACTATGTCTTCTGGCCTGGAATGGGATGAGGAAACATATCCTTATTCCGATAGACGCAACGATGCAAACCGCATGAAGTATGAAAGCGATGGAGTCCATTTTATACTGCGAAGGCCGATCGTCAACGATCCTGGAACCCAGTTCCAGTATGCCGGCGCCAACTCCATGTTGCTCTCGGCGATTATTAAAAGCCGTACGGGCATGAATGCCGACGTATTTGCCGCCAATACCCTTTTCAGGCCTTTAGGGATCCATGACACCCGTTGGGAACAATACGCCAATGGATTAACCGATACCGATGGCGGTCTGAGCATGCGGCCGCGCGATATGGCTAAAATCGGTCTCCTATTCTTGAATGGCGGCCAGTGGCAAGGCGAGCAACTGATCCCACAGGACTGGATCGAAGAATCAACCAGGGGTCATATCCCAGCCATCGCCAATGCGACATATGGCTACCAATGGTGGAGAGCAGATACACCGGTCCAGGCGGAAAGCGTTGAAACCTTCTTTGCCTCCGGCTATGGCGGCCAGAAAATCAATGTTTACCCATCTCTGAACACCGTAATCATCTTCACCAACGATTGGAGCGATGGCGACACCAATGAGATACGCAACCTGAACCTCGCCACCAATTACATCCTGCCCGCCATCCTTCCCTTCAGCCCCTGGATGGCCATCATCTGGTTATGGTTTATCTTGGTTGCGCTTTCCTTAATTGCCCTGATTTGGCATCTACTGCGCCACAGGCCAAAACCTCGCCTCGATTGGGTTGCATGGATCATGATCACGGCCATCTTCGGACCCTTTAGCCTGCTGTTATATTGGATCATTACCGGTCGTATGAAAGTCAAGGGACTTAACTGGCCACGTGCTCTCGGGGCATCCTTCTGCTGCACCACCGGGAATGCCATAGGTGTGATCTTGCTGTTTGCCTATTTGATCCTCTTCCGACCTCAGATCGATCTTTTCATATTGGTTCTAATCCTCCCCTTCTTCATCGGCTGGATACTCATTCGAGCACCCATGTTTGCTATTCACAGCGCTACGGGAGCCGGCGTTGCGCTTCGTCGCACCTTCTTGACTGAGCTCATTACCACCAGTTTCGTGCTGGCGGGTCTGATACCGGTTATTCTTCTCTTGCAATTCCGTTGGTTCCCCATCGGCAATTTTGAGTTGAGCAGTCCCTTTTTTTGGCTGTTGTTAACCCTGGCGACAACCGCAGGAGCCATAATCGTCTATCCCTTTAATTTCTGGATGGCCCGCCGTAAATTCAGCATATGGCCGGAAGAGATTACCGCTTCTGGGGTAGCCACGGCAGAGAGTCCGACGGCGGCTTCCATGCCTTCACTCCGATCTTCCTGGTGGGCGCTCCTGACCAGTATAACCATCCTCGTTTCCGCCCTTGGTCTAACAATCGCCAATCTGTCGTAGATAATTACTGACTTCTGTTCACAGATTACTGAAGTCACTTTTGTGCAAAAGGAACACGTCACATGAGCACCATTACAGCCAACCACCTCTCCAAACAATTCGCCGATGTACAGGCCGTGGCCGACGTCTCGTTTTCGGTAGAACCGGGAGAGATCTTTGGTCTCTTGGGACCAAATGGAGCCGGTAAGACCACGACCATCCGCATGATCCTGGATATCTTCAAGCCTGATCACGGATCGATCCAGGTTTTTGGCGGCAAGCTCGATATGGCCGGCAAGAGGCGTATCGGCTATTTGCCCGAGGATCGAGGCCTGTACAAAAATCAGAAGCTGGAATCAACTCTGATCTATCTGGCGATGCTCAAGGGTCTGGACAAACGAACGGCCGAACAACGCTTGAGCATTTGGCTAGACCGCTTTGATCTGAGCGATTTCCGCCGCAAGAAAGTGCAGGAATTGAGCCGGGGTATGCAGCAGAAAGCACAGATCATCGCCACCCTCATACACGATCCCGATTTGATCGTCGTGGATGAGCCATTCTCCGGCCTCGATCCGGTAAACACGCGCCTGGTCAAACAGATCCTTGAAAAGCAACGCGCCGCGGGTAAAACGATTATCATGTCCACCCACCAGATGTACCAGGTGGAAGCACTATGTAACCGTATCGTTCTCATCGACAAAGGCTGTACCGTCTTGTACGGGCTGGTCCATGAAATCAAGCGCAACTTCGCCGGCAATGCTTTGCTTCTGCAAGGGCAAGGTGATTTCAGTCACATACCAGGTGTTTTGGAATCCCGTAAGGAAAACGGCAGTTGGCACCTCGCCCTTGAAACAGGCACCGATCCGCAGGCCGTCTTGCGGCTCATCACCAGTCGCGAAAACCTGCACCTGGAACGGTTTGAGCTGGCCGAACCTTCGCTAGAAGACATCTTTGTCAGCGTCGTCGCCGGACAAATCAAGGGGACGCAAACGACCGAATTGGAGGCAGCGCATGCATAATACATGGTTGGTAGCCAGGCACGAATACGGCCGTATGGTAGGCCGGCGCGCCTTTGTTCTCCTCACCCTGGCGATTCCCCTGGGTTTCATCGTCATAGTCGCGGTGGCCGTTTGGATTGAGCGATCCAGTGAGAGTGATCTGCCCCTCGGTTACGTGGATCGCGCCGGTCTGTTCGACACCGCCGCGCCGAATGCGCTGCCGAGCAATCAGGAGGAGAAACAAGTCCTTGCTTTTCAGGACGAAAAGGCAGCGCTTGCAGCCCTTCATCGGGAAGAAATCCAGGCCTTTTTCATTTTTCCGCACCACTATCGCAGCACATTACAGACTGAATTGTTTACATTGCATGAACCCCCTTCCGCTGACAGCCAGCAACAACTCAAGGAAATGGTACGCTCCCAACTGGTCACAGATTTGCCTGAGTCGTTGCAAGCTCGCCTACTCAAAGGCCCCAACATCACCATTATCGACATCAACAATCGTCGCCAATTCAGGGATAATGACTTTAACATCATCCTGCCCTTTATCGCCTCAGGCTTCTTCTTCATCGCCACCATATCCGCCTCAGGCTACATGGTCCAAATCGTGGCCGATGAGAAGGAGAACCGCACCATGGAATTGTTGCTGACGTCACTCACGCCAGGCCAACTGATTGGCGGTAAAACTGCTGGTTTGCTGGCCGTGATCATGACCCAACTAGGCATCTATGCCCTCGCTGTAATAATAGGTCTGGCAATCGCCTTTCATTTTGTTGGCGCTCCGCAGAATGTGGCAATCCCCTGGAC
Source organism: Chloroflexota bacterium (assembly GCA_009937635.1). Classification (GTDB taxonomy): domain Bacteria; phylum Chloroflexota; class Anaerolineae; order Promineifilales; family Promineifilaceae; genus JAACFF01. The sequence goes on from JAACFF010000181.1 coordinate 9,649, forward strand.
CTACCTGGCTATTATGGCGCTCTTCTTCTTGCCCTCTTTTCTCCTCATTGCCGCGGCAATGACGGCCGTTGGCAGCGCTGTAGCCAACTTGCAGCAGGGGCAGCAATTGGCAGGCATGCTCAATTTACTCTTTATGCTGCCACTTTTCTTGCTGGCCTTCATTCTTGAGAATCCGGCAGGACTGATCAGCATCTTTTTTTCCTTCTTTCCCACGACCGCCTTTCTCACCGTCTCCCTACGCTGGGGGCTAGGCTCCGTGCCCTTGTGGCAACTTAGTCTCAGCTGGCTTTTGCTGGTCGTCGCAACAATATGGATGATGCGCGCAGCCACGCGATTGTTCAGGATCGGCATGTTGCGTTATGGACAACCGCTCACCGTTAGTAGCGTACTAAGGGCCGTTCGCGGCTCCTAAAAGTGACAAGAGGAATATGATGCACAATACATGGTTAGTAGTCAAGCACGATGTTGGAAGTACAATCCAGCAGCGATCATTCTGGCTGACAACGTTGCTCATGTCTGCCTTGATTCTGGGATTGGTGCTGCTCAACATTAGAGATGAAACTGGTCGCGGTGACATCGCCGTCGCCGGGGAAAGCGAGGAAGTGGAGAGCGAGACGGTCGAATCACTACACCTAGGTCTGGTTGACGATGCCGGCTTGATCGAGGTGCTTCCGGGCAAGTTACCATCTGGAATATTTACGCGCTTTGCCAATACGGCCGCAGCCCGCGCCGCCCTGCAGAAGGAGGATATCCAACAAGTCGTCCACATTCCCCCTGGCTATCTGCAAACAGGGCAAATAACCATTCTCGACCAGAACTTTCAGATACGCCTCGATGGACAAGACATGGGCTTAGCCTTTAACAGCAGTCAGGAGTGGATGTTGCCCTATGCCATCAATTACAATCTCGTCGGTGATGAGCAATTACTGGCCGCGCTGCTTAATCCTATCCCATCGGACCTGGTCAAAATGAACGTGATCGAGGCGCCAGTTGCTACTGATGACGATCAAGCGAGAGCCAGAGTCACCTCTATTGCCCTGCCCTACATATTTTATTTCTTGTTACTCTTGGGCAGCAGCTACTTGTTGCGTAGCGTCACCGCAGAAAAAGAAAACCGTACTGTAGAACTTCTTTTGCTTAGCGTGGATCCGCGCCAACTGATGATCGGCAAAATCCTGGCCATGAGCGTAGTTCTGCTCATTCAAATACTTATATTGGCTGCCGGCGGCTTACTGCTTATTAACCAGGGCGGCCTCTTATCAAATGTCTCTGGTGTTGCCTTCCAGCTCAGCTTCTTTCTCCTCGCTGCCCTTTTCCTGTTATTAGGCTATTTGCTCTTCGCCTCGGCCATGGTTGCAGCCGGAGCGATAGCACCCAATGCTCGTGAGGCTGCGCCAATGACCTGGGTACTCATTCTGCCCCTTTTGCCCACCCTTATGGCCGGATCGCTCTTCGCAGAGAACCCGCAATCTATCCTGACCATAGTGCTTAGCCTTTTCCCTCTCAGTGCCCCCAGCGCCATGGTCACCCGGCTGGCTATAGGGCCCGTTCCAACGTGGCAGATCGTGTTCAGCCTCGCCGGTCTGGCCATCACAACTTATCTCTTTATTCTCTTAGCCGCCCGCTTCTTCCGCGCCGGCAACTTGCTCTCTGACCGGTCATTTCATCTAAAAAGGCTGGTCACTGAATGGCGAACCTAGATTCCTTTGCGTCTTTGCACCTTGGCGCCTTGGCGTGAAACTCTTGTCGCAGGAGAAACAGAAAATGAAACAGAGATATCGGGTTCACCGCTACTCTATCAGGATGTCCAGGGATCAGCACAAACTGGAACAATTCCTCAACGATCTCGAAGGAGA
>JAACFF010000588.1 GCA_009937635.1 Chloroflexota bacterium
TGCTCCGAATTTCATGATATACCTCCCAGAAAATAAATAAATGCGTGGCTCGTTTCGTCTTCTTTGGTGATGATTCAGGTATGGGGGGGCGAAGGTTATCTGACCTCAAGATTTTTCACAACACATCCGCAAAGTGTAATACATCTTCTTCGGTATAATCCTAGAGGTCGTTGTGACCGCCGACGTCCAGGTCGTCGTAATCCCTGAGCCGAGCCCGGATAACGTGACAGTATTGAATGTTAACGACCACTAACACTCTTGCATCAGGGTCTCGGCGGGCTATTGTAAGGATGTTTTGGGTAAGACGATCCGTGCGTTCACGCAAGATTGTCTCGATACCATTGCGCACTAACCACTGCGTAGCAGAATAGAGATGGTTCGCCAAGTCATGGCGCCAACCCTGGTTCATTGCATCCGGACTAGGTGCCGTGCGTTGGATTGCGGCGATGCGGCGGCGCAGCCACTCGATGGCCTTCCCACGCCAACCAGTAGCTTCCAGCTTCGGTGTGGGTTGTCCATCACCTATGGGTGCTATCACAATATCAGTTTGGCGAGCCAGCGGTAACAGTGCCTCCTGATATTCCGGAGGTAAATCGCTAAAGCTCTGTGCCTGCCATTGTTCTGGCGTTATATCTAAGCAGAGCAGATCAGGGTTGATGGCCGCTACTAGATCTAGGAGAGCAGACAAGTTATACGGGATGGATTCTCGATGGAACTCCGCTAGAGTCCCTAGAACCGCAACTCTCGTACGTTTTTTTTCTGTCATCGTCAAAGCCTATTTACCTGTATCCTTTGCCTACATCATACAACTGCTCATGGTGAGTTGATACGGCGAAAGCACGGGTTTCTATCTAGGTAGAATCGCCTAATTTTGCCACTCAGCCATCGGCCCCGAAACCATGATTCACGGCCCAGATTGCTGCCTCGGTTCGAGAGGAAACGCCCAATTTACTGTAGACATTGCGCAAATGAGCTTCAACGGTACGCACGCTCAGGAAGAGCGTCTGGGCAATATCCTTATTGGTGAAGCCCTGTGCAAGAAGCTTTAGCACCTCTTGCTCACGGCTGGTGAGGGCAGCAGGGCTCGCTTCCTGGACCGCTTCACCACGGGCAAGCGCCACCAAAGCTCTGGTGGCCAAATCCGGCGGTAAGACTATCTCACCGCGCCCAACGGCTATAATGCCCCGCGCCAAATCGGCAACGGCGACATCCCGTTCCATGATCCCGATGGCCCCAGCGTGCAGCAGATCAACAATTCCGCCAAATTCATAATTCTCTACAAGAAATAGTAAACCACATTCTGGCAGGGTGCTGCGCAGTTGATCCACCAATTCCGCATGAACATCAGGTAAATCAACCAGGATAGCCACGTTTTGCTGGGTTTCGAGCAATGCCGCCATCTCAGCGACCCTGCCCGCCGCACCCAGCACGACAATGCCAGGCTGTCGCTTTAGTAGAGATCGCCAGGCAGCCCGGTGCAAGTTGGTTTTAGCCATGATAATTACTGAAGTACTCATCGTCTATAGCCACCAGGGTAATTTTGACCTATCGGGAGCGAATTAGCAACGCCGATCCCTTCACTCGCAGATGAAGCGTGAACTTAGGCCCAGTTTTTCGCCAGGGCTGACCTACTTCATGTGCGTAATGTTCACTGCAAAATCTACGCTTATCGTCGAGGAACGCCACATTCAATACAAAATCGGGTTCACTAGGTGATTTTACCTACATCAAATTAGGTGGCTTCACGGTTTCGCGACTCTCGCTTCAACATTACCATAAAGACAGGTGATAAATTGGGCTGGCTTGGCGCTCAGGTTAGAGGTAGCGTCTTCGACCCCTGAAAATGCATGAATCAGCACAATAGATTGACATAAATTATAAGGAGAGTTCAGATGGACAAAATAAATTACACCCTTCCGGTTGAAGATATGAGTTGCGCTTCCTGTGTCGCAAAAATCGAAGGAGCGATTAGCAAAGTTGATGGCGTCGAGAAGGTCGGCGTTAATCTGGCGACGGAAAGAGCCAGCATTACCTTCTCCAACAGTCAGGCAGATCTCGGCCAAGTGGTTGACGCCGTCGCCGACGTCGGATACCGCATCCCAGTTGAGAAGATGACGCTGCCCATTGGCGGCATGAGTTGCGCTTCTTGCGTCACAAAAATTGAAGGGGCATTAATTGATGTGCCGGGGGTGGTCAGCGCAACCGTCAACCTAGCCACCGAGAAGGCTACGGTCGCCTACATTCCAGGGGTGGCTTCGCTGCAAGACTTCAAGAAAGCCGTTTCTGACGTGGGATATGAGGTACTCATAAGCTCCGAAGAAACAACAATAGAAGATGAGGAAGATAAATCTGCAAGGAAAATGCGCCAGGCCACATTCCGCATGCGGGTCGCCTGGGCCTTTACCAGCCCAATCATCCTCTGGATGTTTGCCGAGATGTTCTTCGGTATTGTTTGGCCCAATGAGGTCATTTTCAATCTTGGGATGATTTTCCTGGCATTACCCGTTCTTTTCTGGGTTGGGCGAGACACCTATCGCGGGGGATTTGCCGCTGCACGGCACGGTCAGCCCAATATGGACACATTAATTGCCTTGGGGACTCTCGTCTCGCTCCTCACGGGACCCGCATCCTTCTTCTTCCCGGTGGCCAATTACGCCGGTGTTGCGGCCATGATCATGGCTTTCCATCTTACCGGCCGGTACGTGGAAGAGACTGCCAAAGGTCGGGCTTCCCAGGCCATCCGCAAGCTTCTTGAGCTAGGCGCAAAGACAGCGCGTGTCATTCGCGATGGAATTGAGGTCGAAATTCCCATTGAAGAAGTCCAGGTTGGTGATGTGATGATCGTCCGTCCAGGCGAAAAGATCCCAACC
>JAACFF010000589.1 GCA_009937635.1 Chloroflexota bacterium
TGGCGGAAGAAGGTCGCATACCCGATATCAGCCCGGTCGGTGATATCACGAATGGTAATCGACGGATATGGCTGCTCATCAACCAGGTCGAGCAATGCTGCCTCGAGCAGCCGGCGTGTACGGCGAATACGTCTGTCTGTTGTGGCCATAAACAGTTCACCTTTTGAGTCATTATTGAATATCTGTTTCATTTGAGCCACAGCTACTCAATTACCCATTGACAATCTAGATAGCGCAAATATGATATAGAGTATATCAAATAGTATATAGTGTATCAAATATCAAGTCAATGGAGGACATCATGATTGAACAAAGTATCAGAGCCAAATCAGTGCCGGGCGAGAGCCGTTTCGCTGCCTTGCGCAGATTTTTCATCATCTGGTTCGGGCAACTTGTTTCGCTTACCGGCTCCGGGCTAACGGCATTCGCCCTTGGCGTGTGGGTTTTTCAGCAGACGGGCTCGGCCACTAGCTTTGCGCTGATCGCGCTTGCCGGCACACTACCGCGTGCATTGTTTTCGCCGGTTGCCGGCGCACTGGCCGATCGCTACGACCGGCGCAAGCTGATGATTGCCGCGGATATGGGAGCAGGGCTGAGCACGATCTTGCTCATCGCTTTATTCGTAAGCGGCCGTATCGAATTGTGGCATATCTACCTTGGCGCTTTCTTAAACGCAGCGGCCAATGCCTTCCAATTTCCGGCCTATTCGGCATCCATTCCCACACTCGTACCCAAAGAGCAACTGGGCCGTGCCAATGGGCTTGTGCAGCTCGCCAACGCCATTGGTATGATTATCGCGCCGGTCGCAGCCGGAATACTGATCGCAACTACATCCATTCCGACTATAATGATCATCGACCTGGCCACTTTTCTGTTCGCCGTAGGCACTTTGTTAATGGTGCGCATCCCTCGCGGCGAAGTCGCCAGGGCAGACGATAGTTCGTTTGTGCGGCAAGTAGTAGATGGCTGGCGCTATTTACGAGTACGGCATGCCTTGCTGGCGCTGTTTGGCTTTCTTGTACTGGGCAATTTCCTGGTCGGGGTAGCGGCCGTGCTGTTGGCGCCCATGGTGTTGAGCTTCTCCAACGCGGCCACTTTAGGCGCGGTGCAGGCGGTGGGCGGAGCCGGTTTGCTCGTTGGCGGTATCTTGATGAGCGTTTGGGGCGGCGGGCAGAGGCGTGTCTATACGTTTCTAGGTTTCTTTGCCCTGCTGGGAATCGGCGTGCTCGGAGCTGGGCTGCACGCTTCGGCCGTAACCATCGGGATCAGTGCTTTTGTGGCTTATTTAAGCTTGCCGTTCATCATCGGTACGTTGGGCGCCATTTTGAACAGCAAGGTCGCCCCAAACTTCCAAGGCCGCGTCGTCTCACTACGCGTGACGGCCGTAACGCTGGCGTTTGCTCTTGCTTATGCAACAGCGGGACCGCTGGCCGATCGTGTTTTTGAGCCGCTGCTGCTGCCGGGTGGCGCACTGGCGAGTAGTGTGGGGCAGGTGATCGGCACCGGGGACGGCCGTGGTATGGCGGCGCTATTCATCCTTATGGGTGCGCTGGCGATCGCCGCGGTAGGCCTGGCAATGCCACGCCTGCGCAACCTGGACTCAGAACTGCCTGATGCTGTTTAGACCAGCAATCAATACCGCCGCACGCTAACTCCTTAGTAAAGCAACCTTTCCAGGTTGCGATCAAGCTGGAAAGGTTGCTTTACATTAGGAGATCAGGAGCATCATTTCGCGCGCAGGTATGGTCACGCGCAGCTTTCCTTGGATCGTTGAAAAAGAATGACCGCCCGGCAAGGGCCAGGCCTGATTATAGACGGCGGGTCCGCTTCCTGGTAAATCGAGGGTGACAGGGGTGGGGGAGCCGGCCGTATTGAAGACAACGATCGCCTGCTCATCCCCTAGCACGCGCCGGAAGGCGTAAAGCTTTCCCTTCGCATAGATGTGCTCAAATACACCTGTTCGCAATACCGGATAGCGGTGCCGCAAAGCGGTCGCCTGTTGGTAAAAATCGAGTAGATCCATATCCCAGGCGGAAGCGTCGTCCCAAGGGAAAGCTTCGCGGCACAAGGGATCGTCACCAGCCGACAGGCCGATTTCGTCACCATAATAGATACAGGGTGCGCCAGGCATGGTCATCTGAAAGAGGGCAGCCAGGCGTAAGGCGCTTTTGTCTTCGCCCATGACCCATAAGGCGCGGGCGGTGTCATGGCTATCCAACAGATTTAGCTGGGCCAGGTTGATCTGCCAATCATATAAGGCGAGCATTTGATCGATTGCTTTGGCGAATTCAGGGGCGGTAAACGGCCGTAAATCATAATCATCCCGCTTGTACTCCAGGCGCACCGTCTGGGCCGCAAAAAAATTGATGACCGGCACGGTAAAGAGATAGTTCATGACCGCATCGAACTGGTCACCTTGCAACCAGCGCCGCGCATCGCTCCAGATCTCGCCTACAATATAGGCCTCTGGATTGGCTTCCTTAACCACATGGCGAAATTCCTGCCAGAAGGAATCATCGTCGATCTCACCGGGCACATCTAGCCGCCAACCATCCACGCCAAACTCGATCCAGTAGCGCGCCACCTCCATCAGGTAATCACGCACACCGGGATTATCTACGTTTAGCTTAGGCAGGGCGGCCAAGTCCCACCAGGCCGCATAGTTGTGGTGGTTATCGGCATCGTGGTTATACGGCCGTAGCGGCCAGCCTTTGATAATAAACCAGTCGATGTAAGGCGAGTTGCTGCCGTTTTCCAGAACGTGGTGAAAGGGCCAGAAGCCGCGGCTGGCATGGTTGAAGACACCGTCCAGCACAAGGCGCATATCGCGAGCGTGCGCTGCATCTAGCAATTCGCGTAAAGCTTCGTT
>JAACFF010000590.1 GCA_009937635.1 Chloroflexota bacterium
GGTATACAGATTTTTGTCACATGGAAAAGTTAAGAAATTGGACTAAAACTCGCTTCCGCCAATCTTTTGCCAGTTCGCGCGCCCGGCCCATTCAATCCCACAATGCCGACCATATGGTGGTGTCCAGTCTGTCCTGTGCTGGGTTCAATGATTTTGTTGGATCCGAAATCAGCGTGACCAAAAGAGACATACTTAGCCCGGTCCGTATGTAAAACAAGATCCGGCAAGCGCTCCGCACTGATACCGTGGAAGATCTCCTCACGCTTGTAGACGACAGGCACGACTTGATTGCCCCCATCCGCATCACGCAGTTCCCTGGCCGCCGCCGCGATCTCCTCAAGCACTTGATCATAGGTATCCGCGGTTACCACGCCAGACGGCCGCTGCCCTACTACATTCAGGTAAACCTGCCCAAAATTGCCGACGGAGAATGCCTTCGTGCGCGACCAATCCACGTCATTAAAAGAAAGAAAAAGGCGGCGCAGCATATTCCCACCGCGACCCCGTTTCACATTCTTGCGCAGCCCGCCTAATCGCAAACGTGTGATCCATTTGAGGGCATTGATAGGCGTTATGCCCAATTTGAAGGCCAACCGTTTAATCAGGCTGATTGGTGTGCGCTTGAACTTCAGCCAGCCACCTTCAGCCAACCAATTGTTGATGTGAAAAAACTTGTGGAAGGGTCCAAAACCATGATCCGAGAGCGTAACTACCAGGACATCTTCTGGAAGCAAGGCCAGCATCTCGCCCAAAAGACGATCTACGGTTTCATAATAGTCCAGAATGTCCGGTTTTACCCTGGCCGCCATTTCTGCATCGTACAGTGGGTGCGTTTCGTCCAACAGGTGCCAGACTTCATGCTGCAGGTTATCGGTGGTTTCAAATACATAGAGGAACAGATCCCAAGGCCGGTTTTGCAGCAAGTATCGCACCGCTCTAGCGCGTTCGATCTCCATCTGTTTGACAGCCTTGACGAAAATTCTTGGATCCTTACCCCGTCCTTTCTCAGACATGTGTAAGGGAAATGGCCCGGCCGCTGCTGTGATTTCTTCTTGTAGAGCTGGGGGGTAAGTGTATTGGCTATCCGCGCTGGGGGTCAGGAACGAACAAAGCATAAAACCGTTTAGCGGCTGGGGAGGGTAGGTCATGGGCATGCTGACCACCCCGGTTTCCCCGCCTACTGCGCCTACAAGCTCCCACAAGGCAGGCACAGCACGCGTTCGGCCGTTACTCACCTGTATATCATAACCGTCCGCCGCCGGATAAGTGAAGTCCACCAGGCCATGCTGGCCAGGATTGGTGCCCGTGGCAAATGAGGCCCAGGCTGAAGCCGAAACAGGCGGGATAGTCGAGCGCAAACGGCCGTGTGCCCCTTCAGCCAGCAGCTTTGCCAAATTAGGCAGCCGTCCTTCGTCCAACCACGGCTGCAGCAAATCAAAAGTAACGCCATCCAGGCCAAACACAGCCACTTTTCGTTTTATCTTATCGTCAGAACCCATAGTCAATAAACTTTCTAAATAATCCTCGCCACTTCGCCCAATCCACACTAATCTGCACACTAGCTCCCGCTAGAGATTCTCAGCATGTGGCGAACGCATCAGCCGTGACATGCTGGACAGGGCATAGAGCAATCCACCGATCACGCCGGCGCCAAAGCGCAGGAAATAGTAAGCCAACGACATGGCAACAGCCTCTTCCGGAGCGACGCCTGCAGGCACAAACAAAAAAAGGTATACACCTTCTCGAACCCCTAAGCCATTAAAGGCGATGGGCAGCAAATTGAGCAAGGCGATCAGCGGCACAAACAGCGGGAAGAGAATCGGTGGCACTTCGACAGACAAAGCCCGGGAGACACTGTATTGGATCAGGACCAGGTTAATCGTGAAGGGCAAACTGATCAGCAGCGCTTTGAGCAGCGTTGGGAATGGATAACGGTGCACGGTGTCGACCAATCGTTCCACCCTGTCATAAAGGGGCAGCCGTTTCATTGCCGGAATTCGTGCCGTGGTAACTCTCAGTAGATCCGTCTGACGCATTAGCAGGAATCCGGCTGGAATACCGAAGCTGATCACAAAAATGGCTAACCATAGACCAAATGGTAAATCAATGCTTTGCGTCTGGTTGAGTGTGTTCCAGGTTAAAGCGACCAGCGCGATCAGAGAAGTCCCCAAAAGTCCGGTCAGGCGGTCCATAATCACCGAACTGAGCGCTTCTGTACCTCTTCCATAACGTTGGCGCAAGCTGACCACCTTCACCACGTCACCGCCAAACCCCGTGGGAATAAAATTGTTGGCAAAGAAACCGACGAAATAGAGATATAGTAAGCGGCGGAAGGGGGGCCGGTCATTAAGCGAATGCAGCAATATCGTCCAGCGATACGACCGTATCACGATGTTGAGCAGAAAGATGCCAAACGCCAGCAAATACCAGGAGTAGTCGATGCTGGCCAGCGTTCCCAGAACCTCCTTAAACCCGACGTTGTTTAGCAACAGGAATAACAGCGTCAGGCTCAGAAGCAATTGCAATACGCCCCGCACCTTTTTGTTCTTTAGCATAACTGGCGGATTATAACATATTGCTCGTAGACCAGAAGCGCAGCTTTCCCACGACTTATCTACAAGAAACATTTGCTTGTTACTTTCCCTGCCGCTATACTTGTGCCTGAAATATCTCTGAAATATCAGAGTGGACATATGATTTCCCGCAATCGGTGGCATTCACAGACGCACGTAACCGAAAACAGGTAAACCATCTGTAATAGGATGCGATGCTCGGGCAGTGCGATCGGCAACAAAGGAGGTGGATATTTACACTGAATTCCTCAAGAAAGACACACACACTTGTTTTACTCATTATTTTTCGAA
>JAACFF010000182.1 GCA_009937635.1 Chloroflexota bacterium
TTTAAAGAATTCGTCAAATTCATGGTCGCCTTCCTCATCTACAACGACGGCGTGATGATGGCCCTCGACTTCGCCGCCATCATCGGCGCGGTGCTTTTTGGCATCGACCAGCAGGGATTGATCATCTTCGTCATCATCGTGCAGCTAACCAACGTCGTCGGCGCCTACATATTCGGCCGTTGGGTCGACCGTTGGGGCGGCAAGCGATCCCTAATCATCTCCATATTAATGATGATCGTCGTTGTCCTGGCCCTCTACTTCAATCAAACGGCTACCGGTTTCTACATCATCGGCGCCGTGGCCGGCTTCGCCATGGCCGGCACCCAATCCGTCAGCCGCACCATGGTCGGCATGTTCAGCCCTCCCGGCAAAAGCGCCGAATTCTACGGTTTCTTCGCCCTTGCCGGCCGTACCTCTTCCTTTATCGGCCCCACTGTGTTCGGCATCGTCGCCGCCGAAGCCGCCCTTTATTACTTATCCTTAGGCCAATCCAGCGAGCTTGCCGACCAAGCCGGCCACCGTCTGGCCATCCTATCCATCGCCGTCTTTTTCATCGCCGGCCTGCTCATCCTCACCTTCGTCGACGAAAACAAAGCGCGCCACGCTGCGCAGCAGGGCAAGGGATCAGGAGTCCGGGGTCAGCAATCAGAACCACTGATAGCTGACAGGTGACAGCTGTCAGCTGATTACTGCTAACCTCCCTTGATTTCTCGTAACTATTATCTTAAGATAATGATGCTACGATTATTAAGGTGAGTGGAAGTCCTGTTAAGATCATAATAGATTGTAGCGGTAGAACAGGGATAAACGCATGGAGCCGGTAGAAAGCGATCCGACAAAAAGCCACGAGGCCCAATCAATTGAGCTGCTTGTTTCCTACAGCCACTGCCCTTACCTGGGAACCGAAGCCGATCGCGCCACGACTTTGGCCTTTCCCGACTACGCCAACCGCTGCCACCGGCACGGCAAGAGCGTGACCGTTTCTGTCATCGCCCAAGAAGATCTATGCCTGACATCTGATTATGCAACTTGTAACGTTTACCGCGAACCGGAAAGAATTCCCTCAACCAAAAAACGGTTTAAGCGCTTTAGCCGCCCCGTTCGCGCCCTGACCATGGTTGCAGTCGTGGTTTTAATCTTGCTGGCCGCGTTTGTCTGGTGGCCCAATCCCGGTAAATCTATACTGGAGTCCACCACCTTCGGCGCCTCCTTAAGCGAGTCTGTCGGTCAAATTTCTGGGCAAGAAGTTGATGTAGCCACGATCTTCGAACCCATCATCACATCAACGCACTCCTTCTTTGAACACTTCCTTCCCTCAGCTCCGGCCGCAGTCCCAACCCCGTCGCCAAAGTCCTCTGATGCAACGGAGGATTTTCGCGTGATCCCGTACCGCGAATAGGCAACTGCTAACGGACAACAATTGACAGTTAATGGGCTTGACACGCTGTCACCTCGCCGGCACAATTCACCATGAAGCATTAAAAAAAATAAAAATTGAGAATGCATCATGGATATTTGCCTGCGGACGGCCGTTGAATTGTCAGAGTTGATGCGCGGTGGGGAGTTATCTGCGCGCGAAGTGATGGAGGCCCACCTGGCGCAGATCGAACGCGAGAATCCGCGCGTCAACGCGATCGTGACTTTGCTTCCCGAGCAGGCCATGGCCGCCGCTACAGCCGCCGATGAGGCGCAGGCTCGAGGTCAGGCGACGGGGATTCTGCATGGGCTGCCCGTGGTACACAAGGACCTGGTAGAAACGCAGGGCGTGCGCACGACCTATGGTTCGCCGCTTTTCGCGGATCATGTGCCCGATTTCGACGGCTTGATTGTCCAACGGCTGCGCGCGGCGGGGGCGATCATGCTGGGCAAGAGCAATACACCTGAATTTGGCGCGGGATCACAAACCTTTAACCCCGTTTTTGGGGCTACACGCAATCCATACGACCTTTCCAAGACCAGCGGCGGCAGCAGCGGTGGCGCGGCGGCGGCCCTGGCCAGCGGCATGGTGCCCATCGCCGACGGCAGCGATTTAGGCGGCTCGCTGCGCAATCCGGCCAGTTTTTGCAATGTCGTGGGCTTTCGGCCGTCGCCCGGCCGTGTGCCGCGCTGGCCAACGACGATGGCCTGGAATTCACTGCCTGTCTTGGGACCCATGGCCCGTACCGTACAGGACGTGGCCTTGATGCTGGCCGCGATCGCCGGGCCAGATGCGCGCGATCCGATCAGTATCCGTGAGCCCGGTTCGCTCTTTCGACGTCGCCTGCAGCGCAATTTTAACGGGGTACGCATCGCCTGGGGGCGGGACTTTGGCGGTTTGCCGGTGGATGGGCGGGTGACGGCCGTCTTGGAGGGGCGACGCCGCAGCTTCGAGGAACTGGGCTGCATTGTGCAAGAGCAAGAGCCGGATTTCCGCGACGCCGACGAGATCTTTAAGGTGCTGCGCGCCCATTCCTTTGCCATCAATCTCGGGCCGCTGCTGAAGGAGAACCGGCAACACCTCAAGGACAGCGTCATCTGGAACATCGAGCAAGGTTTGGAGCTCAGCGCCGGGCAGATCGGCCGCGCGGAAATAAAACGCACAGCGCTCTATGAGCGCGTACGCCAGTTCATGGAAAAGTTCGAGTTCATGATATTCCCCGTGAGCCAGGTGCCCCCTTTCCCCGTCGATCAAGAATACGTAACGGAGATCAATGGCGTGCAGATGGAGAGCTACATCGATTGGATGCGCTCCTGTTATTACATCTCCGTGCTTGGCTTGCCCGCCATTTCCGTGCCCTGTGGTTTCACCGAGGAGGGGCTGCCCGTGGGCGTACAGATTGTCGGACGGCACCAGGACGATTTGGGAGTGTTGCAGTTGGCCTATGCGTTTCAGCAACTACCAGCTGATAGCTATCATACATCAATACATTGAACAAATCCCTTCGCACAGATCTCAACTCACGGCGTCTGGGTAGCCAATTACCTCCTCCTCAGCCTATACGTAACAAAAGCGTCCGCATAAATATTCTTTCCTTTTGTGTAGACGTGCTCATTTTATCTCGTCCATATCTGTTTTTGCAGTCGGAGTTCCTGCTTTTACAAATTCCCGACTTAATGTCAATAGTAGTAGCAGGCTGATTGCTATACCAGCATCGAAAAAGCCCTCAAAGATCCTGGCAACAACATACCCAAGAGCTAAACTTTCATTATGCTCTCTTAAGATCGGAAACATTATAATTGGAATGGCAACAACTGAAGCGGTTAACGTTATCTGAAAGAGCACTCCTATCAACACTTTGTTTTCATTTTCAGAAACAGCGGTAAGATAATCTGGATCATTTATAGAACCTGAAAAAACACCACTCAGGTAAGACGAAACCAGCGCCGTGATAAATAATACCCCCACCATTGCGGAAGCGATTGCAGATGAATTGAATCCATTAACTAGTAGCCATACTGCTAGAACCATTTCATTCAATATTATTGGAATAGCTAAAAAGAAAAAGAACACGGAATGGCCGAACATACGTAACAAGCCCATTGCTAAGATCAATGTGCCTCCAACAAGACCCCAAACTGATAACCATTGAGGAATGAGTTCTGATTGATATAATGTAAAATAAAAAATCAGAGCTCCTAGGCCATATGGAAATTGTTCCACAATACTGGTCCAATCTTTTGCTGCTAGTAACAAAGCGCCTGAAGTTTGAAAATAGGAAGCATCCCTTGCGGTCTCATTGTTTGAGTTCATTTTTCTCCTCCTCATTCGCTATTGAAATTCATGATCGTTGCTGGCAACATCGGTGAAAGTTGTTTTGGTTCATCGCTACTCTTCTAAGCCGCACGCGACATAATTGACCGAAATAAACGGCAATCACAGGGAATAGAGCCGACGCAGCAACCCGTTGTTAGGTATCGCTACTATGTTCCACAATGATGACTACATTTCCCTTTTTGTGCCCTTTGTCAACATACCTGTGAGCCTCGGCAATTTGTTCCAACGGATAGCGTCTATCAATGACGGATTTAATCTTCCCCGCCTCAATAAGCTCTTTGAGGAAGAGTAGATCTTCAGTCTTTTCGCTTAATGGTCTCAAACCCGTGGCCGCAAACATTGCTTTTTTGCTGCCTACCATTGACGTCCATAACACCTGAAGCATAAGTGTCGGCGTAGGGACGGGAGAAAGATAAAATCCTCTCTGCTTTAGCGAGCTTTTGCAACGTGAGAACGAACTCTTGCCTACCGTGTCAAAAATAATGTCATAGGTCATATTGGCCGGTTTTATTGCCAGCAGCCCGTCTTCAGGCAGACATATGTACTCGGCATAAGCGCCAGAACCTGGTTCGCCAAAAACCTTGTCACCCTCTTTGAATAGTTTTACATCTACCCCTACTGATTCAATTTCCCCGGCTAGCTCAACCCCTAGTATAGGGTTCTTTGGTCCTGCGAGCCCGAGCTCAGGGGAAAATATCCTGGCAATAAACGGGTCACCCGTTCGAGAGGCAAGGCCCGCTGTTGTTACTGTTGTCGCATATATTCTTATCAGTACCTCATCCTCCTTGGGAGCAGGTTTTTCTACCTCTTTGAGTTGAAGAACATCCGGTGGTCCGTATTTTGTGTATATAATTGCTTTCATGAGTATTTCTCCTTGTAGTCAAATTTAAACTGGTTGAGCTGGTCCTTTGGTTTCCGAAATCGAACGTCGAGCAAAGGCTATGCACACTACAACTTGAGCCACGGCCGTAAGGCCAACTACCGCGGCACAGACCAGCAGTATCAACGAGAGATCTGGCGCAAATACAAGTAAAACTGGCAAGGTGCCCTCCAGTAAGTTCGGCACAAACATTAGGATTAACCATAGTAGCAGCAAATCCAATGCCAGGGGCAAAATCAGGTGCCAGACGAGACGCAGCTGACGATCGCGTTGCCAGCGCCGCCAATAGAAGATGCCCTACAAAACAGTGTTTAAAGTCGCAAGAAGAATGATGAGTCCCCACACCACTATAACAAAGCCCGACGTATCCTGGGCAGCGTAGCCCGTATCGTAACCATTTACCATACGCAGCACGTCGTTTTGGGGCTCTCCGACTAGATGGAATATCGGAGCGCCGGTGTAATTAGTGACGATTGCACCCCCCCATCCACGCGTTGGAGAAAAGGCCAAATCACTGTGGAAATTTGAGCTATCGCCACCATGCCGCACGGATGGCTCACCGTCGACGAGTTTCGTGCGCCAGCCAAAGGCATAAGACCAATCCTGAAAGCCGGTGTCCACTGCGGGTTGGTGCATCATCGTTACATATTGCGGCGCAAGAATCTGCTCACTTCCATAGCGTCCACCGTTTAGCTGCGCGATCAGAAAATGTCCCAGGTCCTCGGCGAGTGTGCCCCACCGCCAGCCCGTTCTCATCCGCTTCTGACTTGGACGTGTAGCTGTTGCTCATCTCCAGCGGGGTGTAGATATGTTCTTCGACATAAGTTTCGAAAGATTGGCCGGAGACCTCCTGGACAATCAAACCCAGGATGTCATAATTACTATTTGAGTAATCGAATTTCTCCCCCACCGGGCGACTCGGCTTGGTGTCAGCCAGCTCGCGAACATTGGCCTGCAACGCTTCATCGCTCGCGTCCTCATTGAGGATATCTTTATCCCCTTGCATTGACGAAAAGCCGCTGGTATGGATTAGCAAATGACGCACCGTCATTTTTTGAGCCTGTGCGGGATCGGCCAAGGTAAACCAGGGCAAATACGCTTGCACAGGTGCATCTAGATCGATTTTCCCCGCTTCAACCAGCTGCATGATGGCCAGCGCGGTAAATGATTTGCTGGTTGAGCCGATGATGAAGGGGGCTTGCGGCGTAACCGGCACTCCTTCCGGACCGGTAACACCATATCCTTGGGTATACACGACTTCATCGTCATGGATGATGCTCAGAGCCAGTCCGGGAATTTTATTTTCCGCCATAAGATTTTCGATATAGGCAACGATAGCGGCGATATCAAGCTCTTGTTGGGCCAGCCCAACTGTAGGAATGGATAAAACCAGCAAGGCAACTACAAATAGGGCGACAGATAATTGCTTCATCGTATTTCCTGCTTTTTGAATGCCCTGTCTCAAAATAGTGTTTGACAACTGATGCCTGCGCGCTAGATTGCCAAAACAAGGGAGAGCACAACAAAGTAGGGGCTACCTCTAGGAGTAGACTTGAAATCAAGGCAAGGAGAATGACATTTTCAACCGAGAATTAATGTTAACCACTTTCAGATTTTGCTTCCTGTGCTGTAAAACCCTTGACCATGAGCCATACGCCGATTGCTAATTCAAACGGCAAAATTGGAAGGAATACGTATAATGGAACATCATAACCAAATAGTGCAAACAATTCTCCGATAAAGCCTAAAGAAACTGCTATTAATCCCCAAAGTGCAAGCACTCTTGGAATATATTTTGATCTGAAGAATAAGAAGTAAAACAAAAAACCTCCTACACAATAAAAAACCATTTGAACATCAAGAGTAAAATGCATTAATTCATAAAATAGACTGCCAAGAGTTTGGAAATATGAAGAATCTGGAGTTCCGGCCTTTACATATTCTTGGCCTGTATATAAGAGAGAGAAAGCGCTTATTTGCCTGATAGTAACGAATACTGCTTCAATTATCCATAATCCAAAAGCCCAAAGAGCAATAATTCTATTTTGTTTTTTTAAGGATAAATAAAGTAATACCGTTAAGAGTACAATTGCAACGGCTTCAATGAGAAAACCTATGATGCTCATCTGCACCATTGTTGAATTATCTGAAAAAGCAATCATAGTTTCAGATATATTATTGGGTGGGCCTGTCATCGAGTAATTTAACTGCGATAACGGTACTCCACTGAGAAAGGCCAAAACTGCTACAATAATAAACATCAAACCTAAAAGTCTGGCGGTATTCTTATCGGAATTCATTTATTGCTCTCCTTATAAATGGCGATGTTTCTGCGGTACGAGTTATCATTTGCTATTATGCTTCACAGTTATGACTACTTTTCCTTGGGCGTGTCCTTCTTCAAGATACCGGATAGCCTCAGCAACTTCGCTTAACAGGTAACGCCTATCTATAACAGGTACGACCTCGCCTGCTTCAAGAAGCTCTTTAATAAAAGCCAAATCCGATTGGTTTGGCATCGTCAGATAGGTACCGATTTTATTACTCCCGGTCATTGACATCCATGGCCCCAGGAACAGTTGTAGAAAAAAAGAGCCGGCCGCTATGACACAAATTCCATTGGGACTTAAAGAACGCTTATATAGACGTTTATAAACCGAAGGATTCCCCACATTATCAATAATCAGGTCATAACGCTGCCCATTTTGGGTGACATCTTCTTGGGTGTAATCAATGACCTGATCTGCACCGAGCGCGCGCACCATGTCCAGATTCCTCGTGCTGCACACGCCAGTCACGTCAGCCCCGAAGGATTTGGCAATCTGCACCGCAAACGTACCCACACCACCGGACGCACCATTAATCAAAACCTTGTTTCCCGGCTGAATCTGTCCTTGATCGCGAAGACCCTGCAGGGCGGCGAGTGCCCCCGCAGGTACGGCCGCCGCTTCCTCGAATGTCATACTGTCAGGTTTCAAAACCACTGCATTCACAGGTACAGATACATACTCGGCAAAAGCCCCACCACCACTCTCGCCTATGTCTCCAAATACCTCATCACCTGGCTTAAACTGCTTGACGTTTCTGCCAACCGCTTCAACCCGCCCCGCCATGTCAGATCCGATTTGCGTGTCTTTTGGTTTTAGAAACCCAACCATTAGTCGGACCGGGAACGGGTCAGCTCTCATGAGATGCCAGTCTCGTGGATTTACGGATGACGCCTGAACTTCTACTAGTACCTCATCCTCCTTGGGAGTAGGTTTTTCTACTTCTATGAGCTGAAGAACATCTGGTGGTCCGTATTCTGTGTATACAATCGCTTTCATGAGCTTCCTCCAAATTTACTTTGATCGCGCGTGATGGAGATATTTCCCGAAGTAGCCCACTCTATGGTGAGACTTCCACATTTTCTTGCTTAGGCCACTTCCATGCATACCAGACAATTAGTAAAAGAAGCACAACTTCTACAATAGTGGCAAATATATAAAAAGCCCAAGACTCTCCTATTACGAATACTAGCAACGTAACAATCTTAAATATACTCACGATGATGTTTGTCCAGCGATTCCATTTAGCTTTCAATGCCAGGGACAGGAAAATCATAAGACTCGGAATCATCATTAATGTCATTGCTGCCAATAACGATGCTTGAGTCGTTGGATAAGGCCCCATTTTTCCCGCTATTATTTCCTCTATTTGCCCAGGTACACGCAAATAGAAATAATCCACGTATATAAATAAAAACATGCTAGCTACCCATAGAGCCGAAATCTTCATCTTCACATTTACAGTCACATCCTCTAGAATTCTTGTGGTCTTTTTGTCTGAATTCATTTTTTTCTCCTTCCTTATTATTTTTTGAATTGCCCTGTACAGTTATCTTGTTAGGTTCTGTTATTATGTTCCACAGTTATGACTACATTTCCCTTTTTGTGCCCTGTTTCGACATATCTGTGAGCCTCGGCAGTCTGTTCTAACGGATAGCGTCTATCTATAACCGATTTTATCTTTCCCGCCTCAATAAGCTCTTTGAGGAAAATTAAATCTTCACTCTTTTGGCCTGCTGCCCCAAATATTACTTTCTTGCTGCTTCTCATCGATGTCCATTTCCCTCGAACCATATGTGACAGCCCAGGGTTAGCTAAAAGATAGCGGCCGTTTTTCTTTAGCGATTTTTCGCTGCGTGAATACGTGCTCTTGCCTACCACATCAAGAATCACATCATAACTCTCACCGCTTCTGGTGAAATCTTCTTCAGTGTAATCAATGACCTGGTCTGCCCCAATCGAGCGCAGCATGTCCAATTTCATGGTGCTGTCCACGGCCGTTACCTCCGCCCCAAAATACTTGGCAAGCTGTACCGCAGAAGTACCTATACTTCCACCTGCACCATTAATCAAAACCTTCTGTCCGCTCTGGATATTTCCTTGTCGAAGAAAATGCAATGCTTCAAGTCCCCCAACAGGAACGGCAGCGGCTTCTTCATAGCTCATATTGGCCGGTTTTATTGCCAGCGCCCCCTCCGCGTCTTTAGGTTTTGCAGGCCGGCATGTGTACTCAGCATAAGCGCCAAAACCAAAGCCGGTAGCTGCAAAAACTTGGTCACCTTCTTTAAATTTCTTTACATCTTTGCCTACTGATTCAATTTCCCCGGCCAGCTCCTGCCCCAGGATAGTTATTCTTGTTGGTCTGATGAGACCTACATATGCTCGCATGGGGAGCCCCAAAAAGAGAGGAAATTTGAGAACGCGAGCCTCACAGTCCCATGCTCCTGCTGTGGCCGCATAGATTCTGATCAATACTTCATTGTCCTTGGGAACAGGTTTTTCTACCTCTTGGAGCTGAAGAACATCCGGCGGTCCGTATTTTGTCCATACAATTGCTTTCATAGCTGTTCCTCCTAACGACTCGGACATATTCAGGTGACCCGTACTTGTCTTGGACGTTCACATTCATGGTGTTTTCCCGATCCGCTGCCGGAGTGGGCATGGTATGCCTTTCTAGGGTGCAGATTGTCTGCAAGCCATTTCGGTTTGGCCAAGGATGACCGCAGGCCAGCCTTTCTAGGAGCCCTCCGCGGTCGGCGGCCTAGACGGTGATGACGGTCTTTCCCTGGGTGTGTCCCTCTTCGACATAAGCGAGAGCCTCAGGCGTCTCGCTCAGCGGATATGTTCTGTCGATGACAGGTGTGACCTTGCCGGATTCCAGGAGCTCCTTCAGAACAACCAGATCCTCATTATTCGGGAACGATACGAAGAAGCGTATACTCTGGCTCAAGAACGGTGACGACATGAGCCCTCTGAACGTACGACCCATACCCATGAGCCAAGGACCGCCCCTACCACCGGCTAGTACGAGAGTCCCCTTGCGGGTGAGTGCGCGCCTGAGGGATGACAAGGGACGGTTCCCGGCGATGTCGACAATCAGGTCATAACGCTCGGCACCCTTGGTGAAGTCTTCTTGGGTGTAGTCAATGACACGGTCTGCGCCGATCGATCGGACCATGTCCAAATTCCTCATGCTGCACACACCGCTCACTTCAGCACCGAAGGATTTCGCAATCTGCACTGCGAACGTTCCAACGCCTCCCGATGCACCGACAATCAAGACCTTCTGCCCTGGCTGAATCTTTCCCGAATCGCGAAGACCGTGGAGGGCGGCGAATCCAGAGGTAGGTACGGCCGCAGCTTGCTCAAAAGTGGAGCCCGCCGGTTTCAACACGAACTTGTCTTCTCCAGCACTCGCATACTCGGCGCAGGCGCCATTGCACGTGCCGAATACCTCATCCCCTGGTTGAAACTGCTTTGCGTTTCTGCCAACCGCCTCAACCTGTCCTGCCACATCCGTTCCCACAACATTGTTCCTTGGCTTGAGCAGCCCAATCCCCGGGCGCATGAGGTACGGCACGCCTCTCACGACACCCCAATCACCTGCGTGGAGAGTAGCTGCGTGAACGCGTACCAGCACATCATCATCCTTGACCACCGGCTTTTCGATCTCCTTGAGTTCTAGAACATCATTAGGTGCCCCGTACTGATATTTAGTGATCGCCTTCATTTCTTCTCCTTCTTTCTTAATTATCTGCCTTCGATTGTTCTGATTTTGGTTTCTTGCGCGCGCAATGGTCCGCATTTTGTTTATCCAATCGCTTTCATGGGTTTCCTGCAAATTTACTTTGATCCCTACCACCGATTTAGGAGCATAAAGATCAGTATATAACAAAAGCATCTTATTTGTAACATGCCATATGTCATGTGTTATTGGGAAGAAAGCAATCTATTGGCGATAAATCAATTCAAGGGTAGTTTGAGTCTTCGCTTGCGCCGCGCTCTATAGACATCGCAGCGATAATGTGCTATAATACGAGTTGATGGTATCGGTTCTTGTCCGGCAATATTTGCAACGATTACCGCTTAGCCAAGATCCACGGAGGTAAATCATGGCACAATCGAAAAAACATCCGTCCGGTCCGAGATCTTCCAATACAGGTGACACAAAAAGTATAAACAATAGCAGTAAAGAAATGCACCCCATGGCATCAGAAAGCGCCCTACGGGAACCTATCGGCGATTGGAATTTCACCATCCTCAAACTGAGCGCCGAAGAAGCGAAAAACAAACACAAGGCCACCACAGAGGAGTTTGGCATCGATGTTTCCAGGTGGCAGGCGGATCGTCTGGAATGGGGCCAGTTAAAAGAAGACGGCGTGCAATTTTCCTTCCACCGCGTTGGCAGTGGCAGGACGACCAAGGACGCCAACTACGACCGCAATGTCGACGGATGTCTAAAAAACGATATCCCCTTTGG
>JAACFF010000591.1 GCA_009937635.1 Chloroflexota bacterium
TTTCCCAGCTAACTCAACCTGCTTGAACGGTTTCAGGAGAAAGGCCGACTCGATAGGATCTACCAGTCCTTTATCCCGCAACGCTTGGCCGGAGAAACCCGAAACAAACAGCACTTTTAGATCAGGCTGCCTGATTTTAGCCTTGTCAGCCAGAACCTTGCCATTCATTTCTGGCATAATTACATCCGTAACCAACAGCTCAACGGTTGCCTCTGACTCCTCTAGCAACTGGAGCGCTTCGTGACCGTTTTTTGCCTCCAACACCTGATAACCACAGTTACGTAGGGTGCGTGCCGCAAGGTAACGCAGTGAAGCTTCATCTTCCACCAACAAAATGGTCTCATGGCCTGATGGTTGGGCCTTGTTTAATGGTTTTGGCTCTATTTGAACAGGTTCAGACTGGACACGGGGTAGATAGAGCTTGAAGGTGCTGCCCTGACCTGGGTCGCTCTCAACTTCGATGTGGCCCCCACTCTGCTTCACCAGGCCGTAGCAGATGGCCAAAGCTACACCTTTGCCCTGGCCGACTTCTTTCGTGGTAAAAAACGGCTCAAACAGATGTTTCTGAACTTCCGCACTCATCCCCTGACCGCTATCTCTGACGGCCAAGAGCACATAAGCGCCAGGTTTAGCCTCAACAGCAGGTGGGGCGAGCTTAATATTAGCCGTTTCCAGAATTAGTTGGCCACCTTCGGGCATTGCCTCGCGGGCGTTGACGATTAGGTTGACCAAGACTTCCTCCAACTGGTCGGGATCGAATTCAATCGAAGCCAGGTGGGGCTCCATTCGCCGCATCAGCTTGATCTGCGAACCGAGGAGCCGATGAAACGACGGTTCGAGCCGATCGATGAAATCATTTAAGTTAAGCACCTGAGGATCGATGATCTGATGGCGGTGGCGGGCGAACGTCAGCAGGTTCCTGGTTAATTCGGCTGCTCGGTCAGCGGCTGTTTGAATACCCTCAATATCCGGACGCGTCTTGTGATCGGTCGGCAAGAGCTCTATGGCCAGCCCGGCGTGACCCATTATCACAGCCAGGATGTTGTTGAGGTCGTGGGCTATCCCCCCAGCCAGTCGACCAATGGCTTCCATCTTTTGAGCCTGTTGCAACTGCTCTACCAACTTAGTCGCCCTGACCGCACCCAGGCGTTGATTGATCACATCTTTGGCTCGAGTATACAGCCGCGTGTTCCCAATGGCCACCGCCGCGGTGGAGGCCACAGCCTCGATCAAGTTCAGTTCGGTTGCGTTGAAGCGATCCGGGGTTGTGTCGGTGACCTGCAAACAACCGATCACCTGGCCCTCAATTCGCAGGGGGACGCTTAGAATTGAGCGCAGTTCCAGGCCAATCAGATCATCAATCTCTTTGTAGTGATGGGGGTCAAGCCGGGTATCGGCCACAATCAGACTCTGATCATGGCGAACGACCCAATTGGCGATACCCTGGCCTGGGCTGAGCCGCCAGCCGCGGACCAGTTCATAGCGGTGTCCGGTCGCCTGTCGACAAATCAGGTCATTGGTCTCAGGGTCAATTAGCCATAGAGAACAAACACTAACGTCCAATAAGGCGCGCACCCCCGCCATAATGATCGTCATCACCTGACCGATCTCGAGGGCAGAGTTGAAGATTTGGCCCTCCTGCTCAAGGGGGGATAAGGCCCGACCTTGCTCAGTAACCAGCTTTTCTAATTCTGCGACGTGTTGGCGCAGCTCAGTCAACTCCGCGATGAGTTTGGCCTTGGTTTTATTCGTATCTTTCACCCGACTGCTCCAAAATATGATTTGGTATGATCACCGCATCGAGGACCCAACCTGTTCCATATGACCAGTTTGCCACAGACGACCTGTCGTCAGAGTGGGTTGAAAAAAATGTGGTTGAGCAAAGGCGCCCTAAATACCACACCCATCAACTGTCCGGGTAAGTTCGGGTTGGTCATATCCTCTTTCTCATGGAGAGTGTTTTTGGGTCAAAACAGGTCGGTATCCGAACCTGGTAGATTAAGCTTCCAAATAGTGAAAGTATTCAAGGTAGCTGTAAGTTCTCTAGCTCCGCGCAGTACCGCTGTCATATCGTTCGAGAAGTCCGGAGGCATGCTTTGGGCGGGCGATCTATGCCCGACGTTTGCCAAAGCACATTCAATAATGGCGATACACCCTGCTCACAGGGATGCCAGTCTCACGAGCAATGTCTTGGGGCAATAAGCCCTGACAACGCAGACGGGGTACCGTCCAGCTACGCCAAGCGGCAACAGTCTGCAGCTTCTGATGGCCCAATTACAGTTACTACCCCTGTTGCTGGTTTCGCTCTGACTCGAAGGTACGGGCTCGTCCAAATTCATTGCTCAGTGATCCAAAAGCCTTCCTCTTACTGAGCACGAATATCGAATTTGAACCTTATGTTGTAAATCAGGGCTTATAAATACGTGAGATTTGTGGCGTAGAATGTGGCCTAAATGGATTTAGTATAACCTAAACTTACGGAGCTGTCCGTAAAGACGGCGTAAAAAGGCCACAAGAATTTGATTAGAGTTTATTACATTATGAGCCGCTGTTTACCTCCAAAGGCACAAATCCGCGTGGAGTAACGATTTGCGATTCACACATAGGGTGTTCCAAGTAGGATATTTTTGCATAAGCCCCAATAGAGAATGTTTCAGAAATTAGATAAGGAATTGTGTAAATTTGGCTTATTGATAGCACACAAAAACTGAATAAACTCCTTTTTAGTCTGTCTCAAAGAGTCGCAAATGATATGATAAATCTATTATGAAACCAGGGACTCCTTCTTTTTGGTCCGGCCAGTCCCTTTGAAATAGCAGTCGCATGTAATCCGATCGAGAAGGTATTAGTTACC
>JAACFF010000183.1 GCA_009937635.1 Chloroflexota bacterium
CCCGAGAGCAGCAAAGCCCGGCTCTGGGCGATGGGTGCTTTTTGCACATCGTCAATCGTCAGCTGCAAGTCGGCCGCGTTTTCTCGATAAAAGACAAGGGGGAATTTATCCGGCGGCTCAATACCCAAGACAGCCAATCCCGTACGGCTGTTGACCTTGCGCGTGATGAAATGTGTCTCAACCCCTTCCCGGTCCAAAGTCTTGATCACGAAATCGCCGACCATATCCTCGCCAACAGCCGACAACAAAGCAGTTCGCAGCCCCAACCGGCTTCCCGCCACAGCTATATTGGTCGGACTGCCACCTACATGAGCCGAAAAACCGGAAATCTCCACGAATGGTTTGCCAATATCAAGCGAAAACAGATCCATCGATACCCGGCCCAGGGTCAGCAAATCATACCCTGTCGCGCTCATAGCTTAACGACGTCTTCCCATTCGCCGCTTTCCCACGAGCGCATCATCGCTCCAAGAACGTTAGCATACCCATAGGCAGCGTTTAAACTAGGTTCCAATTGTCTATCGGTCGCTACGCTCTCTAAGAAATGAGCCATCTCGATCGCCTTCAGATCTTCATAGCCAATGCCGATGCCGGGACCGGGATTGAAACGGCCGTGAAAGGGATGCTCAGGGCCGGCAAGGATGCGCACAAACCCCTCATGCCCCTCTGTATCATCAGGTAGATAAAGTTCCATTTCATTCATCGTTTCAAAATTCCACTTCATCGCCCCTTTCGTACCATAAATTTCAAAAGCATTTTCACACTTCGGACCATAGACCGTGCGACTGACCTCCAGCGTGCCCCGCGCGCCACTTTCAAACTGCACCATAGCGCCGACATAATCTTCATTGGTCACTGCCCCTTGCACATCATCGGGCAAGCCCCGGCTATAGTGCGTGCCCCGTCCGGGAACTGGCAACGGCCGCTGGGCAATGAAAGTATGCTTTTGGCTGGAAACCCGGTTGATCGGTCCGGCCAAGAACTGCGCCATATCGGCAACATGCGGCATAACGTCGCCCAAAATACCGGTTCCTGACCGTTCGGCCAAAAAACGCCAACTTAGCTGCCCCAACGGATCGGAAGCATACATGGCATAGAATCGACCATAATAATTGGTTATCTCACCCAATTTACCATCGTCGATCAACTGCTTCGCAAACTGCACCAAAGGTGCCCAGCGATAATTCAAGCCTACAAAACTCTTGATCCCTTTTGCTTCGGCCGCGTGAAATACCTCGGCCGTTTCTTGAGGTAAGATCCCCACCGGCTTTTCGCAGAATAGATGCTTCCCTGCCTCAATCGCCGCCAGGCACATCTCCTTGTGCAAAAAGTTAGGCGTTGTGATATTAACGGCATCAATGTCGGGATGGTCAATGACAGCCCGCCAATCCGTGGTGCATTCGGCGAATCCCAGGCGTTGTTGGGCTTCATGAGCACGCTCTTCTACTTCATCAGCGCAAATAACCAGCCGTGCCCGCACGCCCTGATCGTGAAACCGGTCATTGGCAGCGCCATAAGCGCGGCCGTGTACAGTCCCCATCCAGCCCATACCTATAACGCCGATATTGATCGTCTCCATATATTTCTCCTGGTCAGTATTCAGTAAACAGTATTCAGTACAGGTCACACTCCTATTGACCGTAGAAACTCACGATTCCGAGCTGCGCTTTCTCTAGGGCTACCCATCCCCGGCAGCACATCCTGCTCCACCACTATCCAGCCATCATAGCCGATATCATTTAACGCGTTCAGGACACCGGGAAAATCCACAGACCCTCGACCTAGCTCGCTGAACACACCCTGGCCGATCATCTGTTGGTATCCCCAGCCCATCTCGTCCGCCTGCGCAACCACCGCCGGGTCAAAATCCTTAAAATGCACATGCCAAATGCGATCCCTGTGTTCATATATCCCGGCGACTGGATCGCCGCCACCAAGGGCATAATGACCGGTATCAAAACAGAGCCCTAGCAAATTGGGATCCGTCATCCGCAAGAAAATTTCTGTTTCTTCCGGCGTCTCAACGTATGTCGCGCCATGGTGATGAATCACTGAGCGTAATCCTGTTTCTTGTTTCACCGTTTCCGCTACGCGCATCGCGCCAGCCGTATAGATTTCCCATTCCTTATCGCTCAGATAATGTTCTGGTTTGATTCTACCGGCATAATCATGGCGCACAGGCACCGTGCTATGATCGTCACCAATCACAATGATGCAGTCTGGTCCACCGACTTCCGCAAGCAATATTGCTGTCTTTACCGCCAATTCCACGCCGGCTGCATGATAATTGGCATCGTACAATCGCACTGAAACCCAGGATGCAAGCAGCTTCAACTCTCTTTTTACCAACTCGGCGCGTAATTGTTGAGGATCGGTTGGCATGAAGCCCCAGTCACCTAACTCGGTGCCCACGTAATCCGTTTCCTTCATTTCGTCAAGTACAAGGGCATAGCCGCCGCGTTCTCCCGGTGTATTTTCGATGACGCCCCATGAACAGGGTGCATTTGCTACTTGGATCATAATCTTATCACCTCATTTCAATGCACACGTGTGCAATAGTTTTGAAAAATTTTTACGATGGCTGCTCAATTAATCGCAGTCCATTAAATTACTTGCTATACAGGTCATTTTGTATTGTTGCAGATCGTCAAACCTCCTTATCTTATAATGCAGGCCATTATCCTGAGCGGACCGGTGCGCAGCTTCCACAAAAACTTGTGCATCTAGCACATGATTTTGGGTAACGGCGAAGGATTTACTCGTTTCCACTACGTCTCGAAATTGGCGATGAGCATTTCTATAGGCCTTATCAAATCGAGGTAGAAATTCCGGATAATCCCCTTTGAGGTAACTCATCTCGAAGGATTTTGAACTGGAATGTTGTGTTCCGTCACTTTTCCAAAGCTCAACATAGATCGGTCCAGGATATCCAGCAAAGCGACCTACTTGCAGTGTACCTTCGGTGCCGATAATGTATGTCTCATTGTTATATCCCGAAGAGTGGGTACGACTTAAATCTAATCTACCCAAAATATTTGATGGCGTCGTAAACGTTACAAACGCAGTATCCCCACCCTCATCAATGGGGCTGTTATACCCTTTCGTATGATGTACACTTGCCCATACCTCATTTGGGAATTCACTTAGGAAGAAGATCGCTTCGTCTGCCACGTGTATTCCCATATCAATGATCAACCCCCTACTGCTATATGTCGGCGGAGGGGGATATTGATCTCTCAAAATACAACGTATTTCACGGATGGCGCCAATCAAGCCTGAGTCGAGCAACGCTTTGGCATGCAATAGGGGCGGGTCGAATCGTCTTTGTAAACCGATCTGAATAAGATTCTCGTCCCTCCCTATAGCCTCGACAAAATCAAATGCTTCTTTCAAACCATCAGTCAATGGTTTTTCTAGGTAGACAGGAATCTCCGCCTTAACAAACGGCAAGGCATCTTTAGCATGATCTTTCGTGTGCGAGGCAATGATGACCGCATCCATCTCATGCGCCGCGCCGCGGACCATATCTTCCGCATTATTGAAGGTTTTGATAGATGCCAAATCAAGTTCTTCTTGGGCAGCTAATACGGCCGCTTGCACATCATCACCTATGGCGATGATTTTGTGCCCTTGCTTCTGAACGATGGACACATGAACCTTTCCAATACGTCCAACACCATAAACCCCATAATTGAATCGTTTGCCCATTGCCGCAATACTCCCCACTAGAACTGCCGGGACCACGCTCTCGGCCAACGTTCAACGACTACTTTTGTTTGTGTGAAGAATTCAATCGCGTGTTTGCCCTGTCCATGCAACGTGCCAAAAAAGCTTTCCTTCCAGCCACTAAACGGGAAAAAGGCCATTGGCGCTGCCACGCCGATATTAATACCGATGTTGCCGGCTTGGACTTCATAACGAAACTTGCGCGCGGCCGATCCACTGCTGGTGAATAGACAAGCCATGTTTCCATACTCGCCGCCATTTACCAGTTTGATGGCATCGTCGATGGTATTGACATGCATCAAGCTGAGCACCGGACCGAAGATTTCCGTTTTGGCGATTTCACCCCCCGGATTGACGTCTGTCAGGATGGTAGGGCGGATGAAGTTGCCATTTTCATAGCCCGGGATGGATGGAGAACGGCCGTCTACAATCACCATCGCTCCCTCATTTTCCCCCTTCTGGATCAGACTCTCGATTCGCTCCTTGCTAGGCACCGTAATCACTGGCCCCATCTGCACCGCTTCATCCAGTCCATACCCTACTACCCGTGAAGTGGCGGCATCGGCAATCGCTTCTGTAAAGCTGTGGCGGGCTTCACCTACAGTGATGGCGATGGACGCTGCCAGGCAGCGCTGCCCGGCACATCCAAATGCTGAATCGGCCGAGATTCGCGTGGTCATTTCCATATCCGCATCAGGCAAGACAATTATCGGGTTTTTGGCCCCACCCTGGGCCTGCACCCGCTTGCCATTGGCCGCGCCACGACTATAAATATATTTGGCCACGGCCGTCGAGCCCACAAAACTGACCGCCCGTACAGCCGGATGATCCAGAATGGCATCTACTGCTTCCTTGCCCCCATTGACCATGTTGACCACGCCTGGCGGCAAATCTAACTTGTTGAATAACCCAAAAACCTTCCGCATCGTTAGCGGCACTTTCTCCGACGGCTTAACGATGACCGTGTTACCGGCAGCAATAGCATAAGGCAGAAACCAAAACGGGATCATGCCTGGGAAATTAAACGGCGCGATAATCGCACATACGCCGACCGGTTGCCGGATCATGATCTCGTCAATACCGCTGGCGATGTCTTCAGAAAAATCTCCCATCATCATCGTCGGGGCACCGCAAGCGACCTCCACATTTTCGATGGCCCGCTGCATTTCGCCCCGTGATTCGCCCATAGTTTTGCCGCATTCCATCGTGATCGTGCGCGAGATATCCTCGAAGTTTTCTTCAAGCAAATCTTTGAGCTTGAAAAGGTATTGGATGCGATCTCCGACCGGCATTTGCCGCCATTCGACAAAGGCTTCAGCTGCCGCCTGTACCGCAGATCCCACTTCGGATGCTGGCGAGAGGGGAACTTCGCCCAACATCTCTTGTGTTGCCGGATTCACGATATTCAAATAGTCAACGGCAGTTGATGCTTGCCATTGCCCATTCATATAATTTTGTATCTTTCCATTTTTACTCATAGTTCACCTTAGGACTATTTTTATCCCTAACCACAATCCAATACACTTTCAGAAATTTCTATGGATTGTGCTAGGGCCGGTCTCCCAACCGAGAATGTCTGACCATTAAGATTTAAGTAACTGCACTTACTGCTTTGTAAACCTATAGGTTGCCCAATTTTCCCGAGAACTTTGTCAAATCTTCCGCTGCGGTAACGCCATTTCACTTTCCGGGAAAATGACAGAAACCAAGTTTACAAACCACTACGCCTGCCGGCGAGTTTCATAAGTATTCAAGGATTCCAGCAAAGCCGCAAGTGGCCAATCTTCTTGCAAAGCACGCCACATCATCTGCTGCTCTGTTTCTGGCGCGTTTCCCCCAATTGGCGGGTCAGAATCGAGATTGGTCGGGAACGAATAACCATCGGCGACGGCCGCTATCGTATCGCGAATGAGGCGCACAGATGCTGTGTTCTCCGCTTTGCGACGCTGGAGAATGGGATAGACCGCCTTGATCATCATGAGATTGCTGATCGTTTCCATCGTGCGACCAAAGGCCGATGATATCTGAACTAGATTCGCAACACGATCCGTCGCGGTCGAATTACTTCCGCCCGCATGAAATAAAGCTGGGTTAAAGAAAACCATATCTCCCTTTGCAAACGGAATCTGCACCTTATGTTCCACAAAATACGCCGTAAACTCAGCCTGTCGGAACGCCAGATAACCGGGTGCATAATGCTGCGAATAGGGTAATAACATCGTTGGCCCCTTTTCCACTGGCATATCACAGTGGGCAATCGCTCCCTGCAAGGTCAAATACTGTGACATTACCTGCGCATGTGCAGGATATTGTGAAATGGTCTCTGGCGACTGAAACCCCAAATGATAATCACGGTGTGCAGATTGTGCTGCGTTGCCCGGCTTAACATTGTTCATCTGCGCCGTGATCCGATAATAGGGTCCTAACCAGGCTTCACTGGCTAGTCCGAGGATCGGATTACCGTAATAGGCGATAAAAAGCTCGGGATCGTGCAGGCAGACCTTCTGTAAAGAATTCCAAATGCGCTCATTTTGGCCAAAATGATCCCCTTTGCCTTGGCTGGAGGCCCTTTCCTCCGCGACAATTTCTTGGAAGGCTGCGCTGCAGCGCTCAATCACAGACAAATCAGGGTAAGCCCCCTTAACGATGAATACACCGGGCCCCTCTTTGAGACAATACGCCCATTCGGCTTTTAAGGTCGCCTCCTGGCCTTCATCGCCAATGATCCCTTGTATCTGCTTGCCATCATAGATGGTGATGTTTTCCACGACGTCAACCGCAAGCGGATACGCTTCCAACCGGGTCGTTCGCGCACATAAAGCGTGTAAATCAGCTACATCCGTGTTGTCAATAGCGAAATAAGTTGAATGTTGTTCCTTTTGCATAAATATCTTTGCCTTCCGGATTTGCGTAACGCCCTCGAATGGCAATCCTGCCAACCGTTGGGCGACAATCGCCAAACGCACAGCACCCGTTTCTATGGATTGGCCATGGCTGGCCTCCCGACCGTTGTGCTATGGCCGGTCTCCCGACCGTACCAATTCTAACCAACAAGATTAATACTTTGTCATCATCTTAATAACATATCCCACCCAAAGCGCATTGTGCGGCGATTCCAGTCCTCGCCGCGCAATGCGCCAAGCCTCAATAGTTCATAATTAATCGTATAAATCTCCACTAGGCTTCATTGCCCCACTCAAATGAGCCGTGTTCAAATCCGCCCCATCCAGTGTGGCATTGAACATATTCGCACCCTTTAAATGGGCATTTGCCAATTTGGCATTGCTCAAATTCGCGTCTTTCAGCACTGTTTGGATCAGATACGCTTCGCTCAAATCGGCGCTACTAAGGTCTACTTCTACCATATGCGCCTCGTGTAGATTCGCCTCAAACATATTGGCTTTTCGCAACGTGGCATGGTTGAGTACGCATTCTCGCAAGTTGGCTTTGGCAACATTCGCGCCATTGAGGTTGGCATAATTCAAGTTTGCCTTGCTCAAATTGGCACCCTGCAGATCCGCGCCGGATAGATTGGCACCATTTAGATTCGCGCCGCGTAAGTTGGCCCCACGCAAATTGGCGCCGCTTAAGTTCGCTTCACGCAAATCGGCATCGCGCAGATTGGCCGCTCGTAAATAGGCATCACTCAGATCACATCCCGCCAGCCAGATAGGTCTCGGTCGATTTAGCAGATCGTAAATTTGCCAGGGAGCTAAAGTGGACATCATTCATCTTCCTCTTGGGAGAACATCTCTTCGCTTTCCTCTAAAGATTGGGCCAAGGCCTGTTCTACATCACTCAATCCACCGTCGTCTTTGAGCGCGTCTTCGCGCGCAAACTCCTCGAGTTCATGGCTGAGCGCATCCAACTCATCCGCACCCGACATCATGCGCACCATCTCCTCGCGGCTTAGTTCTTCTCTGGTGAAGGTGCCAAAAGTACGGCCGCGTTTAAGGATGGTAAAACGATCCCCTACGGCATACGCATGGTGCGGGTTATGGGTAATGAATATCACCGCCAGGTCGCGAGAACGCGCCTGGGCGATATATCGTAGCACGGTACCTGCCTGTTTCACGCCTAATGCGGCCGTTGGTTCGTCTAGGATCAAAGACTTTGCCCCAAAGTAAACTGCCCGGGCGATAGCGACTGACTGGCGCTCACCGCCAGACAGCGTGCCCACCGCCTGGGATGGATCGCGAACATCAATGCCCATCTTTGCCATCTCTTCGCGGGCCACGCGGTCGGCAAATGCCGTATCGAATCGCTTGAATATCGATTTGCCCTTGGTCGGTTCAGAGCCTAGAAAAAAATTGCGCGCGATGCTCATCAGCGGAATCATGGCCAGGTCTTGATACACCGTGGCAATGCCACGGGTAAGGGCGTCACGCGGGGAATCGAAATCGACCGCTTCTCCTTCGACATAGTACTCTCCCTCGCTGGGCTTATGCACGCCGGAGAGAGCCTTGATCAGTGTGGATTTTCCCGCGCCATTGTCACCTAACAGGCACATGACTTCGCCGGCATAGACGTTCATAGATACGTCGCTCAAAGCAATGACGCTGCCGAAGAATTTCGAGATATGGCGCACATCGATCATCGGAACCTTATCGTTCATCGTCTTGCCTCCTCTGCACGCTTGCGAATGTAATTGTTCACCAATACCGCGATAATCAGCATGAGACCAACAAAGACCTGGAACCAGTCTGCGTCGACGCCGGCAAAGACAAGTCCTTGGCGTACCATGCCGAAGAACAATGCTCCAAGCGCAGCGCCAACAGCCGAACCATATCCACCCGTCAGCAAATTGCCGCCGATAACGGCCGCGATGATGGCCACAAACTCCTGCCCCTCACCCCGTTTTGTGTCTGCCGACTTGACAACTGACAACTGTATTGTGGCCAATGTCCACGCCGCAAAAGCCGTTAACATGAATAGTGCCGTCTTCAACCGGTCAACCGGGACACCAACGTTACGCGCCGATTCAGCAGCGCCACCAGTTCCAAATATCCAATTGCCTACCGGCGTTCGCAGCAGGACATAAGTCGCTATAATCGTAAACAAGATCCACCAGAGTATCGAAATTGCAAAATTTGTACCAAAGATAGAGATATCTGTGCCAAAAATTGTCTTGAGCAGGGCATAGCCCGGTAAATCATCGAGGCCACCAACTTGCGTACGCCCCGTCAGAGCCCGGGTTATAACGATTGTGAGTCCGCGAAATACAAATAACCCACCGAGCGTTATGATAAATGAGGGTAGTTTTGTCCAAACGACCAAGAACCCATTTACAAAGCCAATAAGCAAGGCCACACCCAGGGCAATGAGCGCGCCCAGCCAAAATGGCAGTCCAAATTCGGAAGCGATAATTGCCATGATCACCCCCGTAAAGCCAACAATTGAGCCGATTGATAGATCAAACTCACCGCCGATCATCAACAGAGCTACAGCCACCGCTAGAATGCCAATCTGCGAAGAGACTTCCAAATAGCTGGCAGTTCCTCGCAGGCTAAGCCAGGCATCTGGAGCAGCGATGGCAAATATGATCCATACCAATATACAACCCGCCAACGCACCTAACTCTGGGCGACTGAAGAATTTTTTAAAAAATCCGGATTCAACCATACGTTCATCTTTGGCTGTATCGGTCGTTGTAGCCATAATAACCTCCTTTAATCAAGAATTCAGTGAACAGTATTCGGTAAACAGACCAGCACGAGCACATAAAATACGCACACCGACACTGAACACCGAATACCGAACACCGAATACTATCTATCGTGTCCCTTGAGCACTTAGCTCAATCACGGCCGCGGCCGTATCCTGAGTTACAAGACCAGGACCGGTCAAAAGCACATCATTGGCGATCGTGTTCAGGTTCGTATTGAATAAGGTCAATAGCACGACAGGTAGGTAACCTTGCAGGTATTGCTGCTGGTCGATAGCGAACAGCATATCCCCTGCGTCAATCGCTTCCAAAACCTCCGGCGAAAGGTCAAAGGTTCCCAAAGCGATTTCACCTAGCATTCCGGCCTCTTCTAGCGCCGCTAGAGCAGGGGCTGCGCCTGTCGGTCCCAAAGCCAAAACGCCGTTCACATCGGGGTTTGCTGTGAGCGCCCCGGAAATGCGATTCTGAGCGTCGATAGGATCTGCCAGGTCCACGGCCAGAATCTCTACCGTGCCGCCGAGCCCATCGGTGAAGCCTTGGCAGCGCAAGTCGAGCGCCACATTACCCACTTCTTGGTTGATACAAATCGCATTGGTTACGCCCGCCTCGGCCATCTTCTGACCACCGCCTAGTCCGGCTTCATATTCTGTCTGGCCAACATGAACCATGACACCCAATTCTTCGGCTACATCACTCCCAGAATTCATCGAGATGACGGGAATGCCCGCTTCCACAGCGCCCGCGATCGAATCACTAAGCGCATCTGCATCTGGAATTGAGACGATCAACCCATCTGGATTGGCCGCAACGGCCGCATCAATTAGCTGTGACATCTCGACCATATCGAAAGTCTGTGGTGCTTGATATTCGACGGTAACGCGCATGGAATTCGCTGCTGCGTCGACGCCATTTTTCACGACTGACCAGAATGGGTCAGATGCCTGCCCATGACTGACCACAATAATACGAATGTCCCCGCGATCCTTTTGCGCAAAAACGACGCCGGTCGCAACCGCTAGAAGTAGCAGGACAAAGGTCAAAATAAGTATTCTTCTGCTTCGAGTCATTTTATCTTCTCC
This sequence comes from Chloroflexota bacterium, assembly GCA_009937635.1. Taxonomy (GTDB): domain Bacteria; phylum Chloroflexota; class Anaerolineae; order Promineifilales; family Promineifilaceae; genus JAACFF01. The sequence goes on from JAACFF010000183.1 coordinate 10,471, forward strand.
CATTGTTTAGTAACTTTTTGCTTCTTGCTGCTTAAGACGATCATTATCGCGTACCTTCCGCACTGAGGCCGATCACGGCTGCCGCTGTATCTTGGGTGACAAAACCAGGGCCTGTCAGGAGGACATCATTGGCGATTGTGTTCAGATTGGTGTTGAAGAGCGTCAGCAAGGCAATGGGCAGATATCCTTGGAGATACTGCTGCTGATCGATCGCGAAGAGCATATCGCCGGCATCAATCGCCTCTAACACTTCGGGTGAAAGATCGAAGGTTCCTATGGCCATCTCGCCAAGCAACCCGGCCTCTTCCAACGCGGCCAGCGCCGGAGCAGCGCCTGTCGGACCCAAGGTCAGGATACCATTCACGTCGGGATTGGCGGTTAACGCGCCGGAAATGCGGTTCTGCGCATCAATTGGATCGGCCAGGTCAACGGCCAATACCTCAACCGTACCACCCAGGCCATCGGTGAATCCCTGGCAGCGCAAGTCAAGGGCGACATTGCCCACTTCTTGATTCACACAAATGGCATTGGTCACACCCGCTTCTGCCATTTTCTCGCCGCCGCCAAGTCCGGCCTCATATTCAGTTTGTCCAACATGGACGGCGATACCTAACTGCTCAGCCACATCACTGCCGGAGTTCATCGAGATGACGGGAATTCCAGCGTCAACAGCGCCAAGAATCGAATCTTCCAGTGCATCGGCATCGGGAATCGAGACCACGAGACCGGTGGGGTTGGCAGCAATGGCCGCATCGATTAGTTGCGACATCTCTACCATGTCAAAGGTCTGCGGTGCCTGATATTCAACATCGACGCCAAAATCTTCAGCCGCCTGGTCCACCCCGTTCTTCACGACTGACCAGAAGGGATCAGACGCCTGGCCATGGCTGACGACGATAATACGCACTTCGTCGGGGGTGCGAACCATCGCACCGCCGACCTCTGTCTCTT
>JAACFF010000592.1 GCA_009937635.1 Chloroflexota bacterium
GGATCTGACCGAGAATTTCAACAGCACGGTCAATCAAAGCTTGGTTTTCTGCTTTATTGGGCCAGAGGCTCGCCCCTGAAGGGTGTGGCAATGGGACGATCCAACGGCCGTCCGTGCTCTTCGATTCATCAAATTCACTGGTTAGCTCTGCCTGGGACAAGTTGAGATTGACTGGATCCAATAGAACAGCAGCCGGGAAATAGGCAGCAGTGCCAATTATTTCGCTCAACTTCCATCTAGGTGGATAAAACAACTTAATTGCCAATCCACCAACTGGAATGATAAGACGTGGGCGAAAAAAACTGATTTCCCTCTCCAAGAAAGGCCGGCAGAAAAGCTGCTCTACTTTACTGGGCACGCGATCCCCTTTCCCATTCTTACCCTTGCCCGGGTAGCATTTAGTCACGGCAGTCATAGCATATCGACTTCGAAATTCAGCTTCGCGCCACCCTGCTTTTTCCAGCCAGCGAAAGAGGCGCTTCCCACTGCCAGCATTAAACGGCCGCTGGGCTTCTACCTCGGTGATACCTGGGGCCTGTCCAATCAGTTGTACATCTGTGACTGGCGGGTGGCTAAAAACGGCGCCGGGCGTAACCGCATAGCCAGCTTCTATACAGAGTCGACAGGCACGCATCTCCTCCTGCAGCGCGCCAAGCACCACGCTCCTGACATCTTTCACTTGACCAACTCCCTATCTATCGGAGTTTCATCTAGCCCCTCGAGATGTTGACCAACACCACCGGATCCCACTTCCACTTGGCCAGCATATTCATTATAAAGTTCACGGCGTAATACCTTGCCGATCAGATTACGTGGAAATTCGCTCACAAAAATCACATGTCGAGGGACGTGTCCAGATGGCAGGCGGCGCTGGCAGTAAGCAATGATCGTATCGGCCGGAATTACGGATTTATCTTTCACAAGTACAAATGCCACCGGCTGGCCCGCAAATACCACAACGGCCACTTCCCTGACTGCCGGTAATTCATAGATGATTTCCTCAATGTCACGCGGATAAATTGTGTCATCACCATTGTGGGAACGCCACATCTCCTGACTTCTGCTTATAATCTGGAAGTAGCCATCCTCATCCATGCGCGCAATGTCACCAGTGAAAAGCCAACCAAGATCGTCAAGCGCTTCGTCCGTTGCCTCTGCGTCTCGCCAGTAGCCCTGCATAACTTGGGGACCACGTACGGCCAACTCGCCAACTTGGCCGGGTGGCAAAGGTCGTTTTGTCTTTAGATCGACAATTCGCGCTTCTGTGCTTGGCAACGGCACCCCTATTGAACCCACCTTATCACGTCCGTAAAGAGGCGTGGCATGTGTAACTGGGCTCGCTTCAGTCAAACCATAACTCTCGACAAGTCTGGCCTTAGTCACTTTCTCAAACGCTTCTTCAACCTCAACAGGCAACGGAGCGCCACTGCTCAGACAAGCCCTCATGGATTGAACGTTATATCTGCGTACGTTCGGATAATTGTTGATAGCCACATACATCGCCGGAACGCCAGGAAAATAGGACGGCTCAAATTTCTTAATTTCCTCCAGAACCTCTTGTACCCTGAAACCGGACAGCATAACTGTCCTTGCGCCTTGGCTGATGGGCACATTCATTACAGTGGTCATTCCATAAATATGACTGATAGGAGTCACAGATAAGAAGGTCTCTTCCCCATCTCTCGCATCACTCAGCCAGGCACGCACCTGCAAAGCATTGGCCATCAAGTTACGGTGGCTGAGCATAACGCCCTTCGGTGTACCAGAAGTGCCACTGGTAAACTGTATGACGGCCATATCTGAAGCATTTACCTCTACGGCGACTCTTTGTGGGGCATGCTGGCGGAGCAATTGCCGCCAACCATAACCACTATCAGTGATCCCCCGCCGATCATCACCAGAAGCCAGCCTCTGCCACAAGGATTTCCATAAACGCCACTGCCACGGTAAATAATCCTTGCTGTCAGCAAAAACGACATGTTGAACAGGCGCTTGCTCGCACACAGCCATCGCTAATGCAGCGTTATGCATCCTAGTCACAAGAACCTCAGCCTCTACCATCTGAGCTTGCCGTATAGTCTCTTCCTCCTCGGCCAGTGGATTACCCATAACCACGACAGCGCCTGCAGTAAGAATTCCATAATAGGCAATAATCATCTGCGGCACATTTGGCAGCAACAACATTACCCTGGAACCCTCTCCAATTCCTAAAGCGCGTATTGCATTAGCAAATCGCCTTGACTCATCCAGGACGGTACGATAGTTTAATTTAACATGGCCTCCTACTATTGCCATTCTCTGGGGAAAGCGTCTCGCGGCCCGTTCGAGTAATCTCGTCAATGGCTGTGCCGGTACATGAATTGTGGCCGGCACATTGGTTTCGTAATAGGCTAGCCACGGCCGCTCCCGAAGCAAACTACCCCGGCTATCAGTCTCAAAACGGGTACGCCAGCGTGGAACTTGCTGTGCAGCCATGGGAGACTCGATGAACCGCCGAATAGCGCGGTTCACAGCTTCGCGCCGCTCTAACATAACCATATGTGCCGATACATCAACGCTAATAACCTCAGAGGTCTCGTGTGGTACCAATTGCGCCACTCTTTCAAATGCTTCTTGAGGCAATACCTGGTCCTTGTTACCGAGAATAACAAGTGTTGGCATCTGCAACTGAGGGAACTTGTCCCAACCGCGCCAGGAGCGCATATTGTGCAAGTAGATTTGCTTCAATGAGCGCAGTGAGGCATCTATGAAACTGTCAACCATGGGCTGCATGGTTGACAACAATGCTTCCGGTAAGCGAAAGGCCAGTTTGTAGATTCCTCTAATATCGTATTCACCCACTCCGGC
>JAACFF010000593.1 GCA_009937635.1 Chloroflexota bacterium
CGAATTGCTTATTAGTACGATTTACGCCGTTCAGCAGGGTTATTACGTTGTGGATGAGCGTAAGATGACCCATGACGAGGTAGTTAAGTGGGTTGAAGAGAAAGTAGGCCGGATCACAGGCCCGATTACGACGGACACCGAAGATTCGTTTGTCCCGTTGTCTCCGCGCGAAATGGAGATTCTGGAGCACGTTACCTATGGCAAGAGTAACAAAGAGATAGCTTATGCATTAGGAATCAGCCACCAGACAGTAAAGAATCATATGACGGCTATCCTGAGAAAGCTTAGCGTAGATGATCGAACGCAGGCGGCCGTTTATGCTCTTAGCCGTGGGTGGGTCCGCTTAGATAGACCGCTTCGTGGTTGATTATCTGTTTCCGGTGGTAAAAGTCTAATCGCTGGTGACAGCAGCGTAGACGGGAGATCATTTCTGAGATGGACGAGCAAACTGAAACGACCGAGGAATTCTCGCTCCAGGACTTTGTGGATGAAGCGTACGATGCTTATGAGCAAACCCAAACAGAGCTTAAGGAAATTGACGTTCTCGTAAAGCAAAGCGAGGCGGAAGTTGATCGTCTAGCCCAGCGAAACGCCCGTGTAGGTAATTATGTCAGCCAGTTGCAGACAAATTTTGACACGATACCCAGAGAAGATATTAAAGAAGGATATGAAGCGCTGATAAATGCTCAACAGCGTCTGTTCACGATGCGCGGCCAATTGGAGAAACTGCAGAGTGACCATAGAAATCTGGGACGATTGGCCAAGTTTCAGCGAGGCGTACTTGATATTGTGGGCGGGATTAACGAACTGCCTGAGGTTCGACAGGCTGGTCCTGATCAATCCAATGTCATCAGGGTCATCCAATCTGAAGAGGCTGCTCGACAGAGTCTTGTGCGCAGGATGCATGATGGACCTGCCTCTTCTTTGAGCAACTTCATTTTGCAAGCTGAAATCTGCCAACGATATTTCGGCTCAGATCCTGAAAGAGCTCGGATTGAGTTGATTGCGCTTAAAGGTTCCGCAGCTTCAACATTTTCCGCGGTCAAGGATTTTATTTTCGATTTACGGCCGATGATGTTGGACGATTTGGGTGTCGTTCCAACGCTAAGGCGTTATGCTGAGTCGTATGAAGAGAAGCATAAAATCCCAGTCTCGATTGCCGTCACCGGCGTAGTCAGACGACTTGAGGGCCATATTGAAGTAACGATTTTCCGGGCTGTTCAAGAACTTCTTAACAATGCTCTCGTCCATGGCCAGGCGTCGAAAATTCAAGTATTCTTAGATTTGGATAGTGATCGTGTTCTGGCTGCTGTTGAAGATGATGGCAGTGGATTCGATGTGGCTACGATAATGGGCGAAGAACCCACCCGATCGACGATTGGCTTACCGACTCTCCGAGAACGAATTGAGATGCTTGGCGGGCAAATGAAAATCGAAAGCGCTCTTGGCAAGGGCACGCGTATTGAGTTTGTGATTCCAGTCGAAACAGAAGTACTTGAAGCTCAAACTGATATCCTTGTTCGTTAATATGCCCGATAAATCGGCGGCGATTCAGGGGTATATAGAAGTACTTGTCTCCTATTGATGCTGTTTGCGGCGGCCGCTATTCTAGAGCAATACAATTTATTGGTTTAATTTTATTAGTTCTTATCCTCAAGGAGGTAAATACACATGTTATTTCTTAATCGCGAAGATGGTCAGGGTCTTGTTGAATATGCATTGATCCTAGTTCTGGTTGCTATTGTCGTTATAGCCATCCTGACCCTCCTCGGACCAGCGATAGGTGACGTATTTAGCCAGATCATGAATGCCTTGTAGTAATTGAATTATTAGGTGTAGGAGTTACCTCTCGACAGAAAGAGCCCTGTGCAAACAGGGCTCTTTTTTGTTGTACGCCCGGCATGGGCGGTGACTAGGAGATGAAAGTTCTTTGCGGGCGTTGACCTGACGAACCGCTAGCCGAAGGCAACTGCGCAAGCGCGAGCGAGCGTGGAGAGGAAGCCGGAGGGCAAAACCTGGACCTGATGGACAAGAACCGCGTAGAAAGGCATGGAGCGCCGGGTAAGCTGGCAACAGACAGTGAAACCCAAGCAGGGTCAAAGCGGCACTATGTAAACGTGGCAGGGGTCAGGAGAAAGTCATCGCACCTTATCCGGGGAGACCTGCCCAGGCGGGCAGGAGTCAGCAGAGGCCGTAGTAGTCAGCGGATGGGGAAACCCAACCACAAGGCGAAGGGCCAAACGGCGAAGGAATTGAGCGACCACAAGGAGGATAGTGACAAACAACCGACAAGTGGTGAGAGCCGGAACGGACGTGGCAGGAAGGCTGAAGGCCGGAGATAAGCGTTCGGGGTGAAGGTCACTATCAGACCAAATGGAAAAAGAAATGGCTCAACACGAAGGCGGATTGTGGGAAGAAATCTTCAGTCGGCCGAACCTGTTTGCGGCATTGGGACGAGTGCAGCAGAACGGTGGCGCCCCAGGGGTAGACGGAATGACCGTAGAGGAACTACCGGAGCACCTGAAAGCACACTGGCTGAGCATTCGAGACAAACTGGGAGCAGGAAGCTATCAACCGAGCCCGGTGAAGCGGGTAGAGATACCGAAACCGAAGGGCGGGGTGAGGTTGTTGGGCATCCCCACGGTGCAGGACCGGCTCATCCAGCAGGCGATGCATCAAGTACTGAGTCGGGTGTATGAACCGACCTTCAGTGACCACAGCTACGGATTCCGGCGCTGGCGAAGCGCTCATGATGCGGTGGAAGCCGCGCAAGGGCACATCGAAGCGGGATACAAGTGGGTGGTGGACATTGATATGGCCAAGTTCTTTGACACAGTGAATCATGAAACGGGTCTTGAGGCTGGTCAACGCCTACCTGAAAGCAGGGGTGATGGTGAACGGTGTGGTAGCAGAGACGGCGGAAGGGACACCGCAAGGCGGGCCACTTTCGCCGTTACTGTCAAACATCGTCCTGGACGAGTTGGACCGGGAACTAGAAAAACGTGGACATCGCTTCGTGCGCTATGCAGACGACTGCAACATCTACGTGAGAAGCAGACGGGCGGCAGAACGTGTGTTGGCGAGTACCCAACGGTACATTGAAGGGCGGCTACGGCTGAAAGTCAATGAGGAGAAAAGCGCAGTGGGCTTGGCGACGAAACGCAAGTTCCTGGGCTTCAGCTTCTATTGAAGAGCAGGCGGGGTCGGCATCCGAATTGCCCGCCAGAGTCTAGAACGAATGAAACGCAGAGTGAAGCAATTGACGCGACGAAACCAGGGACAGTCACTGGAAGAAATTCGAGACCGGCTGAACCCAGTGATCGTTGGATGGGTCAACTACTATGCCTTGGCCGATGGGCGAGGGCACATGACCCGGTTCGACGAATGGCTACGCCGTCGAATGCGACAAATCGCGTGGAAACAATGGAAGACGCCGCGGAACCGGTACGAAAACCTGCGAGCGCGAAGGGTCTCAGAATACTGGGCCATCCGTGCCAGTGGGACAAGTCTGGGGCCTTGGCGGTTGTCCAAATCGCCACCGGTCCATCACGCCCTAAACAATGCCCATTGGCAACAATTCGGACTGGAGAGTTTTCTGAAACGATACCAACTTCGTCATACTTAACCGAACCGCCGGATGCGGACCCGCATGTCCGGTGGTGTGGGAGGGGGGTGAAAGCCCCCCTATCCCGATTTCAGGGTGTTGGCGCATATTCCG
>JAACFF010000594.1 GCA_009937635.1 Chloroflexota bacterium
CAACCATGTCGCCATTTGATCTTGCTACGTTGTTGTTCATGTACCCGGCCATGATCTGTTGGTAGACGCGCACTGTATCCGGCATGGGGTACACCTGGAGTTCGGAAATCATATAATGGGCGCATTGCTGGAATCGGTGAGATGAGTGTTCCGCGTCTTGCTCCAGCCGTGGCCAACGCAATCTTTGACGCCACGGGCCAACGATTGCGCCAATTGCCATTTCGATTGGCTTAAGATATTTGTTCATCGAAGGGGCGACTACTAGCCGATGAACAAGCGGAGATGGCATGAGTGCCGGCATCGTCTTTGATATTCAGCGCTATCCGGCCCACGATGGACCGGGCATCCTGTTGGGGCGATTTAAGTCATCCATGTGGATGAGTTATAGCGCCCCCACAAGGATACATATAGAACTAATCTGCCGCTGAAAATTTTAGGGCTTATCTTACTAGCAACTCATCCAGATCCTTGCGTTTGACCGGACATGGTTTTGTTAAATGATCGGTACGTTTATATTTTACGCACCATTGTAAATGCGTCTCCTTTATCAGCATATTCCTGAAAGCCTTGTTGCTTATACAAATTTATTGCGTAGTTGTCTTTTGAAACACTGAGACTTATTTCTTGAACGGCGTGCTTTGATGCATGATCAGTTAGCCATTCAATCATCTGTTTTCCAATTCCTTGATGTCGATAGTCGCAATGTACGCCAATTACTAATATGGGTGTAGCTTCATCTATATAGCCGATTATGAAATTGTCATCAGTCCAGAATCTATACCATGATGCACCGACTGGAATTGAATTAATGGTAGCAACAACTGCTGTATCTCCATCTCTTTCGCCCCAATCAGCCAGAGCTTTACTTATCTCTGGATATGCAAGACCTTCTTCGAATGTGGGCTTATTAACAGTAGCACGCCAAAAAACTGCTTCATAAAGCATCTCTCTTAAAAATGGTAAATCAGTGTGCTGTGATTCTCTCAAAAGCAAGATCACATTTCCTTGGAATCTCTTAGTCTATTTGAGCGGCGGCATCCAAGCCGGCTACTTCCTCATCAGTCAATGACCAGCCCAAAGCACCGATGTTGTCCTCAGCCTGGCGGGCGTTCTTGGCTCCAGGGATAGGGAGCGCCCCTTTGGCAATGGTCCAGTTGAGGGCCACTTGCCCAACCGTCTTGCCGCCGTGCCCCTCACCAATCTCGCGCATCAACCGGATCAAAGGCTGCAACCGAATCATGTCGGATTTACGGTTGCGCAGACCAAGAAAGCCGGAAGACGGATGTTCAGGCGTGTACTTGCCTGTCAGCAAGCCTGTGGCCAGTGGACCATAGGCGACCAATGTAACGTTCAATTGACGGCACAGATCAAGCAGGCCGTTGGTTTCCGGATCGCGCTTCAAGAGGCTGAATGCGACCTGGTTGGTTGCCAGGGGGATGCCGCGCGCAGCCAGGAAGTCGTGAGCACGCTGCATCTGACTGGGGTTGAAGTTCGATACGCCCACAGCCTTGGTTAACCCCGCGTCCACGGCATCGGCCAATCCCTCTACCAAAGTCTCTATCGAAGTCAGGGTATACGGCCAATGAATCATGTACAGGTGAACCTGTTTCAGGCCGAGGCGTTCCAGGCTGCGACGCAGGGCGGTGACAATGCCCTTGCGGCCGAAGCGCCAGGGGAAAGGGGCATACTTGGTCATGATGACGGCCGAACTGCCGTGATCCTGCATGAAGCTGCCCAGAAGGCGTTCTGATTTGCCGAAGGCGTAGATCTCGGCCGTATCAAAGAGCGTAACCCCGGCAGCAAGGGCGACGTCGAAAGCCGCTCGCCGGTTAAGGTCCGCTTCCTCGTCGCCATAGCCCCAGAACCGGGTGCCGATGCCCATGGGCCAGATTTGTGGTCCATCGGGACCAAGCTGCAGGGTTGGACCTTCTTCTGGATTCGTCATAGGGGAGTTCTATCTCACTCGCATTATCCCAGCCAACTTACAATCAGGCAGGCGTATGGTAACAGACTGCGAACCGCCGTAACTATTCTACCGTGGTGGCTAATTCGAAAGTCCATGTACTTTTCTCCCCACCTTCCCAAGGCCGGCTGTAATCAAAAGTGATAGTTGTGCTTCCCTGTTCAAGCGCATTGAAAGTCCATATTTCTACGCCAGGTGTGCCGGGTGGGGGCGGATTTTCGAGATCCTCCGCCATCACGAACTCATGCGTCATCTGTCTCACGACCTCCGTATCGGCAATCTGCGCATCGGCCGACCACTCGTAGCCGGTCGTTGGATTAGAGCAGAGTATCACCTGAAATTCATCGCCTGCGGAAAGAGCGATTTCATCTGTAAGATGGTTGTTCTCTTGAAAGGCATCACAATTGAGTTCCACCTGATTGGATGATGAGCAGCTAACCAGAATGAATGACAACAGCACGATTAACAATAGGGTGCTAGTAACTCTCATTGCAAATTGACCTCCGAGTTAATGTTGGAAAGGATTTCTTCTGTGTACAAATGGTTGTAATAACCGTATAAAGAAGTTGCGCACTTACCTGAAACGATCAGTGAAGGTTTACCCACGCAGACTGACCGAAAAGGGAATGAGCAACGCCAATCCGTTGATAAAGTAGTTCTCTCACCTATTATAAAGCATGCGGGTCTTCGCGGCCGGATTGCCGGTCTGAGAACGTGTTCGGCAGGAGAATTTCTGAACCGCGGTTAATAAGGGAATCGGTTATGATGGATAAATCGCATCTACTCAGTTTGGACCAGATTCAGTGATGTAATTCTGCTGATTGGGTAGAATCGTGGCCTTCACAATCCAATCTTACCCTTTCAGCTCATGAAGTTCAATC
>JAACFF010000595.1 GCA_009937635.1 Chloroflexota bacterium
CGAATTGGATTATCATCGAAAGATACGTTATTTTGCATGATTTATCAAGTGAATACTCTTACCCGAGCTTGAATCCTAGACATTTCTCTTGCCATCAAGTTGACAATTAGAAGTTGTCAACAGATACAGGAAGTTCGGCTAAGCACCCACGATTTTCAAAGCGCAAGGACTCCAGAAACTCGTCGTTAGATTTTTCTAGAAGCCGGCTAGAAGTGTTTCGATCCCCATTTTCATTCAGTTTTTCGGCTATTTCGTGTAAATATACGAATGGTTTATTCAATTCGTAATCAATGATGCTTCCGCGGTCATCTACTATGAGTTTTTTTTGCCAGAATTTGTAGTAGAGAGGCACGTTTTTTTGCGCCAAGTCTTCGTCAAGATCTTGTTTGGTTATTTGCGCAATCTGGTAACGATAGACCTCTCTAATTGCTGGCAGGAGCTCGGAGTTAACAGAAATATAGTCGAGCCATTGAGGAAAAAGTCGCGAGGTCTTAGCCGTAATTTATGAATAAAACCTGATTCAGCAGAATATGACATTCATCCAATCCGGACATGACAATAATCACCTGAGAAGCCTGTGAAATTTCCTATACTGTAAACTTCTGTTGGTCTAACAAGGAGAAAAGGGTATGTCCAAGAAACTCTTTCCGTTTGCAATTCTATTTTGCGCCTTATTCATTCTTGTTGGTTGTAGTGGCGAACCTGAAGAGGCCGCTGTTCGCGATCAAGAAATTGCTGTTGACTTAGATCAAGAACAGGAGCTAGTACCTACAGAAGGACCAAGCAATACACCACTTCCTACTTTCACGCCGCAGCCTACCTATACACCATTACCAACGTATACACCGCTGCCCACCTACACTCCCTTGCCAACAGCCACCCCAGAAGTGCGCCTATCACAGCCGGGTATTTACCATGGCTATTCTTTACCGCTGTATCAAGAAAGCACATCAACCTCGCAGTACATCACCATGCGAGATGGAGCAAAATTGGCGGCGCTAATCCTCCGGCCTGCTCAGGATGGCAAACCCGTGAGCACGCCGTTGCCGGTAATCTGGACCCATAACCGATATCATCGAGAGGGAATACTTTATTGGCAGGGGATTGATGATGAGAGACCTTACCTGGAAACTGTATTGCAGTATGGCTATGTGATTGTCTCGGTGGATATACGCGGCACTGGGGCTTCATTTGGAACTTATCGGGATCTTTTCTCGCCAGAAGAAACAAACGACGCCTATGACATTACCGAATGGCTTGCTGTACAACCCTGGTCTGACGGGAACATTGGCATGTATGGCCGATCGTATATGGGCATCACCCAATTCATGGCCGCCAGCGCAGCGCCGCCTCACTTGAAGGCGATTTTTCCCGAAATGTCAGAGTTTGATCGCTATTCCTTTATATACCCGGGCGGCGTGTTCCACGATGACTTCTTCCGCGGGTGGGGAGAAAATATAAACGAGCTAGATGCTAGCGGTTTGGCCGTAGATGAAGATACGGATCAGGCCATGCTGCAGGAAGCCTTGAAGCAACATGAGGGTAATGTGGATGTGTTTGACCAGTATTCGCATTTGCCTTACCGGGACAGCGTATCTGCTCTGACCGGCACGCAGCCATATATCACCAACAACCCGGCGAATTACCTGGAAGAGATCCGAGGTTCCGGCATCCCTGTATACCATTGGGCGGGCTGGTATGACAATTTCCCCAAGGCCGGGCTCTTGTACTACCACAATCTGACTAACCCGCAAAAAATCGTGATTGGCCCCTGGGCACATCCACAATTGGGGCACCTTGATCTTGCCACAGAAATGGTGCGCTGGTATGACTACTGGCTGAAAGGGATTGACAATGGGGTGATGAGCGAAGCGCCCATTTATTACTACACCATGGGGGAGGGGGAGAATTCTGGTTGGCACTCAGCCTCGCAGTGGCCATTGCCCAATCAAGAGCTCACCAACTATTACTTCGATGGCACAACATCAGGCAGCGTAGACTCCATAAATGACGGGAGTCTCAGCCTGGATATGCCTGTAACGACTAACGGCGCAGATGAGTATCTTGTGGACTACTCGACAACTTCCGGCACGGCCACCCGTTGGACGGCCGGATACGATGTCATGTCAACTGTTTATCCCAACACGATGATGTTCAATGATGAAAAAGGGTTGACCTATACGACACCACCTTTACCTGCTGAGGTCGAGGTCACCGGTCACCCGGTGGTCCATCTTTGGGTCACATCTTCCGCCAGCGACGGGGATTTCTTTGTGTATCTGGAAGACATCGGGGAAGACAGTTATTCACAATATGTGACCGAGGGCAATCTACGCGCCTCACACAGAGCCATGTCAACAGCGCCTTATGAGAATCTGGGACTGCCCTATCATCGGAGCTATGCGGAAGATATTGCCGATTTACCCGACGAGCCGGTTGAACTGGTCTTCGATTTGATGCCTACATCCTATATCTTCGAAGCCGGCCATCGGATTCGGGTAACAATCACCGGTGCAGATAAGGATACTGCCCAGACGCCGCAGTTGGATCCTCCTCCCACGGTTCAGATATATCGCGAGGCCGATCATGCCTCGTACATCGAATTGCCCATTATTCCCAGCCCGTGACGTTGACCTGGTGTTTCGCGGCCAAAGTACGCCCATATTGATGATTAGGACCCGAAACACGCAAGCAACCACCCAAGGAGATTCGAACTCCCTTGGCCGAATAACAAACCGAATCTGGCGGTTATCCCCTCCATTTTTTCCAAATTACGGGTTGAGATAAACGAAAAACCGCCTGACAATGAAGTCAAGCGGCTTATTTCTGGAGAATGCCCCT
>JAACFF010000596.1 GCA_009937635.1 Chloroflexota bacterium
CTAACGTCTTGCGCCATCGCTTCTTGCTGGGCTTCGAGCTTCGCTACTGACCGCTCTATGCTCATGGTTATCTCTTCTTAGCCGTCTTGGCCGCATCTTTAAATGCCTGAGCAGTAGGCGCACCAGCAGTGCCGGGCTTACGCATACGCTCGCCAGAGCCAGCGGCTATCCGCTCGCGCTTCTTCATGATGTTGTAGTACAAACCTTTCTTTGGCTTTTTCATGCGTTCCTCGCCTTGTTACGCTTCGATATGTTTGCCGCTATACGTCTGGCTTCTGCCTTTGAGTCTGCGCCCCATGCCCGTAATGATAACAATAAACGTGTAGGTTCGCCGTCTTTACGTTCTGGCCCCGGCATGTTACCCATGCGAGCAAGGAACGATGCCCGTCTAGGGTTATCACCGCTCTTTACAGGACGCTTGAGATTCATCCCTTGGGCCTTGGCTGAACGTCTACCTGCTTCGTTCAAGCCGCCCTCGGGGTTCTTCCCGGCCTTACGTTGCCACGCAGGTGTCTTCATGACGACAGATAGTCAATCCACTTACAACCGATACGGACCTTGCACGTACCTGATCCGAAGTCGCCTGTCTTAACGCCAATGCGATAAGTCTTGCGCTCCGCTTCAAAGCCGTAGGTCTCTGTATCAGCCGTGAATGAGTCAACGTCTGTATAGTTAGAGCCGTCAACTCCAGATATCTTTTGCACTGTCACTTCAGTGCCGCCAGCAATGCCAGTAACAGAGACATTGAAATATCCCTGCACTTGGATCGTATCGCTGAATGTATTTTCAGCCGTGATACTTTTAGTTACTTCGCCTGCCATGGTTCTTCTCCAGCATAGGTTCTGATAATGTCGTTAAAAATAGGGGTTGGGACATCAGCGGGTTTAATGATGTCGTTGAATGGGCTGAGTTTTTGCAATCTCAAATTGTCGATTGTTCCGTCTGCGCCGCCACTGCCAAAGCGTCCGCGCACACTAACAATAATAGATGTTTCTCCATCTGGAATAGTTATCGTCTCAGTGTATATTCCGGGTGTTGGCGTTTCTGTTCCTTGGAAAAAAATACTTAAATTACTTGCCTTAAGAAATTCAGACTGAAATTGCCCTTCGGTTCGGCTAACTAACTGCCATGTGAACTTATATTTTCTACCCGCTACGACCGGAATTGTTTGTTGTATTCGCGCATTGTTAACGTTAGTAGCAACAGCGGCGCCGCCGGATATTGTCCACCCAGTGCCTTTAGTCCAGTCCGAATCGGTTGCGAATGTTCCATTTACAATTAATTGAGAAAACATATAAACCTCTAAACCAACACGCCCACTTGGTAAACATCAATGTCAACATCCCAGCTTGCACTGCTAGTGATAAATTGTTGCAGTGTTATAGAGGCGTTCGTCCCATCTACAGGAACAATAACCTGCGCTGTATTAATATCAGTTGTCCCATAAGGAATTCTGTGGAATATGGCCGAATCATTACCTTCACCTTTTGGCAAAATCTTGATTCCAGCCATGCCACTGGTCCCTGTTGTATTCACTGTTAAGTTAATGTTTAAGATCACAGCTCTGATTCTGCGATAATCTCCGCTAATTACATTAGGCGCATAATCAACAGGCGATCCATTGCTAGATTGATTACTGGCAGTAAAGACGGTGACAGTGCCTTCGCCACCCGTCGAAGTGTTTACAAAATTAATCCCATTATGTATGCCCGGAAACTCAGAATCATTCCCGCCCTCAGCAGAGTTTTGATAACCGAGCCTTCCAATCCTTATGTCTTCGCAAGTGCTATCAAACTTCCAGTGATTTCCAGCATCACAAGAAATTTCACAGCAATCTATCAATACGTTATAGACATAGTTTGATCCAATGATGCCGTTTGTTGGTGAGCCGCCACCCATTTTTCCATTGGTAATAGCGATGTTTCTTAGCTCTGTGTTAGAGTCAAACCCGCGCAATACAATGCCCGTATCACATCGCTCAATATAAGCGCCATTGATTGTCGTGCCGCCTCTTGGGGTATCTCTATTTGCTGGCTCTTCCAGCCATATACCGCAGTCAGCATTAGTGGTAGAGCCTTCACAAACGACAGACTGCATATTTAGCGATTCAATGTTATCGGCATAAATACAAACAGATCCCGTATAAGATGAGAAGGCTGTATTGACCGGGCTGTTACCTGTTCTAGCACCTACGCCATGACATTGGTGACCCATCAACAAAACACCGTTTGTGTTTTTCAAATACAATCCAGTTGAAGTAACAGTGCCTTTTTCTGAGCGGGTTTGGAGCATTACTCCGTTTTCAAAGTTTTCAATAAAGAAGTTTTCTTCACTAAAGTTTTTAACTAGCACTCTTTCGATTGAGCCACTAAATGCCAAAAAGTTTCCTTTGAATCCTTTTGTTCCTGAGCCGTCATTAGCAATCTGCAAGTCTGCCATGTAGAACGATTGGTTTTGTCCTGTATTATCACCAAGAACCTCAACCGCTACTCCGCTTCCCGTATAGCTTAATGTGGTAAGTAGCTGGCCCTCACCGACAAGCTGGCAAAGTTTATTTTTTGCTAATGTGATTGTTGAAGAAATCACATACTCACCAGCAGGAATGAAGACGCGGCGACCACCTTTGTTTGTTGTAACATTAAAAGTTTCAGCATAGGTAATAGCCGCTTGAATTGCAGTTGTGTCATCCGTTACCCCGTCGCCCTTAGCGCCAAAGTCTTTTACATTGACAGCCGCGCCTTCAATCATGCGGTTGTGTGCTTTCGTTAATGCCATATCAGCCTCTCAGTTTTGCCATTACCATCTTAATGGCGACAGTAGTGGGGAGAATAGTTT
>JAACFF010000597.1 GCA_009937635.1 Chloroflexota bacterium
TCAGGTGACTGATCTCTACGACCTTCCTCAATGAGACTGTTTATCAAACTTTTATATGAGCCTCGCCACATGTTTTGATCGAACACGTTCCAATGTCTTTGAAATTGCTCCTCTGTGACCATAAGTCGCAGTCCATAATAAGAAGCGTCCCACTGTTCTTGCGTCAACAGGCCCATTTGGTATTGAAAGTGTAGATTTTCCCAGTGTGTTAGCCAGCGCAGATAGTCGCTATCCAAGAGAGCTTCCTCGTAGTCAGTTAGCTTTTCGCCTCTCTTCAATTTATGCCAGGCAGTAACAAATTCCTCATTACCGCTAGACTCTTTTATTAACTGAAAGCCCAGTTCAGTTCGCTGCTGATATATATCCGCTATGGCTATATCTCGCGACAGCTTCAATTCATAGCCGACGAAAACAAGAGATACAGCCACTGCAACCAGGCCTATCACTTGAAGCCAATCATTGATCTCTTCCCATTTCACTGTGCAATCTCCAAACTCTTACAATTTGCAGGGAATTTTTGTCCACAGTATCACAAGGAATCCGGCAATATATAGGCGAACTCAGACATCGCCAGGCTGCCCTGAAGCCGTCTGCTATGACCGCTATTGAGAAGAGGAGACTTTAGCCTACCCAGGGCTTGGATGACCGCGTCCACCTCACAGAGGTCAGTCGGGTTTGGGATGTCTGATACTCCACATAAAATATATACTGGCAAAAAGTGCAGCTAGTAATAGAATTATAGAGCTAAACGTTATGAGCTGGGGCATAAATGGGGGAAGCCCAAACTCACTCTCATCTAATGCTCTCAAGTTGCCTATCGTAAACGCCAGACCATATGACCTCGACACCAGAACCAGAAGCAACCAAAACTGCCACAACAAATACAAGATCGTAAGTATTACTACCTGCCTTCTTTCCAAGCTTGCCCCGATGAAATGCGCGGCAGCGATATATGCAAAGAGAACCGTCATATACTGTTGAACGGCATCACCTAAAGCAGACACCAACCCAAGAGTTAGTGTCGCCATTCCCTGAAGCTGAAATATTTTCGAGAATGCCAAATCTGCTACTTCATACTCGGTCATCTCTTATCTCCTCGTTGTTAGACCTCCAACAAGGATATACCGAGATCAGCTAATGTCTCAAAGTAGGACAATGTATGGACTCCTCCTTTTACCGAGGTCTGACTAGACTTAACCCAATCATTGCATAAATTTTAGTGAGTTTTGATCAGGCCGCATGTTCCAAACGATCCAAATAATGCAACAACTCGGATTTAACGGCGGGATTTGCGCTCATCGTCAACGTCAGTTGCCCTTGTGGTCTGGTCAGCCGGCCCGCTCGCTGGATCAACTTGCGCCGCAAGGTGCCCAGTTGTTCAAAATGCCACAGCGGTGCACGGCGTTCCGTCGTGTTGCGCGTTCTGGGCAAACACCGCATCTGCATTTCCCGGTTGAGGTTGTGGGCCAGCAGCGCGGCGAGTACATAAACCTGATTGCCTGCGAGCTTTTGCGTCGGCACGTAGTCCATTTGCGTTTGCGATTTCAGCCCGGCGAACACGGCCTCCTGTGAGCCGCGCCCGTTGTGATAGGTCAGCACTTTCTTGGCCGACACCCGCTTATTGGTGACAATCACCTTGAAGTCGTAGCCGTACTCGTAGGGAATAAAGAGATTCAGTTGCACTGGTTCCTTGTGCTGCACCCGATTGCGCTGGCGGATACACACAAAGCGGTGGCGCCGGTGCCAGCTCTTCGGTTTCCAGTCCGCCTCGAAAAAGCTCCAGCGTTCGTTCAGGCCGTGCCAGCGCTTGCGGTTCTCGACCAGGCTCTTGAGGGCAACAAAGCGCTCGAAGGGGACGCTGATGGTGAACTCCACGCCCAGGCTTTCCAGCATGGCAACGATGGCGTCGCTGAAGAAGGCGCCGTCCATGCGCACTTCGATGTGGCAATGTGGCCGGACCACGCGGATTGCCCGAACACAAGCCTCGATGAAGGCTTTGGCGCCGTTGCTATCGTGAACATTGCCCGGGCGGTGCCAGACATCAAGCACCTGGCCCGTCTGGGCGACAGTACAGAACAGCGGGTAGTAGCTGCGTTTGCCCTTCTTCTTGCGGTTGAAGCCCACCGCACTGCCCTCGGCAAAGCGCCCGGTGGCAATGACCGAACCGTCGAAGTCCAGGGTGATACGCGACAGGCGCAGGGCTTCCAACCGTTCAGTCACCAACTGCCGATTGACATCACGCAACTGCTCGACGCTGCGCCTGTCCATCCCGGCCAGCGTGCGGCTGACCGTGGCGACATCGGGCAGGCGGGAGACACCGAGCAAGCGTTTCACCAGGGGATCGTCCTGGTAATAGCGCATATCCTGCAAACGGCGGTGACCGAGCAGCAAATGAACGATCAACAACAGGGTCACCACGCCATGGCCAAAGATCGGGCTGACGGTGAGATGGCGAAAACAACGCGTCAGTCGCTCTTTCACTCCCAACCGGGCGAAGAGCGATTGGAACAGCACCAGCCCGACATAAGAGGTCAGCTTTTGATCTTCAAATCTGAGGCTGGGAAGGCTGTGGGTTTTACGATGGATATCGGTTTTGCTACACTTCACGCAAACGGTCTCCTTTGGTTTTGTTGGACGGTGTGGTGCCACCAATTCTACCAAACGCGAGGCCGTTTTTTTATGCGTGATTGCCATGCTTTTCTGCGATTTTTCGCTGTCGCTGGATTTCACTATCGGTGAATTCCGGCGACACTGATTGAAGGTGTGATCGAATCGGAAAAACAAGGCGTTTCATGATCGATAACCGATTAATTTATGCAACTACCGGGTTAAGTC
>JAACFF010000598.1 GCA_009937635.1 Chloroflexota bacterium
GCCGAAGTAGAGACCTGTCAGGAATGTGACGCCGAGCGATCCGGCTCCAATTGGCCACAGCAAACGTTTTCTTCGAGACACCTGCGCAAAACCTCCTCGTTACGATATTCACAATATAGCCAGTCGGGCATGGGTCTGAACAGCGCCAAATGGCCCGTCATATAAAAAAACATGACATTCGTCATGTCTTGAGCAAAATGAGATTTCCCTCTAGGCGGCAGTGACAGATAATCTGCTCTTGAATGAAATGCGAATGGTATGTAGCCCAGGGAAGCTCTCGGCAAACCACGGCATATTGAAAGCTCAGACACAGACCATAGAAGAATAAAGATGTAAGATGAGCAATCGCTACCGCACAACCCGCCAAATGGCCTATACGGGACCGGGGATTCGGCGCTAGCTATGCCGGCATCCTGGCGGATAATCGTGAGTGCATTACGGTGAGCAGAGAACGGTGTTTATGTTGGAATAACGAATCACGGGAGAAATCATGTCTGCGTTGCCAACCACAACCAATAGCCGAGCATGGGCGGTTCGCCTCAATCGTGTTGTCTATTGGCTGAGCCGCCACTGGCTGTTCTCGTTGAGCGTTCTCATCGGTATTTGGGTGGGTTTGCCGTGGCTGGCTCCTTACTTCATGGAGATGGGCTGGACCGCTGCTGGCAAGGCTATTTACCTTCTTTATGCCGTCCAATGTCATCAGCTACCGCAGCGATCCTTCTTCCTTTTTGGTAATGATCCGATGTATTCCCTGACTGAGATCCAGGTAGCCTGGCAAAACACCAACGATCCCGCAATTTTGCGTCAATTCACGGGTGATCTATCGATGGGCTGGAAGGTCGCCTGGTCAGATCGAATGGTTTACATGTACACAACCATTCTCATTTGGGGAGCACTGTTCTGGCCATTTCGCAGACGTCTCAAGCCATTGCCCTGGTGGGGCTTGATATTGCTTCTTTTCCCCATGCTGATCGACGGCTTCACTCACATGATTAGTGACTTCACGGCCGGCATTGGGCTTGGATTTCGTGACAGTAATACATGGCTGGCTACGTTGACGAACAGCGCTTATCCAGCTACCTTCTACACAGGTGATGCACTGGGATCTTCTAATTCATGGATGCGCCTGATTACTGGACTGCTCTTCAGTCTTGGGATCGTATGGGCGTCCTACCCGCGTATACACAGCGGTATTACCGGCAAGGCGGATCAGATTGAAGAGAAACTTCAGAAGGTAGGTCTAGAGGCGTGAGCGAGCAAATACGTGTCCTGTTGGCCGACGATCACGCGGTCGTTCGAGCAGGGATTTGCCAGTTCTTGGAGCAGGCTCCCGACATTCAGGTAATTGCGGAGGCCGGAGACGGTGAAATGGCTCGCAACTTGATTGAAGAGCACAAGCCTGACGTTGCGGTTCTGGATATCCAGATGCCTGAAGCTACCGGTATTGAGGTAACCCGATGGGTCAGGGCCAACTATCGGGAGGTGGGCGTCTTGGTGCTGACGGCGTACGATGACGATCCGTACGTGATGGCTGTTTTGCAGGCCGGCGCCAATGGGTATGTTCTGAAAACGGCCGCACCTACCGATATCGTCCAAGCCATCCGTGACGTCAATGAGGGCAAGTCAGCCCTAGACCCGAGGATTACGCATAAACTAATGGCCCACATCGCTGGCCGCAGCCTTCCGGAAGCTGAGTACGAGTCGCTGACGGAGCGTGAACTGGAAGTGTTGTCGCTGGCCGGCAAAGGATTCACAAACAAGGCGATCGGTGTTCAGTTAGGCATCAGCGACCGTACTGTCCAAGGACATCTGGCCAAGACCTATAGCAAGCTACAAGTCAATAGCCGAACAGAGGCAGTCATGCGGGCGGTTTCCCTGGATCTCATAGCAGTGGAATGACGGCCTTCAGCCTTAGCTCACGGTGAGCGTGGCGCGCTCACAATTCACTTTTGAGGGGTCATAAACTAACATCTCTTAGATGATAAAGCGCTGGCGTGGATTTCCCCTGCAATTGCTCGTATTCGTTATCCTGCCTTTGACGGTGTTACTGGTCGGCATCGCGTTTGGTAGTTTGGGTTTACACCAGCGAGCCATGCGTACACTGGTGGGCGAGCGTGACGAACGCGCAACACGCGCAGCGGCTACAGCTATCACAGAACAACTAAATCACCGGGCGGCCACAGTGCACAGCCTGGCACTTCAAGCCGCCGCGACCGGGGATCCTGAACACACATTAGACGATGCTGGCTCATTTCTACCCGATTTTGAGGGGGGAATTTCTTTCTATGATCCGGAGGGTGTGCTTCTGGACTCGACTAACGCCGCTGACACTTGGGTGGGCCGTGAGGTCAGCCGGCGATTGGCCTCATCCAACCTGATCTACGATCCACGGAATGAAGCGTTATTCACTCCAACCTTCACTGATCCGGATAGCGGTGAAGATCTGGTGCTCGTCGCATCGGCAACACCTGACGGCCTGGTGGCAATTGGGGCTTTTTCTCCTGCTAATGTGGCCCGGCGGGCTTTGGCTGATGTTTTTGCTGCTAGTGAGCGAGCCTCTGCCTTCTTGGTCGATTCAGAAGGGCTGATGCTCTACCAGTTAGGCGCCGAAACCCATGCTGGTATGGAGCCTTCTGCATACCCTGGAGTTGAAGAAGCGCTTCGAGGGGAAAGTGGAACCACGTATATCTCGATTGCCGGTGACGAACACGTTATCGCCTTCAGCCCAATCTCCCCCGTTAACTGGGCCTTAGTTTTCGAAGAGCCTTGGCGGGCCGTGGCCGACCCGCTGCTCCGTACGACCGAGCTGGCGCCCCTAGTTCTTGTTCC
>JAACFF010000599.1 GCA_009937635.1 Chloroflexota bacterium
GCTGCATTTGCCTGTCGCCGGGCGCTTGCTGGATGCGGGTGGTGGCACGGGGCGCGTATCTTCACAGCTACGGCCGTTTGTGGATGCATTGTTCATCAGCGATTTGTCCGCTAGAATGCTACAGCAGGCACAGGAAAAAGGGATGTGCTGTCCTGCTGTGGCCCTTGCGGAGCGGCTACCTTTTGCTGATGACAGCTTCGAGCGGCTTCTGGTGGTAGATGCGTTGCACCATTTCGACGATCAGCACGAGGCGATGGCCGAGTTGGCGCGGGTGCTTAAGCCGGGTGGGCGGCTGGTGATTGAAGAGCCGGACTTGAATCGTTTTGTGGTTAAGCTGATCGCTGTTGCCGAAAAAGTGGCCTTGATGCGCAGCCGCTTTTATTATCCAAGCGAGATACGAGATATGATGGCGGGCCACGGTTTGTCTGTGCGGATAGAAACAGACGGCCGTTTTGCAGCCTGGATTATCGCCGATAAAGTGTAGACTAAAAGAGTCTCGTGCAGGGCGCAAAGGTGCAAAGACGCAAAGAGATCTTGGTGGACTTGGCGTTTTGCGTGAGGTTTTCATTATGATTATGAGTGACGAACCCGTATATATAGAAAGCGCGCTGTGCCCAGTCCCTATTCGTGATCGGGGTTATGTGATCTTGGGGCATGGCAGCGGCGGCAAATTATCCCATGACCTGATTAACGGCTTGTTCTTGCCCCCGTTTGACAATCCCACGCTGCGCGCCGGCGATGATGCGGGCGTCGTCCGGCCCTTTCCCTGCGGGCGCCTGGCCGTAAGTACCGATTCGCATGTCGTCTGGCCCTTATTTTTTCCTGGAGGGGATATCGGCCGTTTGGCCATTTGCGGTACGGTCAACGACGTGGCTATGATGGGCGCGACACCTTTGTACCTGACTGCCGGTTTCATTTTGGAAGAGGGGTTGGAACTCGGTTTGTTGGAAAAGGTCGTGGAGTCTATGCAATCCGCCGCGGCAGAAGCGGGTGTGCAAATCATCGCCGGTGATACCAAAGTTGTGGAAAAAGGGAAGGCGGACGGCTTGTATATCAGCACCTCTGGGGTAGGTGTTGTCGAAGAGGGCGTGGCTATCGGCGGTGCGCTGGCCCGTCCTGGCGATGTTGTTATTCTTTCGGGCCCCATCGGCGATCATGGGATCGCCGTTCTGGCCGCGCGCAACGAACTTGGTTTTGAGACTGATATTCTCAGCGATATTGCGCCGTTGAATCATCTGGTTAAGGTTATGCTGGAGAGCAGCGATGAGATTCACGTGTTGCGAGATCCCACAAGAGGCGGCGTGGCCAGTACCCTGAATGAGATCGCACGTCAGTCACAAGTGGGTATTATGCTGGACGAAGCGGCGATCCCGGTGCGCCCGGCCGTTAAAGCGGCGTGTGAAATGCTGGGATTTGACCCACTTTATATCGCCAATGAAGGGCGCCTGCTGGCTATCGTTGGCCAGGACGATGCAGATCAAGTCCTGGAAGCCATGCGCGGTGTACGCTATGGTGAGGAATCAGTCATCATTGGCGAAGTGCAAGCAGAATATAAAGGTAGAGTGTTGTTGCGGACTGCTTTTGGCAGCACGCGGATCGTCGATGTCTTGGTGGGAGAAATGCTACCGCGTATTTGTTAGCTTAATGGCCAGCCCCCCCCGAAGAGCGCTTCTGAAACTCACAGCTCCGAGGGGAGCCTGTCGGAACATTGGATACAAGTCAAAATGCAAGATCAAGGTAATCGTCCCGCTTCATCATCTAACCCGATAGGCGACCTTCTAGGCCGCTGGCGTACGCCTGCTGACGTGGTTTTGATTGGAACAGCGCTTGCCGTCGGGATAAGCACCGGCATTGGGGCCATTATTTTTCGCTATTTAATCCAGGCTGTGGAATGGGTCGGCTATGTATGGATCCCTGAATTAACCAGCGCCTGGGGTAAAGCGTATATCATTTTTGTTCCTGCGCTTGGCGGGCTGCTGGTTGGTTTGCTCATTTACAATTTCGCGCGTGAGGCCAAAGGGCATGGAGTGCCGGAGGTCATGGAAGCGGTTGCCTTACGTGGCGGGCGTATCCGCCCGGTGGTCGCCGTCGTGAAATCGTTGGCATCTTCCCTTACCATCGGCAGCGGAGGTTCGGCCGGACGTGAAGGACCTATTGTGCAGATTGGCTCCGCTATCGGGTCGAGCATTGGCCAAGCGCTGAACCTTTCCGACGACCGTGTGAGCAACCTGGTGGCCTGTGGTGCGGCCGCCGGTATTGCGGCGACCTTCAACGCACCTATTGCCGGGGTCATCTTTGCTCTGGAAGTCATCTTGGGCGGGCGATTCACTGTGCGCTATTTCAGTTCAGTGGTTGTGTCGGCCGTTGTTGCCAGCATTATCGGCCGTGTCGCCTTCGGCGATATCCCTGCCTTTATCATCCCGGATGAATATGGCGTCAATAGTCTGTGGGAATATCTTCTTTATCCTTTGCTGGGCGTGCTTGCAGCTTTCGTCGGGGTGGCCTTCACGCGCCTGCTCTATGCTGGGGAAGACTTCTCTGATGCTCGCAAACGACTGCCTGAATGGGTGAAGCCAGCCATCGGTGGAGCGCTGTTAGGGGCGATGGCTCTTGCTTATCCCCTGGTAAGATTGACTCAGCCAATCACCTGGGATCGTGTACCGCAGATATTTAATGTGGGTTACGATGTAATTGAAGGCGCCTTGGCCGGCAACCTTGCGCTCGGTGTGGTGCTGGCCTTGCTTTTCCTCAAGATGTTTGCGACTGTGCTTACGCTGGGGTCCGGTGGATCTGGTGGCGTTTTTGCGCCATCGCTCTTTATGGGGGC
>JAACFF010000184.1 GCA_009937635.1 Chloroflexota bacterium
ATCCTCAACGGCCTGGATTATGATACCTGGAACCCCGCCACGGATTCCCGCCTGCCCTTTCATTTTTCGGTCGATGATATGAATGAACGTTTACAGAATCGCCGGGCCCTGCAAGCGTATGCCAATCTACCCCAGAGGGATGACGTTCCCTTGTTAGCCATGGTTTCACGCCTGGACTGGCAAAAGGGCCTTGACATCATGGGCCATACTATTCACCAGTTGATGAACGGCTACGCCGGAGATGCCCAGTTTATTGTCTTGGGCACCGGCGATCCCCAGTTCGAGCAGATGTTCGCCCGTCTAGCTGCCTACCACCGGGGTAAGATGACCGCGATTTTGTCTTATAACGCCGGTTTGGCTCCTCTGATCTATGCCGGCAGCGATATGTTCCTCATGCCTTCTCTCTTCGAGCCTTGTGGCCTGGGGCAGATGATCGCCATGCGTTATGGCTGTGTACCCGTTGTGCGCGCTACCGGCGGCCTGGTAGATACAGTGCAAGACAGTATCACTGGTTTTGCTTTTTATGATTACAGTTGGGAATCCTTCTGGCATGCGCTGCAGCGCGCAATTTACGTTTATAATGTCGATCGCGAGGGCTGGCAGCAGATCCAGAAAAATGGCATGACGGCCGACTTTTCCTGGGCGCGATCTGCTGCAGGATACCAACAGTTATACGAATGGGCTTTGGCCCGCACAAGAGGAGGCTAATAGATGCGCTTTCCACGATCTGCCGGTGTTCTGGCGCACCCTACTTCGTTTCCTGGCCGCTACGGCATTGGCGATCTAGGTGGGGCAGCCTATCACTTTATTGATTTCCTGGTCAAGGGTCGCCAATCTTTGTGGCAAATATTGCCCTTGGGACCCACCGGCTATGGAGATTCCCCATACCAGAGTTTCTCGGCCTTTGCCGGCAACCCGCTGCTAATTAGCCCGGACAAGCTGGTGCAAGATGGTTACTTACCCAGCACGGCCCTAGAAGAAGTGCCCCCTTTCCCCAAAGACAAGGTCGACTATGGCTGGGTGATCGATTTCAAACGCAAACTGCTTCTACGCACCTTTGAACAATTCCAGGTCTATGGCCTGGGCACTCAGCGAGAAGATTTCGAACACTTTTGCGCCGAACAAGCCAGTTGGCTGGATGATTTCGCCATGTTCATGGCCTTGAAGAATTACCACGTCGAGCAAAAAGGGGGCGTGTGGAATACGTGGCCGTTGGACATCGCCCGCCGCCAGCCGCAGGCGATAACCTGGTGGAAACAAAATTTGGCTGACGAGATTAGAATGCACAAGTTCTTGCAATACCTGTTTTTTAAGCAGTGGTTAGAGCTGAAATCATATGCCAATGAGCGTGGTATTCGTATCGTGGGCGACATCCCTATTTTTGTCGCTTTCGACAGTGCGGATGTATGGGCAAATTCCGATCTCTTTTACCTCAATGAGGATGGTTCACCAGCGGTTGTGGCCGGAGTTCCGCCTGACTACTTCAGTGAGACGGGGCAGCGCTGGGGCAATCCGCTCTATCGCTGGCATGAAATGAGCCAGGATAATTATTCCTGGTGGACCGCGCGCCTGAAGATGAGTTTCACCCAGGTGGATGTGGTGCGCATCGATCATTTCCGCGGTTTTGATGCTTATTGGGAGATCCCGGCGTCGGAACCCACGGCCGTCATTGGCAAATGGATCAAAGGACCCGGGCAAGCCTTTTTCGAGACTATGGAGCAAAACTTGGATGAGCTGCCCCTGATTGCGGAGGATCTGGGACTGATCACGCCCGAGGTCATCGCCTTGCGTGACCGCTTCCATTTCCCAGGGATGAAGATCTTGCAGTTCGCTTTTGGCGGCGAACGGAACAGCCTTTTCCTGCCCCACAACTTCAGCAGCAATTGCGTTGTTTATACGGGCACCCATGATAATGAGACGACCGTGGGCTGGTTTGCCAACGCCAGCGAGGATGAACGCCGCCATGTCTTAAGTTATATGAATGCGTCTGGTGGAGAGCATATCGCCTGGGATCTAATCCGTCTGGCCTACGCCTCAGTAGCCGACACGGCCGTGGCCACGTTACAGGATCTGATGAATCTGGACAACGAAGCACGCATGAATTACCCCGGCAGGCCCAGCGGCAACTGGCAGTGGCGCCATACGGCCGGTATGTTGTCCGATGACCTCGCCAACGCGCTGCGCGAGTTGACGGAGTTGTATGGTCGAGTAGTCGGATAGTCATTAGTCGGGTGGTCGATAGTCAGGAAGTCCTAAGCCCGTCGTCATAATAGATAGTCTGGTTTAGTGCTATTCTATGGCAGGTGCGATATGAGACGTGTAGCTATCGTTGGGACGGGCCAGGTTGCAGTGCGCAAACAATATGATCGGGGATTGCGCGAACTGGGGGTGGTCGTCGTCAAGCAAGCGTTGGGAGAAACGGATAAGCGCCGGGTTGAAGCGCTGTATCTGAGCAACATGCTAAGCGACGAACTGCAAGCGCAGAAACACCTGGCCGCGCTGGTCGCTGATGAGGCGGGGCTGGCGGGTATTGAGGCGATCCAGGTCCGTGCAGCGACGGCCGCCGGAGCGGCAGCTTTACGCGTGGCCCACCTGGCCGTGGCTAGCGGCGCTGTGGATTTGGCCCTGGCCGTTGGTGTGGAGAAGATGAGCGACCAGGTGCCCACGGCTGCCCTGGCCAAGGCGCTGGATGCGCGCAGCGAAGTGCCGGACGGCAAGACACTGCTCAGTCAAAACGCGCTACTGATGGCCCTTTATTTGCAGGAGTATGGCTTGCCGCCGGATGCGCTGGCTCCCTTCTCCGTCAATGCCCACCGCAATGCGCAACACAATCCCCATGCCATGTTCCGCGACCGGCAGTTTACGGCCGAACAAGTTGCCCAATCCCGCTTAATTTACCCACCGCTGCGGCTGCTCGACTGTTCACCTGTGTCGGATGGCGCGGCGGCCGTTTTACTGGCCCCTTTATCTGATGCCCAACAATATACCAGCTATCCCGTAGAGATAATTGCCTCCAGCGCCACCACCGACCGCTTTAGAATGTCCGATCGCCCCAACCCCCTTCGGCTGGAAGCCGCCATCGATTCCACGCAGAAAGCATTGCGCCAGGCGGATATCAAGCTGCAAGATGTGGACTTCTTCGAGCTGCACGATGCCTTTAGCATCATGGCCTGCCTTCTATTGGAAGCGTCAGGTTTCGCCGTGCCTGGGCAGGGCTGGGAATTGGCAGCCAACGATGAGATCGGCATAAACGGCAGCATCCCCATCGCCACCATGGGTGGCCTTAAAGCCAGAGGCCACCCAATCGGCGCTACCGCCCTCTATCAGAGCTGTGAGATCGTCCAGCAGTTAACTGGTAAGGCGGGTCAAAACCAGTTAGACGAGCCACGCGTGGCCATGCTGCAAAGCGTTGGCGGAGCAGGGACAACAATCTTGACGCATTTGTTTTCAGGGGCCAGCTAACAGGAGTCAGTTTCCCCATCCAACCGTTTCGCCCATGCTCCTTAGGACCCGAAATGAAGACCAAAATTAGTGTTTAGTTTACATAATATCAAAGATAGGTAGGTAAGATTTGTATCACGGAATACAGTTTTCCTGAGAAAACTGCTACATATGGAGATTTAATCATGACAAGTACAATGTCAAAAAGTGAGCGAGAACAATTCCTGGCCGGCTTGCACGTCGGTGTCTTTTCCGTGGCAGAAGAAGGACGAGGTCCATTAACTGTACCTGTTTGGTATGCTTATGAACCCGGGGGCGAAGTCGCGATCTGGATCGGGGCAGAGTCACGCAAAGCGCAGCTTCTGCAGGTGGCAGAACGTTTTACGCTGTGTGTCCAGGATGAGCAACCTCCCTATCGATATGTCAGCGTTGAAGGGCCCGTGTCCAGTGTGGCCCCAGTCAACCTTGAAGAAGACGTACGGCCGTTAGCCCAACGTTACCTGGGTCCAGAAGCCGCAGAGCCCTATCTAGCCAGCCTAGGCGGGCCTGCCGGCGTGGCCAATGATATCCTGGTACGCATGCGACCCCAGCGCTGGTATTCGGCCGATTTTTCATCTTAGGCCAGCCAATCCTCCGTAGACCAAGACCGATCTCCCATGCACAGTGACCATCTCCCTCAGTGCCCTCAGCGTCTTCTCCGCGTCCTCTGCGTCCTGCCTCTCACCCATCCGCTGGTACGTGATGATGGTCTCTATTCGCATGATCAGTTTTGCGGGGATGATGTTGCTCACGGCTGTCGTGGCTGCCGGTTTTGGCCATGATCGTTAGCCCACCGCCTCTCGAAGAGGAGGGTACAGCCCAGCAAGAAAATACAGAAATCTTTTATAGTTGAGACAGCATTTGACAATTGGGATTGGCTATGGAAGAATTCCTTTAAAGCCCCCGTAGCTCAGAGGATAGAGCATCGGCCTCCGAAGCCGGGAGCCCAGGTTCGAGTCCTGGCGGGGGCATTCCCCCAAATTAGCACCTATGACACAGTGCATTATGCTTTTTGGCGCAAAAATACATGACATGTGTCACTCTGCAATGGGCCAAACCCTGGTTTACAATAGTTCAAACTTCGAGCTTTTAGTCGCCCATTCTTCGTAAAATGTTATATGAGACGCGCGCTATGACCCGAGCGTCCTCTTCATGGCGACTTCAGAAAGGATAACATTCACTGCAGTTAGGCAGTATTGATAAGGAAATGACTCGGGTTTTTAGGAGTCAGGGGTCAGGGGTCAGCTGACCCCTGACCCCTGACCCCTGATTACCTTTTTCCCAGGAGATGTGGAATGGCTGGATTAGACAAAGAAACGCGGGAGATGATCCTCGACACGCTACAGAAATATGCTGAGCGTAAGTTGACAAACGACTATCTGCTAGAGTTGGATCACAAGGATGAATTTCCGCATGAAGTATTGGCAGAGCTATATGACCCAATGCAACTGGGTTTGCACCTGCTTTTTATCCCCGAGGAGTATGATGGCCTGGGCGGAGGCGCGTACGATATTTACCGCGTTTCAGAATTGATGGCTTCCATCGACCTGGGCGTGGCCACCGGCGTGCTGGCTACCTTTCTCGGTTCCGATCCTATCCGGGTCGGGGCCACGGATGCTCAGAAACGGGAATGGTTCGGCCGTATCGCCGAAGACTCTTTGCTGATGGCCTATGGGGCGACAGAGCCCCAAGCCGGCAGCGATCTGGCGGCCATGCGCACCAAGGCAGTACCCGTGCAAGAAGACGGGTTGCTCACCGGGTATCACATCAGCGGGCAAAAACAGTGGATCAGCAATGGCAGCGTGGCCGATCTATACTCCATCCTGGCCCTGGCTCCAGGCGGCCCCTCCTGGTTCGTCGTCGAGCGCGATACAGATGGCTTCTCCTGCGGTAAACCGGAAGATAAACATGGCATACGCGCCAGTAATACGGCCGCGTTGTTCCTGGAAGATGTATTTGTGCCCGTAGAGCGCCTGGTGGGCGCGGAAGAAGGCCAGGGGCTGGCCCAGGCCCAGGCGGTGTTCGGCTATACACGTTTGATGGTGGGCACCTTTGGTCTTGGCGCGGGCTGGGATGCTTTGAAACGAGCGATTCGTTATTCGCACGAAAGGGTACAGGCGGGCGCTACCTTGGATCAAAAACAAGGCTACACCCATAAACTCATCGTGCCCAACGCGGCGCGATTGGAAGCGGCGCGCGCTTACATCGAATGGGTCGCCGAACGCCTGGACAGTGGAGAGGAAGGATTGCAGACGGAAGGGGCCGTGGCCAAATTCCTGGGCACGGAAGCGGGGAATAAAGCGGCTGAAGATGCCATCCAGGCCCTGGGCGGCTATGGCTATACCCGGGAATATATGGTGGAGAAAATCAAGCGCGACGTGCGTATTACTACCATTTATGAAGGCACGTCTGAGATCATGGAAATGACCATCGCCCGCGACCGCTGGCGTTCCCATTTGATGTCGCGGGGAGATTTCTACAATTCGTGGGCGGCTCGCCTGGAGAATGCCCACCAAAAAGAGCCGGACAACGGCTGCGCTTTTGCGGCCCTGGCCCTGCGCGCTTTGGCAGTTATTCTTGAGCGCTGCCGCCTGGACCGCCTCACCCGCAACCAGCATATTTTGTTCCGCTTAGGCGAGTTGATCACCTATGCCGAAACGGCCGCTGTGTTTACCGAACGGGTGCTCTCCCATCCGACGGAGGCGATACAGCTGGATGGTTCCACACGACAGGCGCTGGCGCGCATTCACGCGCGAGAAGCGGCGCTAAAGGTAGCCACAGATGGCCTGCGCTGGACCGTTGGCGCAGAGCAAAGTGACCCCAACCTGGCCAATTCCTTGAATCTGCCGGCCATTTACGCCGCCCAGTCCGGATTATTGCAAGATATGAATTACGCACGAGATCGCCTGAACGAAGCGTTTTAAACGGAAGAAAGTTGGATTTCTTGCTATAGTAGACCAAACGCGCTGCAGCGCACTACTAAGAACGAAAAAGGATTAGCTAACAGCTATCACCTGACAGCTGACTCCTAACAAAGGAAGGTGACCCATGCTATCTTCAGAGAAGAGAGCGATTGCAATTGTGGGGGTAGGCGCCATTTTACCCGATGCACTAAGCGCACCGGATTATTGGAACAATATTGTTAATAAGAAGTACAGCATCACCGAGGTGCCGCCGGAGCGTTGGAGCATCGATGACTTTTATGATCCCGATCCCAGTGCGCCTGACAAAACCTACAGCAAGATCGGCGGCTGGGTGAGAGGTTTCGAATTCGATTGGCGCCGCTTCCGTACGCCGCCCAAGATGGCAGCAGCCATGGATGCAAGCCAGAAGTGGGCGGTGACTATCGCCGCCGAGGCCCTGGAAGATTATGGCTATCCGGAACGACCGTTAAACAAAGAAAATACGGCCGTCATCCTGGGCACGACCAACGGCGGCGAGCTGCATTATATCACGCACGAACGCATCGTTTTGCCCAAATTCGCCCGTGAGTTAAAAGCGACTGACGGATTCAGCCAGTTACCGGCAGGGACGCAAAGCGCCATCTTGAGCCAGTGGCAAGAGAGAATCGGCGAAGCTTACCCCACTATTACCGAGGACTCCATGCCCGGCGAGCTGCCCAACATCGTAGCGGGACGGATAGCCAACATGCTCAATTTGCGCGGGCCGAACTTCATCACCGACGCCGCCTGCGCCTCCAGCTTTGCCGCTATCAATGCGGCCATGGAATTGTTGAATGAGAACCAGGTTGACGCCGTGCTTGCCGGGGGAGCAGATCACAATATGGGTGTCTCCCCCTTTGTCAAGTTCTGTAAAATTGGGGCGCTGAGCGCTACAGGCAGCCGGCCGTTTGGCGATGGAGCGGATGGCTTCGTCATGGGCGAAGGATCCGCGATCTTCCTACTGAAACGGCTGGGAGATGCGGAACGCAATGGAGACAAAATCTATGCCGTTATCCGCGGCGTAGGCGGTTCGAGCGACGGCAAAGGAAAAGGTATCACCGCGCCCAATCCCATCGGCCAGCAGCTGGCCTTGCAGCGTGCCTGGGAAAATGCGGGGCTTGATCCCGCAACGGCCACCCTGGTCGAGGCCCACGGCACGAGCACGCGCGTCGGAGATGTGGTCGAAGTTGAAAGTTTGACCAAGGTCTTTGGCAATGCGCCTAGGGGCAGCATCGGTCTCGGATCGGCAAAGAGCAATGTCGGCCATTTGAAATCAGGTGCTGGGGCCGCCGGTTTGCTAAAAGCAACCATGGCTTTACACCATCGGGTTTTGCCGCCGACGTTAAATGCGGAACGGCCGAATCCCAATATCGACCTGGATCAAACTCCTTTCTATTTGATTAATCAGGCACAAGAGTGGAGTAACAGCAATGGCACGCCACGGCGCTGCGGTGTCAGCGCCTATGGCTTTGGCGGCACGAATTTCCATATTGTTCTCGAAGAACATATCCCCGGATCGCTAACGCAAGAGACAGGCGCAGTCACGGTTGCTGAACCGCAAAGAATGGCGGCCACTACCGCCCCAGCACAAAGCCATATGCCGGCTCCTGTGCGTGGCATCCTCGCTCTGGGCGCCAATACGCCATCCGAACTCCAGGATAAACTGGACAAGACAATGGAACGCATCGAGGGAGGCTGGTCACCGCCCAGGTCGTTGCTGCCCAGATGGCGCGATATCCAGGAGCAAGATCGGCTAATCATCGATTTCGGCGATCACGAGCAATTGTTAGATCGCGTACAGAAAGCGCGAAAGCTCATGGGCTTTGACAATCCGCAAGCATGGAAGGCGATTGAAGCGCAAGGCATCTTCCGCGGCAGCGGTGACCCTCCAGGCAAAATCGCCTTCCTGTTCCCCGGACAGGGCAGCCAGTACGTCAACATGGGGCGTGAATTGGCCGAACTGTCGCCCGTGGTCGCGGGTGTCTTCGCCGAGGCGGACGAAGTGATGACTCCGATCTTAGGCCAGCCGCTTACCGACTATATTTTCGTCGATCCTGAGGATTCCAGCGCCATAAACCAGGCGCAGTTTGGCTTGATGCAGACGGAAATCACACAGCCGGCGATGTTAATGCTGGACACGGCCGTTTTCAAGCTGTTGGCCGAATATGGATTTAAGCCCGATATGGTCATGGGCCATTCATTAGGCGAATACGCTGGCCTCATCGCCGCCGGCATTATGCCTTTCGCCGATGCCCTGGAAGCGACGGCCGCCCGCGGCAGCGAGATGAGCAAGGTCAGTTTAGATGATAACGGCAAGATGGCCGCTATCCTGGCCCCTTATGATGTGGTCATGGGCACCTTGCAGGAAGTGGACGGCTATGTGATCCCGGCCAACATCAACAGCCACAGCCAATGTGTCATCGGCGGCAGCAGCAAGGCGGTCGAAGAAGCTTGCAAGGTCTTCGAGGAAAAAGGGTACCGGGCCATATTGATTCCGGTCAGCCACGCCTTCCACACCGAAATCGTGGCCCCCGCCAGCGGCCCATTACGAGAAGTTTTGGATCGCCTACGCATTTCCGAGCCTCAACTTCCGCTGATTGCAAATCTAACGGGCGATTTTTACCCGCACACGCCTGAGGCGATCAAGGACAACTTACAGCAACAGGTGGCCTCCACGGTACAGTGGGTGAAAGGACTGGAGAAGCTGTACGACAATGGAGTTCGTACCTTCGTCGAGGTTGGTCCCAAGCGAGCCCTAAGGGGATTTGCGCGGGACGTGTTTATGGACCGGGAAGAGGTTCTGGCATTGATGACTCTGCACCCCAAGACGGGTGACCTGCAGGCGTTCAACCAGGCGCTGTGCGGTCTCTATGCGGCCGGATACACAGGCCAGAATGGTACCATAACTGACATGACCGCTCCCGCACAACCAGTAATCCAGTCAGAACCGACGCCCGAGATGAGGCAACCCACACCACCAACTGATGGCAACGGCGCACAACCCTCCATGGAAGCGCTTTCGCAGATAGTCACGCAGGCGGTTCAGCAAGCAATGAGCCAGGTCCCCACGGCAGTTGCACCAGCGCAGACCCTTTACGATCGTAATGAACGACCGTTGGGCTCGGTGGTCATTAGCGGCACTGGGCTCGGGCTGCCTGGAGCGGAAAAGCAAGTGATGGACCCTGACAATGCGCTACGGATTCTGGGCGGTGAGCAATTCATCGATCTGATCCCGGAACGTTTCCGCAAATTGATAGTAGACAAACGCGTGACGCGCCTGGTGAAAGCGGCCGATGGCAGCGGCAGACTGGTCACCATCACCGAGCCGGAAGAAGTGGTCAAATTGGCCGGCCGGCCAGGTGCTTTCGATCTGACTGAAGAGTATGGCGTGCCCAGAAAATTGGTTGAAGCACTGGACATTACTTCACAGTTAGCCATGGCTGCCGGGCTGGACGCCTTAAGGGAAGCCGGCATTCCGCTGGTACAAACCTATAAACGCACGACGACTGGTAAGTACCTGCCAGACCGTTGGATGTTACCCCAGGCACTGCGCGATGAAACGGGCGTTATCTTTGCCAGCGCCTTCCCGGGTGGCGATCGTTTCGCCGACGAATTCAAACGTTATTACGAGTGGCAAACGAGACTCGAAAAACTAGAAACCCTGGAAGAATTGCGCCGCTTTACAACGGATGATAACACGCTTAATGAATTGAACCGGCGTATTGGCGAAATACGGGCGAAACTGGAGGCCGCGCCCTATACGTTTGACCGGCGCTTCTTGTTCCGCTTCCTCTCGATGGGACACAGTCAATTCGCCCAATATATCGGCGCGCGTGGGCCAAACACACAAGTCAACGCTGCTTGCGCCAGCACTGCGCAGGGGATCGCCATTGCAGAGGATTGGATCCGCAACGGCCGTTGCCGGCGCGTGATTGTCATTGGCGGCGATAATGTCACCAGCGACAACCTGATGGAATGGGTTGGCGCGGGCTTCCTGGCCGCGGGCGCGGTGACCACCAAAGACCGTGTAGACGAAGCGGCGCTACCTTTCGACCGCCGGCGTCATGGCACTATCATTGGCATGGGCGCTTGCGCCCTGGTCGTCGAAAGCGAGGACGCCCTACAAGAGCGCGGCATGCGCGGTATCGTCGAGCTGCTAAGCAGCGAGACGTCCAATAGCGCTTTCCATGGCACGCGGTTGGATGTCAACCATATCGCTCAGGTGATGAACAACCTGGTCACGGCCGCCGAACGCCGCTTTGGCCTAAACCGGTACGCTATGGCCCCCAACACAGTCTTCATGTCTCACGAAACCTACACACCGGCGCGTGGGGGCAGCGCCTCGGCGGAAGTGGTCGCCTTACGTGAAACGTTTGCCGAATCGGCCAACGATATCATTATCGCCAATACCAAAGGCTTTACGGGGCATCCCATGGGTGTCGGGGTAGAAGATGTTATTGCCGTCAAGATTTTGGAACATGGCATTGTGCCCCCGGTACCCAACTTCAAGGTCGTTGATCCCGACCTGGGCCCCTTGAACTTGAGCCGCGGCGGCCGTTATCCTGTGAAATACGCCATCCATCTGGCGGCTGGCTTTGGTTCGCAAATCTCTTTAACCTTGACGCGACGCATTCCGGGCAACCTGGATCGCGTCGACAACAAAGGGTTATATGATCATTGGCTGGCGGATATCAGTGGCTACAGCCGTGCAGAAACTGAGGTGCAAAAGCGCGTGCTACGCGTAAAGGCACAAGGTGCGCCACCCAACGTGCCAGCCGCAAGTAGCTGGCAGCACGGCACTGGACCGGGGCAACGAACGGCCGAGGCAGATGGCCAGGTCATGCATATTGCTC
>JAACFF010000600.1 GCA_009937635.1 Chloroflexota bacterium
CATACACCGAGGATGTCACCACTATTGCCCAATTATTACCAGATTGTCACAACGTCACAGTCGAAAGCAATTCTAGCCAAACGCATTGATTATACCACAATGGGAATTTTGATCGGGAAAGCGCCTTCTTTATAGGTGCTATTTGGAGCTTATGTTAGAGACTTCTCATGGCACTAAAAGAGTTGACTTCTTTAGGAAAAACAATGGGCGTTTACCAAATATTCCTTGTCATTAGCTCATAGCGAAGTATGATCTAGAAATTCGCTTGGTTTGCCCGATAGTGGGGCAAGCTTTGGGAAAGCTTCTATAAATAAAGTCACTGATTGTCTAGAAGGCAATGCCTTATGGCCAGACAAGCCTTGTTTTCCGGATTGGTTTATGATGAACGGGAGATCCCCGTAGAGACAGTCCACATAGGATCTGAAGCCTATTACATGGTGGACGATAACGGTTTCCATCGCCATATCGAAGCAGAGGAAGTCGATCGGCAGGTTCTGGCTGTATTTATTGAACAGCTACAGGAAAACAAGGACCTGGCCGTCGAGCAGGCGTTGAAATTTATCGGCCGCGACGATTTGTTTACAAAAGCAGCTATTGACACCTCCGTTCGCAATATTGATATGGAACAGATCATCAAACAGGGCATTCCAGAACAGGCCCGCAACATGATGGGCATGCTGGGATTTCGAATCATCATCAATCATCACGGTGATCTAGTCCGGATGGATCAGCCGAGTGCGCCAGAAGATTTTGATTAAAAAAAACCTTCTGACTAATAAGCGCCCCGGCCAAATAAGATGTGGGGAATGGTTTGCAACAAAATACGCAGGTCGAGGGCGAGGGACCAGTTCTCAATGTAGTAGATGTCAAGTAAGCACTGTTCGTCAAAAGTAAGGTCCGAACGGCCGCTGACCTGCCACAATCCTGTTATTCCACCCCTCACTTCCAGACGCTGCATGTGCCAGGCCTGGTATTGAGCCACCTCGTCAGCCAAAGGTGGCCGGGGTCCAACCAGGCTCATATCACCCGCAAAAACATTATAAAGCTGTGGCAGTTCATCGAGACTGTAACGCCGGATAAACCGCCCAACCCGCGTTAGGCGTGGATCCTTCTTGATCTTAAAGATCGGGCCAGATGCTTCGTTCATGGCTCGCAAGGCTGCTTTTTGGTCGTCGGCATCGACCACCATCGAACGGAATTTTGCCATCTTAAATCTCTGACCTTGATACCCCACGCGATCTTGCAAGAAAAAAGCCGGTCCAACCGACTCAACCTTGACGGCGACGGCTGTCACGATGGTGATAATCCCGGCCGGTATGGCCAGCAAAAATACGATAAGTAGATCCAGAATGCGTTTAACGGTTTTACCAGCCGGGCTGATTCGCGCCTCTCGCGTACTCAACATCGGGATGCCAGCCATATTATTAAATTCCACCCGGTTTAAACTCATCTGAAATAGATCTGGTACAACTCTGGCATTGACCCCATATTGTTGGCAGACGCGCACCAAATCTTCTACCTTATGATGTTCACGGCTGGGTACAGCAATAAAAACAGTGTTAACGATCGACTGGGTGCTAAGAATCGACTTTAAGTCAAGCCAACTGCCCAAGTGAGGTATTCTTCCGGACCCTATGTTGTTCTCTCGAGATCCTTCGTCTAGATAGCCGACGGCATTGTAACCCAGGTCCGGTCGGGCTAGCAGCGTGCGAATGATTCCCCGACTCACCTCGCCGGATCCGACGATTAATGCATT
Source organism: Chloroflexota bacterium (assembly GCA_009937635.1). Taxonomy (GTDB): domain Bacteria; phylum Chloroflexota; class Anaerolineae; order Promineifilales; family Promineifilaceae; genus JAACFF01. The sequence goes on from JAACFF010000600.1 coordinate 1,757, forward strand.
GTCGACGCCAATGCCCCGCCTGTATAGAAAATCCAATATCCAACGTCGAACAAGTCGAGCAAAGGCGATGAGCAAGACAATAAATAACAATACCCAGATAAGTAGAAGTCGCGAAAACGCCAGCGGTTGAATAAAAAATGTGAATGCCATCATTAAAGCGACGCCAGCAGCAGTTGCATAACCTACTCTTGACACTTCATCGATCCAAAACTCGCCTCGTCTCCGTACCCAGACCCTGTTCTGAATAAAAGTGACAACTAATAAGATGGTTAACAACAACATCTGGCCATAGTAGACTTCAATGGGCACTTGAATCGTGGTTGTAGCAAACCAGCGGAATTCATAACGGGTCAAGTAAGCCAATATGAAACCCAGATTTATCAAAATCAAGTCGGTGATAATGGTCAGGTTTCGAATCGTGCCATGACCGAGGCGATAGTTCATGTTTTGTTTAAAGCTCTGTGGTAGACAGCGACCATATCCCGGCCGGCTTGTTTCCAGGTGAACTTCCTGGCTTGTAAAAAACCTTCGTCACGCATTTCTGTAGCAACTTTTAGATCGTCTAGAACAATGGCTATTTGCTCAGTCAAGGTGGCGACATCATGGGGATCAAAGAGGCGAGCGGCCTCCCCTGATACTTCGGGTACGGCCGAGGTGTTAGCGGCGATAACGGGCGTGCCACAGGCCATCGCCTGCGCAATAGGCATGCCAAAGCCCTCATACTCAGAAGGAAACACCAATACTGCGGCGGCATTATACCAGAGCGGTAAATCTGAGTCAGCCACGTACCCCGTAAAGTGAACACGTTCCGCCAGATCCAGTGATCTTACTTTGGCTTCAATTTCATCATAGAACCACCCCTTGCCGCCTACCAGAACCAAAACGGTATCAGACTGGTCCAATCTAGCAAAGGCTTCTAGTAAGGTTGGGATATTCTTGCGCGGTTGGAGCGTACCTACGTGTAATATGTAGCGCTCTGGGAGTTGCTGGCGCTGGCGAAAAGCCTCGATTTCAACTGGATCCCGGATTGAGAATGTTGAATCAACGCCAGGATACACCAGGT
>JAACFF010000601.1 GCA_009937635.1 Chloroflexota bacterium
TAGATAGTAGCATAGAATGGCTACCTGCCTATAAATTGTCAATGTAAGTTATTGTGAAAAAGGGAGCGGTACGACTTATGCCCATGTACACCTTCGTCTGTCGCGAATGTGCGCAGCCATTTGAAAGAAAATTACGCATGTCACAGTCAAGCGACACACAGGAGTGTCCCGCCTGTGGTAGCATGAATACCCGAAAATCTATTGGTACAATCGCCATCGCCGGGATCAGCCGCTCCGCTGCGCCGGCTTTTAGTGCCCAACCTACGCGCAGCCCATTCACTTGAGCAGATGGCTGCTAAGCAAGCAGGTTGCTTGCAAAAACTTTTTTACCGCACTTACTCACCCAACGCAGAATAGACCTCATCAAACTTTGTGGTGATTTTTCGCCAATCGTATTGCTGGGCGAATCCACAACCGGTTGTTCCCAGCCGTATCCTTAATTCTGGATCTGCCAGCAATTTCACTACCGCTTCTGCCATATCTCTTGCTGTGTCCGCCAGCAGCAACTCCGTACCATTTTGCACTGGATACCCCTCCACTCCCATGGAAGTGCTAACAACTGCTTTGCGAGCTGCTAAGGCTTCGATCAATTTCAATCGTGTTCCACTTCCTACACGAAAGGGCATGATGAAGACTTTTGCCCCTACCAGGTATGGCTGTATATGTTCAACCCAGCCGGTAAAGGTAACGCCAGGCAAATCGCGCACTTTTTCCAACCTTGCGTGTACCCTTTGGCCAACAATGGCCCACTTCGTTTCTGGCATGTGGGCCACTATCTTTGGCCAAACTTCATCGGCGAACCAAAGCACCGCATCCACATTGGGACGGTAGTCCATCTTGCCAGTGAAGATCACATCATAGCTGTATAGGTTGGTGCTGAGGAAATCTGCAGCTTCTGTATCTCCCTCATACTGCGATACATCAATGCTATTGGGTATGATTGTGATGGGTACCAGGGTTTCCGTCATCTGGGCGGCAAGGCTGTCCTTGTCCGATTGGCTGACGGCCGTAACCCAATCCACTTCCTCACCTATCCAAGCCTCCAATTGGCGCAATCGACGGCTTTGAACCCAGGAATAAGCTGCAGCCGGCCAACGGCGAAAATTGCCCAGATCAGCTTGCATCGATCTCTCCTGCAGAACGGATTCCGCATTGTGAGCATCAAACACAAGTTTAACGCCCGGACGGATAGCGCGTATTGGTTTAATCGTCCAGGCAAGTTCGATGCCTTCGATTTGAACCACAGCAAACAACTTTTCACTTAACAATCTGCGCAGGGTGATTTCAAATCGATGGCTGTGCAAACGGAGGGCCATATCGGGCTTGCGCGTCGTCGCCATCTGCCACAGCCGTTGCGTTGATGAACGACGCGGTGGCGCAGGAATCGTCACTATCTGCCTACACAAATCAGGCAACGGACCCATTGTCTCCGGACCAGCGCGACGATCGTGCTCAAGAAAACTCAAGAGCGTGATTCGATTCCGCCTGGAAAGCCCCTTAACTATGTGTAGATTGCGCAGACTAGTCCCCTGGTGCGGCGGATAGGGCAATTGTGGCGTTAATAGGAGCACCTCGCACATATTTCATCCTTCATACAGGGCTACGGTTTCCAGCGCTGTTTTTTGCCAGTTGAAGCGCTTGGCTTGGGTGCGACCGTTGTTGATCATCGCTTCTCTTAATTCTGCATCGGAAAGCACGAGGGCTAGAGACTCAGCCCAAAGTTCAATATCATCCGGGTCGAGTTTGAGTCCATTTTCACCAACGATTTCAGGTAGCGAGCCACGGTTACTTACAATCACCGGACAGTCACAATGTTGAGCTTCCAACGCCGGCAAACCAAATCCCTCATACTTAGAGGGCGTTACCAATACGCCGGCAGCATGGTACAAATGGGCCAGTTCTTCATCTATCAACCCAGGCAAATGGCGCACATATTCCTCAAGGTCCAACTCGGCAATTGTGGTAAAAATCTTGTCTGAAATCCAACCCTTTCTCCCCACCAGGAGCAAGGGCAGATCTATGGCGCTATGCTGTCGCAGCCGTGCATAAGCCCGGAGCAGCATGGGCAGGTTTTTTCGAGGTTCTAGTGTGCCGACGAACAAAATGAATCCTCGGGGAAGATTGTATTTTTGCAGGGTCTCGTCAACGGCCATCTCCGAAAAGGGGTGCTCATACAGAGGATTGGCTGCTAAATGAATGGTAGTTACCTTTTCTTCTGGAGTTTCCAGAATTTCAATAACGTCCCTACGCGTCGCATGGCTATCAACAGAAATATGATCCGCCACCTCAGTAGCCCACCTTACCTGGTCCAGGTAATATCGCCTACTTTCGGCGGTAAGAAAATCGGGGTAAAAGACAAAATTAAGATCATGAATGGTAATGATGCGTCGCCTGCCGCCACCAAATGGCGGAATGAAATCTGGGCTGTGCATCACATCCAATTTATAACGCGCCAATTCTACGGTCAACGCCCACGGTTCCCAGCGATGGTGGCACGGCGTCCATAGGTTCCGACGTATGAACCGCCCTGAGGCCTGCGGCGGAATGAACGAGCGCTGTTCCTTGCGACTATGAAATAGCACGTACTCATTGTGTCTATCCACCGCAGCCAGTGAGGGCAGTAAGTGTAAAACATATTGGCTAATCCCTCCCATCTGGTATGTAGGGAGACGGCAATCGATACCAATGCGCATGGCGGAATTGTAGAGCTTAAGCAACAAAATGTCAGGCAGAGTTCATTTGCCAGCGATGGGCGGCTTGATTTATTGCTCTGAAAAAGAGGATTTATGAGGTATTATTCAATCTAAACCAAGCATG
>JAACFF010000021.1 GCA_009937635.1 Chloroflexota bacterium
CTTTATTTCACACAGCTAATGGCCCTGGCGTTAGGTTTGCCGGACAAGGCAATGGCGTTGCACAAGAATCTAGTTGATCCCAGGCCACTTCTCGCTTCGCGGGATTTATTGTAGCCAGGTTGCTTTTCATGACTACTTTACATATGAAAGATTCCCGCGATTATCTGGCTTTGCGAGTGGAAGAGTTGCGGGTTGAGATACAAAGGCGAGACACGGACGCTCTGGCGTCAAATACTGGAGCAGTCTACTCAGACAAAGGAACTGGCCAGGGTGAATTTCTGTTACCCATGTGGGGCCGGGATCTCATCTTAACCTGGCCCGAATTCACCGGGCGTGATGCTCAGACCGGCGATCCTTTGCCGACTATGACCATGGCCATGCTGTCCTACTATTTTCACATCTCCGATGGCACACCCCCGGCAGGGACATGGATCGCTTTTACCGAACTGCCTGACGGCAAGTTTTATACGGCAGCTTTCCAGGGCTATACCGGCAACGAACTGACAAAAGCGTTCGGCAATGACCTGGACTCTTTCCAAGCAGCGGCTCAATTGCTGGGTGGGCGTCAAGAAACATTAGGTGATGCCGCTTTTGCCTTTCAAGCCTTACCGCAAGTACAGTTGCTGGCTGTAGGATGGCAAGGAGATGAGGATTTTCAGCCGTCTTATCGCGTGCTGTTTGACGGAAATAGTAGTCACCACCTATCCACCGATGCCTGTGCTATACTGGGCAGTACCCTAAGTAGCAGTTTGATCGCACAGCGGTCGCACAGCGACAGCTATTAGCCCAAAGGAAAATGTCAATATGAAATTAGCCATTAGTGGCAAAGGTGGGGTCGGCAAGACGACTCTGGCAGCGTTACTGGCGCAGGTGTACGCAGATACGGGACGGGATGTGTTGGCCGTAGATGCGGATCCTTCTCCATGCCTGGCGGGAGCGCTGGGCTTTCCTGACGCGTTACGTGCCCAACTGCACCCTATCGCCGAGATGGATGAACTGATTGAAGAGCGTACCGGGGCCAAACCCGGCACAGTGGGTGGTTTTTTCACCTTGAATCCCCGTGTTGATGATTTACCAGAACGGTATAGTGTCACCCATCGCGGCGTGCGCCTATTAGAAATGGGGTCAGTCGATTTAGGTGGGTCGGGCTGCATTTGCCCGGAAAGCGCAATGCTAAAAACGTTGTTTACGCACTTGCTTTTCCGTGATGAGGATGTACTCATCATGGACATGTATGCTGGCGTGGAGCACCTGGGCCGGGCGACGGTGGATTTCGTCGACGCCCTGATCGTCGTGGTCGAACCCACCAGGAGAAGTTTGGGGACGGCACTGCAAATCAAAAAACTGGCCAATGACATCGGCCTTGAGCGGCTATGGCTTGTGGGCAACAAGGTGCGTAACGAAGATGAAGCGAAATTCCTACATGAGGAGTCACCGGGGTTGCCCGTCCTGGGTATACTACCTGCGGACCTGGCGGTGCAAGAAGCTGATCGTTTAGGAACGGCCGTATATGATCATGTCCCCGCGTTACGGCAGTCAGCACATGAGATGGGGAGACTGCTTGCCGCGAGCCAATTGTCAATATCCACTGATCGGTAATCTGTAGCCAGTTTTCATGGATCGAAACAGGAGATATATAATTGGAGGCAATAAGGTCCGCGGCGGATCAGCATGACCAATCATTATGGGATCGGATGAGGGTTTTTCGTCCTTCATCCCATTATTAGGAGCATATAAAGTATGACAACAACCATCGCGCTGGCAGGCAAAGGGGGCGTGGGCAAGACGACCATCTCGGGAATGGTGATCAAGTATTTGGTGCAGACACAGCCGGGTGCAATCCTGGCTATTGACGCCGATCCCAGCAGCAACCTGAACATGGTCTTGGGCCTCGACCTAGATTGGACGGTTGGTGATATCCGCGAGGATTTATTGTCTCAGGTGAAGAGTTCCTTGACAGCGGGGGGTGCTGCAATGGGAGCGTTACCCGGGGGCATATCCAAGAGGGAATTCCTCGATTACCAGGTACGTTCCTCTGTCTCCGAGGGGGATCGCTTTGACCTGGTAGCCATGGGTCGCTCCGAAGGGCCTGGCTGCTACTGCGCTGTCAACCACAATCTGCGAGAGGTTGTGGACTCTATCAGTAAGAATTATCGTTATGTCGTAATCGACAACGAGGCCGGCATGGAGCATCTCAGCCGCCGCACGACGCGTGATGTGCAACACTTACTCGTTGTAAGCGATCCGACCCAACGGGGGTTGGTGGCGGCGGAACGGATCGCCTCCTTCCGCGAACAAATGGACATTCACATTGAGCATACGTGGCTGATATTAAACCGTCTGCCAGGAGAAATGCCAGTTCCGCTTCAAGAAAGAGTCGACAAAATGGGGATCCCCTTTCTGGGTTTTATTCCGGCTGATACGAAGCTGGTGGAATTTGAGTATAACGGACGGCCGTTAGTCGAGTTGGGTGATAATTCTCCAGTTTACCAATCAATTGTCGGCATGATGCAGCAACTTGATCTGTAGCCGGTGTAGTCACAGCAGAAATCCATTAACAATTATTCACAAACTACTGTATATCAGGACGGTTAAGAAAAGAATCTTGCATCGAGCATTTCATAGTCAACGCACGAAATAAATCGCCAGAATCAAGCGAACAATCAGTGCTGAAATAGCGGGCACACCAATATCTAGTAACGACCACCAGCGAGGATAGTTAACCCGTCCATAAAGCAAGGGAATAATGATGATCGCCGGCAGAGCCAATAGCCAACTAAACAAAGAGGCAGCAACAATTGACAAATACACGACAAGTCGAACTCCTATGCGTGGCCACATAGTAGCATTTATCTTTGTCTTTTGTTCATCGTTACGGTAGTAAAGGATCCTTTCAGTGACAAACCACACATGGGTAGCGAGCAATAGTCCAAGCGCGTAGGCTACCCAGGGCTTTGTGATCTGCCAAACGGGTAGCTCGGTGCTCTGCGCCATCAAGGCGCTTACTAGCACCAACGAGGTCACATGAAGCAGCTGATCTAATAAATAGGTATTGATTACCCAGTGCGGGCGAATACGACCCAAATAGTTTTTAAAAGAGTCAATAGCAAAATGAATGGCAACAATCGCCAGAATATAGGGCCACACAATCGCGAGGACAGACCAAAGGAGTAGCGTCATGACCACCCAATGTATAGCGACATGGATAACCAATCCTGGCAGACGCTTCTTTGCGACAACCAAGCGATCTGATTGAAGAGGGTAGTCGGCGATTATATCAGCCAGCAACAAGGTCCAAAACATAGGCGATGATTCAGCAAACTTTAGTGACGAGTGAGGATTGGTTAGTTGGAGTTGTTTGGTTCAGATTTCGTCACGGACAACCTCCCAGCAGCTTCAAAGTTGAGCGGTAACCAGATTTGGAAACAGGTTTTTCCCGGCTGCGACCAAAGAGTAATGTCGCCACGATGCTTATAAACCACAATATTATAGCTTATATTTAACCCTAATCCGGTTCCCTTGCCAGGTCCTTTGGTTGTGAAAAAGGCATCAAAGATACGTGGCTGTATTTCTTCCGGGATGCCGGGCCCATTATCCTGAATCTCTACCACGACCTGATCATCCTCATGGCGCGTACGCAACGTGATCACCCCATGCCCATCAAGCGCATCGATGGCGTTGTCTAGAAGGTTGGTCCACACCTGGTTGAGTTCACTACCATAAGCTTGAATGAGCGGCATATCTACTGCATATTCGCGCTTTACTTCAATACCCTGCTTGAGCTTGTGGCGCAGAATAACCAAAGTATCATTGAGGCCTTCATGTATGTTGACGGATTGGACCGGTGCTTGATCAAGATAGGCATAAGATTTGAGGGCCTTAACGATTTCAGAGATTCGCCCCGCTCCTTGCGCGATTTCCCTCAGCAGATTATGTGTCTGGTACGTGGCCACTAACCAACGCAAGATTTCTGCGAGTTCGGCAATGTCGAATTGCCGCTTCAAGGCGTCAATCTGTGCCGTAGTGTAATTGAGATCGACCAATGCCGGTGCCAGATCCCACGGGTCGTCTACGCCAGAATCATCAAGCCAATCTTCGAGTTCTACCTCCAGATTACTACGTTCGAGAGCGTTGAGTATATTGTCTTCAGCGGAGTGTGCTTGGACTTGGGCTTCCAAATCATCAACCGTCGCTTGTTGGGCAGGCGAAAACGCGTATTTACCAAGAGCCGCCTGTGCCCGTGCAAACGGCCGTAGCACATATAGCAATTGGTCCGCGCCTCGTTTGACGGCCGCTGCCGGATTATTCAATTCGTGAGCCACGCCAGCAGTTAAAGTGCCCAGTTGGGCCATCTGCTCACTTTGGCGCAATTGGGCCTGGGTGCTCCGCCAGCGAGCGAGTACAGTCTCGAGCATCGCACGTGCCGCCGATGGGCTGTTTGCCAGCAAAGCGTCCAAGGCATCCTTGCGGATAGAGAGCAGTTTGGCCGATCCGTGTGCGCGTACGCTGGCCATACGCGGGGCCTCCTCTAACAACGCCAATTCACCAATGACGTCACCCTCCTGGCGCACGGCCAACAACACCTCGCGGCCACTCGTCTGCTTCGTTATTTCCAGCTTACCTTTCTGGATAATATATGCCTTGTCCCCCTTATCCCCTTCTTCAAACAACATTTCGCCGTCAGCCAGCACAACTTCAGTGACATCGGCGCATATCTCTCGCAGATCATCCTCCGATAACTCAGCAAACAGATCAACTTTTTTGAGAAAGTCGTACACAATCATGGTTCCTCAACGGTTCATAGGGGCGCGCACCGACAGAAAGCCGTCCGCAACCTGCAGATCATAATCACATATGCAATTACACTTAAACGGTTCGCAAATAACGGTGTACCTGGCTCACGCCAATGGCGCCTTCGCCGACAGCGGATGCCACCCGCTTGACCGATGCGTGGCGCACATCGCCTACAGCAAAGACTCCAGGAATATTCGTTTCCAGCATATATGGCTGCCGCTGCAGTCTCCAACCGCCGCGGATCTTGCCGCCTTCCATTAAATCCTGGCCCGTCATGATAAAGCCTTTATTGTTTCGCTCGACAACCCCTTCAAGCATATCAGTATGTGCCGTAGCCCCGATAAAAACAAAAACCGCCGCGGCCGGCATCTCCCAGGTTTCATCTCTATCCTGGCTATACAACACCAGGGCCTCTAACCTGTCTTCGCCCTTGGCTTCAACCACCTGAACGCGGGTCAGCACCTCGATGTTCGCCGTCGCGCCAATCTGCTCAACCAGATATTGTGACATTCCTTTGGCGAGAGAAGACCCCCGTACCAACATAGTCACCTTGCTGGCATAACGTGAGAAAAACATGGCGCCCTGACCAGCCGAATTGGCTCCACCGACCACAAATACATGCCGTCCGCGATAGTTAGCAGCTTCTGTTAGAGCGGCACCATAATAGATTCCGGCGCCTTCCAACGACTCGACGCCGGGAACTTGCAAACGCCGCACGGTGACGCCAGTGGCAATTACCAGGGCTTTGCATCCCACTTCTGTGCCGTCGGACAAAGTAACGAATTTATAGGGATCATCTACACGCAAGCTGACGGCCTCTTGAGGAATCAGGATCTCTACACCAAAGCGTTTAGCCTGGGCCGTGGCCCGGCGAGCCAGATCTGCACCGCTCAAGCCCTTGGGGAATCCCAGGTAGTTCTCAATGCGGGAGCTAGTTCCTGCCTGACCACCCGTGGCGGCTTTATCAATCATCAAAGTTTTCAAGCCTTCCGAGCCACCATAAACGGCCGCCCCCAATCCTGCAGGCCCCGCACCGATGATAATCAGATCATACATGGGTTCGCTGGCCTCGGTTTGCATACCGATTGCTTGTGCCAACTCGGTGTTGTTGGGGTTAACTAACACTTGACCTTCGGGCATAAAGACAACCGGCAAACCGCGCTGTTCCTTGTGCACTTCATCTACAATGGCCTTGGCTTCGCTATCGACCTCGATATCTAGCCACTGATATGGAATCCGATTGCGAGAGATGAAGTCCTTGACTCGATGGCTACTCGGGGACCATAAGGTCCCAGCTACCCGAATACCATCATACGGCACCGGCACATTAGCCCACCAATCATCAAGCAAATCATCCAGGACCGGGAAGAGGTTCTGTTCAGGTGGGTCCCAAGGCTTCTTCAGGTAATGATCCAGTCCAATGGTGTTGATACTTGTGATAGCCGCTTCTGTATCCGCATAAGCAGTGAGCAGTACCTTACGCGCATCTGGATAAAGCTTTAGAGCCTCCGTCAAGAACTCGGTACCGGTCATGCCTGGCATACGTTGGTCAGCCACAAGCAAGGCGACCGGGTCATTGCGCTGCTTTAGCTGTGTCAGCGTATCCAGCGCCTCCTGACCGGAACTCGCCTTCACGATACGATAATCCTTGCGATAGTGCCCGCGCAAATCGCGATTGACTGCATTTAATACCTGCAGTTCATCATCTACTGATAAGATGAAAGGTTTAACCATTGTTTTCCTCCCACGAGAATGAGACTAATGAATCCTATGAAACGGCCAACTAACAAATTACAGCTCGGCCAAATATACAGCGCCCAGTCAGGGCTCGCAACGAACACTCCTAACGGACACGTATTATAATACAGTTTATCTCTAAAATTCAGTCTGTCAACCATTCAGATCATTTTGGTCGATAATATTTGCTACCTTTTTAACCGATCCCCATGTTGGCTGGAGCAAGTTGCTTATCGTGGCGCGTAATTTTACCGGCTATGATCCACCGCCAACAGAACTTATGGCTCCTGCTCCAAGACAGATATCGCCCATGCGGCCGTCTCCTGTATGACCGGGTCGTGATCATCCAAAGCAGCTTTGATGTATGGAAGTGCCCCATTCACACCCGATTTAGCAGCAGCGTATATGGCGCAAGCCCGCGTCCATGGCTGCACCCACTGTCCATCTGTGTTTTGAATCAAGGTCAGCAAACGTTTCTCAATGGAAAGCGACCCAGCCTCGAAGTGCCCGCCCAGTAGTTGGACACGTTGCACCTGTTCCATTTTTGGATCAATTAACGGAAACGTCAAGCCCTTATGTGCAGATGAAAGCGTCACATCTAACATCTCCAAGGCCAGAGCCTGCTCACTATTTCTGCCATGAGAAAGCTGAGTCTCTGCACTCAGCAGTGACCGAGAATCATACATGAATGACAACAACCAGAAAATTCGCCGCCGAGCCTGGGAAAGTTCATCGCTTAATGCGCGCCCCAAGGGCTCCGCGACCTCTCCGCCTTCAACATCCTTGTGGGCAACCAACAAACAATGAGCGCGTTCCACCTCCCGGCAAAGAACATCATTTACCATGGCGAGCTCGTCAGCATCAGCGTGAGCATGGAAGCGACAAGCGTGCAGCGTGGCCATTATTTGGCCACGCACTGCATCAACAGGGTGGCTTAGGCACGGTTTCATAAGCGCAAGCACTCGCTCCCCTTTCACCTGTCCACAAGCCCGCACAAGCCGAACCGTATCTTCAACAGATAGTGCGCCGCTAGAAAGCGCCTTATCAACGACCGGCAACATGGAATCACCATAGGAAACAAGTGCCTCAAACGCAGCGGAACGTGTCGCAACATCTGATAGGTTGTCGACAACCAGCGGCAGCAATCGCGGATGTTTGATCCGCCCGGTCGCGTGCAGAGCAGCCCTGCGCACAGGGAGGTCGGGATCCACTAGCAAGGAGAGCAAAGGTTGGTAAAGATAGGGTTGATCTACCTCACCCATCACGTGAGCCAGAAAACATCGATCATCCACTTCGCGCGAATGCTCCCAAGCTGTAAGCCGCGGACCCACGGCCAGGACACCAGGTATACTTCCATAACGCAACAAACCAACGGCCGCTCCAAGGCGTACATCCAACTGAGTACTGTCAAGATAGGGGATAGATGTCTCTACCGCTTCTACTTCAGCCAGTGCACAATACGCCCGTATCGCCGCCCCACGTACAGCCGGATCGGCATCAGCGGCAATCAGGCTCTTTACGATGGACAGCGCCTCTTGCAACCGGCGCGTCTCAATACGGGATAGTGCTTCAGTCTGAATGTCGGCCGTTCCATTTGTCGCCAGATTAAGCAAGTGCTCCGATAAGGAAGGATGTTCAGCACCTCCTAACACATCCAAACCAAGGCGTACGTCTCTCACCTGTCTACTTGTCAGTAGGCGTTCAACTACAGCCAAACCGGCTTTGCTATCGAGCGTCAACTCGGCCGGATCAAGAGCCCGCCGCCGCATGGTCTTTAACAAATTTGCGGCATAATCCCTATACATTAAGAAAGCAGCGAAGAGTCACAACAGTGACACAGCCAGCGTGAAAGCAGCGATGTGTACCAATGTCACGTCACCAATAGCATTGAATAGTAGCAAGGTAATACCTGTTAATCCCAATGCCAACGGCACGCCAATGCCTTCGACACCTGTCTGCACGGTCACGCGCTCGTGCCCCGGCAAGGCCTGATAGGCTGCATTGATCGATGTTCTGGTAGTGCCGTCAGTAAAGGTGATGTCCAACACTCGAATAAGCACCACTAACCAGAAAAACAAAGTCGACGTAGGACCGGCCACGACTCCAGTCGCAACTATCGCGACCAGGAATAGAATATCCACCCCCGGATTGGCTGCCAGACCAAATCGCAGCCCAAAACGACTTAGCAATAATCCGGCTACCAGGGTCAGAAAGAGCAAGTCTATCAAATTTAGGAAGAAGGTATAGTTGCCAAAAAATTGCGCTAGGACGTCGCTGTCGGCAAAGCGAGCATCTGCGGCGGCCAAAACCATAAAATCGAGCAGTTGGCTGGCCATGGCCGATAGCATCTGGTAGGCAAAAACGAAGAGAACAAAACGTTTTACTACCACCCGCCGCAGCGGTGGCGCTGGCAGTTGGGGCCCGCCTCCACCTGTCTGACTTAGTGCGACGCGAAATCGACTGTTGGTCATCAACAGCAGAACAAGCATCACCGTGGCCGAAGCGGCCGCGACCAGAAGCAGAGATTCAGTTCCTCCTAGCCAACGTTGCAAGGGAGATACGAGCGCACCGCCGACCATGAAGCCGACAACAAACCCGCCTACAATGCGTGGGAAATGCCGCTTGATCTGGCGCACATCAAGCAAGCGCCCGGCTTGCCCGCCAAGAATAACAAACCCTACCTGAATAATGAGTGAAAAAGCCACCATGGCCGCAAAGGCCAGCCACTCGGCCTGGGCGAATACCAGCCCTGCCCCTGCCAACGCGAGGAAGACCGCAACCAGCAATTCTGTAACGACAGACACTTGAATGAGTGTCCAACGCCTTTGCACTTCAGCAAAGCCATAGAATGCAATCGAGCCTAGAAGCGCAACGACGATGTAGACATACGGCAGGGCTCCAGCGCCGTATGTCGAAAGGAGCAGCGCTATCGCGGCAACGATCAGTAACGCAAGTGTGAGACCAAGAAAGAACGATTGGCCAATTAGCAATGAGAGACGGGTGAGCAGGCTATCTTCCTCGGCTTGCGTGGCTGAACGTGCCGTCATAATCCTTAGGCTCTACCCCCACCGGAATCGGCCATGCCCGTAATAATTCGGCCTTGCTCGCGCAAACGGCGTGTTAGCGCACGAATGACGCCACGTGCGATTTCTGGACGGTCAGCCATCACTTCGTCAAATGGTTCTCGATCGATACGAAAGAGGAGAGTGTCCTCCAACGCCGTGACCGATGCCGCGCGCGGCTCGGGATCAAGCAAGGCTAACTCCCCAACCGTTTTTCCTGGGCCAAGAACGATGATCGTTCTATCCTGGCTGTGGACACGAACCTGGCCTTCAATGACGGTAAACAGACAGTCAGCAGCCTCGCCTTCACGGATGAAGGTTTCACCTTGGGCCACTTCGACCTCATGAATAATCCGGGCGACCGATGCCAGCATATGGTCCGGTGTTTCGGCGAATATGTCGATTGATTTCAGAAGCGCAACTCGTTCGATCGTTAATAACATAAATATCTCTCCGATCCACCAATCTTCGCACAGGATGGGTCCAAAAGGTTAACAGGTACAAGCATATGCCACCCAAGCATTTTGCCGGATTATTATAGGTCATAGATGGTATAATAGCCCAAAATTGCCCGTAGAACTCAAAGGTTACACGGTGGCTGCTACCACATTTTTATGCAAGACAATAGTAAAATGTGATTTTCCCGTGTTGCTGTGGTGCTGGCAGAGTCACCAGGAATGACGCTTGATGGATAATCGTAGCTGCGATTTCACAGTCGTGTAATAGGAGGGCGAAAGCGATTTGGAGGCTTAGATATTTGGCAGTTACCAAAAGTATAATCGCGGTGAATATCTCAGGGTTGGCAAGCGGCGAAAAAGCCTAATACTACAACCGTATAACAGGCAGCAGCGACCCATATTTATGGACCCGAACATATCCGGTTCCGAAGTTATCGGCTTTATCTGGAGAACTCTCATCTATTACATTGCTGCTGTCAACAGCAACCCAAAACTGGTGCGCCCCAGGTGTCAGACCACTCCAAGTTACCGATGCTACATAACTGCTTAAAGCACAACCTCGAACCAGTGGGGAAATTGTTGCCGACCCTATTGGCTCTGTATGCGCCGCATCCTGATAAAAGGTCACATTAAAAGGTGAATTAACGGCCGTGTTCCCATTGTTGCGGAATCTGACTGAAAGCTTAGCCGTCGCCGTATTGTCTTCCCATGTCGTAGCGGTTGCATCAGGCACTCGTTCGACGATGAGGTTCATTGACACCGGTTCGGCGTTCACATAATCACGATACGTCTCCCCTACCAATGTTAGAGTGGATAGGTCACTCTTTACAAGCCCGCTCACGTCGCCGACTCGCTCCGGGTAAACGCCAAACCAGAACCAATCTTGTACAAGACGGGAATCATCCAACGCATATCCCAGGCTACTGTCACGCGCGCCATCAAGATAGTTAAAGCTGTTCACCATAAACGTGGAAACACGGTCCGGTGTGAAGCAATTGCCAAATTCATCCTGCAGCCAACAGGAATCTTCGTCGATTTCATGGGGATAGAGGATGGAATACTCGGTGAGCATTAAGGGTTTTTGTTGCTGCCCATGCTGTTTCATCCACTGGCGCATCGCCACAACTTGCTCACTAAAAACAGACATGTCGTCATGTTCTGCAAAGCAGTACACATCCGGATCGGAGCAAGCTTGGGCATCGTTGGCGCTTTCACGTTTCCCGATAGCCGGATCGGTACGTAGCGCAACATTGGCGATTCCGTTAGGCGTTATACCGTCTGCGTGGACTTCAGGTAGGATATAGACATGCATGCTCCATGCATCAACCGGCATCACGCTGCCATATTTCGCCCTGTACGCATTCCATACCTTGTCCAGGTATTGCAGCCGTCCGGGGGTTACCTGGACCAACCCGGAGTTAACCACCCTGGCTGAATAGTCATAGGATTTGATGAAATAGTATATATCGTGGTATGCCTCAGCGTACATTTCGGGCCACATGTCCCCCTGCCCTCCTGTGACCTGGCCCGGATTAGGTCCGCGATCTACCTCGTTGCCAACAATCCATACATCGCCAGGATTATTACGAATATAGTCACCTAAAGCGCTATCAAGGGGCACGTTTGTAGTGTATTCAGGTAAATACATACTACCTGATTTCTTTTGAAAGGTTTTGATCAGATGAACAACCTCGGCATCATTGTCAGGTATTGGGCCGGGCCAGTAAGGGCTGGTAAACCAATAAAATGCGCCGGCTCCAATTTGAGGGATGATTTGAGTTTCGCCGGGACCCACTGTAACACCATATCGACAATTGGCCGTCGTCCCGCTTGCTTCGGAATATTCTGTGGGAATCTTATCGAGGAGTTGCGGCTGTGCTGAGACGGACCCTGTGGCGCTGCTAGGAGCAGCCAATTGCACCCATAATAACGTTAACAACACAATTGCTACTTGCGCTGTGATGATCGGCACTCTTTGTGATTGCTCTGCATTTTTTTTCATCTAGATTTCAACGTAATTAGCCCTGAAGGAGTTTGCATGTGGATAGTGATCCTCTAAAAAATTCTGGCGGCCTTTGGCCGCCAGATATTGTTTTAATAAATGTTCATACGCCCAATTTCATGTGAGTGGAGTGTAAAGCAATTCTATTCTGCCCCTAACAAGTAAGCAGTGAGGATTAGACTCATGATGAGCTAATGCACGTTCACAACAGCAAATTATTTATGCGGCTGAAGAAAAGCGTTCACTAACCATCCGCCTTGCTTCCCAACTCTAACTTGCCTCCAGATAATACCATCATTCTGCTCCAATTTGCCAAGCAAAGCTACTTCTGTACCAGGTTCGAGCAGGTTTAGCACTTCCGCATCGGACCGGGGATCCCGCCGCAGATTTACGTGGAATGGTGCGATGACCCGGGCGCTCTCAGCAGAATACGCATCCACTTCATCGAGAACATCGCTGCCTAATTCTGTTGACACCTCGAAGGTCTCATCATCAAAGCTGGCCTTCTCGAAGGGTGTTAGTAAGTCTGTTGATGCCAGGGTTACTGTTGGTGTACTTGTAGAATTGGTGCCGCTTATGACTGCGGGGACGTTGCCAAACATCTCAGTCACCATTTCAACAGAATTGTCCGTCATTGCCTGGCAAGGCTCATTTGCGCCATACAAGACATTGGTGAAATTGGGCACTTGATTGAACTGCCAAAACGTGTCCCCTTTATGCTCTTCTGTAAGAGAGACCACGGGCGCTTCTCCGGTCTGTTCAATGGCATCATTTACAGGCTCTTGACTGCTTGCTTTACCGTCTGCCGGCGTTGCATGTTGGCTTCCCCGGAAGATACGCCGTCCTACCCAGAAACAATTGTTACACTTGTATCGACGAACTGGTCTTCCGCTCCAAATGACGAACCTATCTGATTTACTTCTCGGGATACGTATCAGTGCCTGCTCCTGGCAAAGGGGGCAACCGGCAGCCGGCCAAAGGGCACGATTCTTCAATACCCGCCATCGTGTCAGCGCAACGGATATTACAAATACAAGCGACAAACTGGCTATAACAATGAGGCCATTTTGCCACTGCATCAACCAAGCAACGGATTCTGGCAAGCCTACGATACGCAATTTTGATTGTAACAGTGCCACCTTCAAGAGGTTGAGAGAACCTATGGTAACCATCAAAATCAGGGCCGCTATCGACAGCACAGAAAGAAAAATAGGGACAATATCTCTCCTTTGGGATTTCATTTGCTTCGCTTCGCCCTTCGTGCTGCCAATTCCAGAAAGCCGTCCGGATTTTACCTGACTGAAATTGACCATAGTCTTATACTCCCGCAAGTATCGATATACATACCTTCTATGTAGGGTTTTCCTTACGCCTATTTCACAGCTCAACAATATCTACGATGGATAGTGAACACTGATGGCACCGAGGGTAGTTCCTTTCCCAGATGTTTACTATAAACAGATAAACTTACACTTTGGATTATGGTGAGTTTGCTTGCGTAGTTTCCTCTCTTCAACAAGTACATTATCTCATGTGCTGCTCTCGCAAGGCTGCGCGGGTCGTATTTACAATAGTAGTAACTTCCTTTGGACTTAGATGAGGATATAATGGCAGCGTTACTTCACCGGCAGCGACAATTTTGGTGACAGGTAAGTTGATGGAGTTGTCACCACGCCGGTAGTCTGTGAATTGATGGATAGGTGGGTAATGAATACTGGTTTGAATACCTGCTCTTTTCATGGCATCCATGAACTGCCGGCGATCGCATCCAGGTGGCAACAGGATCGGCCGTATGTGATAAGATGAAGTCCCGCGATGATGTTCAAAGGGGATTTTCACTCCAGGCACGAGTTCCTGCAGTATGCCTAGATACTGTTCGTTGAGCTTTTGGCGTCGTGCGTTGTTGGCCGCTAATTTTTGCAACTGGACGCGGCCGATGGCTGCCCGAAGATCGTCAATGCGATAATTATAGCCGGCATCGATAACATCATAGCTCCAGGCATGCCCCTTATGCCGGTCCCAAGTAACTGTCGTCATACCGTGTGAGCGAAGATTGCGCAACTTAAGGGCCAATTCCTCATCCCCGGTGACAAGCATCCCGCCTTCGCCGGTAGCCATATTCTTGTTAGAAAAGAAACTATAACAGCCCACGGCGCCCCACGTACCCAGCGCACGGCCATCCAACGTCGCACCAGGTGCATGGGCGGCATCCTCAATCACCGTTATTTCATGCTGCTGTGCGATAGCTAATATTCGAGGCATATCACAGGCATAACCAGCATAGTGCATGACAATGATCGCTCGTGTCCGTTCTGTGATCTTGGCCGCAATGTCTTCAGGAGAGATGCATGGATCGTCCTCACTGACGATATCGGCAAAGACGGGTGCAGCTCCGGTGTAGCGCACTGCGTTAGCCGTGGCCACGAAGGAGAGCGAAGGAACAATCACCTCATCGCCAGGGCCCAACTCCAGAGCAAGGCAAGCCAGGTGCAGTGCCGCCGTGCAATTTGTGACGGCTATAGCATGTTTGGTACCCGTAAAAGCAGCGAACTCCTCCTCAAAGGCGCCAGTTTCTTCCCCCATGGTTAACCAGCCGCGACGCAGGACTGCCAGTACCGCCGCTTCTTCTTCCGGCCCCAAATCTGTATCAGCTAACGGAATCTTCCAATTCATAAGCACAAAGCCGTTAATCAGGCAGAAATTGCTCTTTCATACGCTCAAAATCCTGTGCAGCCTGTTCATAATCATCAGGCCTGCCCAGATCTTGCCAGTAGCCAGAGAAAGTATAACCAACCACTTTTTGGTCGTCTTCAAGAAGTATCTGCACCAGGTCAGGGAAATCCAGATATTGATTGTGTGGGATATAGCTCAAGACAGACGGCTCAAAGACATAGATGCCCATACTGACCATGTAGTCATACGTTGGCTTCTCAATATAGCCCCTGACCTGGCTGCTGCTATCAAGTTCCAGCACTCCCAAATTGATATTCACTTGCCTATGATGTGTGGCGATGGTGGCAACCGCTTTTTCTGCCCGATGAAAGGCGATTAGTTCGCTCAGGTCCAGCGTCGTCAACACGTCGCCATTGCTCACCAGGAAAGTATCATTAAGATCCGGGATCAATGACAAGGGACCGGCCGTACCCAAAGGTTGGTCCTCATAACTATAAGTGATGTTCAGCCCGATTCGTTCACCACCTTGAAAAAAAAGACGTAACAGCTCGGCCAGATGTCCTACGGTTAAAATAGCGTGATCGACTCCGCCGCGCCGCATCTGGTGTAGAATGACCTCAAGAATCGGCATATCGCCAATAGGCATCAGTGGCTTAGGCAAAATCTTTGTGTACGGCGCTAGGCGCGTCCCCTTACCACCTGCCAAGATCACAGCTTTCATCGTTCAGATTAGTTCCCAGCTGTTCCCTAAATCTCATAACGGCCGACGCGATAATGCGGCAAATTGTCACGAATCCAGGCGACAGTTTCCTGCAATCCCGCACCTAAATCGTATGTTGGTCGCCAGCCAAGAAACTCACGCGCACGGCCGTTGTCCGAGATGAGACGTCCGACTTCTGATTTGGCCGGGCGAATGCGCTGTATGTCCGTTTCGACCGGCAAATCACGGCCGACCAGATCCTGTATCATGGCAACCAGGGTGCCGATCGATACATCTTTACCGGTCCCAAGATTAAAAACCTCGCCCAGAACGCTGGACGACTCGGCTTGAGCTGCCAGCAGAAAGCCGCGCACCGTATCCGTGACATACGTGAAATCGCGGCGTGGCTCCAGGCTTCCCAAGCGGATGACGTCTTGCATTAGCGCTTGCGTAATAATGGTTGGAATGACGGCGCGCGCGGATTGGTGCGGGCCATAAGTATTGAAAGGCCGAACCGTCACGACCGGCAAATCATAAGTACTATAGAAGCTCTCGGCAAGCATATCAGCTCCAATCTTACTGGCGGAATAGGGTGATTGCCCTTGCAGCGGGTGCGACTCATCAATAGGGACGCGTAACGCTGTGCCATAAACCTCGCTGGTAGAGGTATGCACCAGCCGCCGCACGTCATACTCGCGGCAGGCGAGAAGTACATGAAGCGTGCCCGTGATATTACTGCTCGTCGTCTCCACCGGGTGCAGGTAAGAATAAGGAATAGAGATAACCGCCCCCAGATGAAACACCGTCTCACAGCCTGCCACCGCCTGATAAACGGCGTCTACATCCCGCAAATCGCCGGAAATCAGTTCTACCGCCCGTTGATCATCCGCGTCCAGCAGACGCAACAGGCCACTGTCGCCACGTGAATTGTAACGTACGAAGGCGCGTACATTTGCCCCGGCACGGACGAGCCATTGCACCAGATGGCTACCTATAAAGCCACCCGCTCCTGTGACCAAAACCTGCTTCTCTGCCCATAAGGATTTGGATTCTAACATTTCCTTCAAAATGGGCGCTAGTGAGCAGTGATTTGGGTCACGTCCGCCTGTGCAATCTGGCTTCGTATGAAACTGATGCGTTCACGAGCCTGCATGATTTGTTCTTCTTGCACAAGGGTATCTACTTCATCCAGCAAACCTTGTAGCTGGTTCAGTGGCATGGCTGGCGGACAGTCAAGCTCCTGAGCATTCATAAATTTGGACTTGAGATCGTGGACGATGTCTGGCAAAAAAACAACGCGCGCTGCTGATTGGTTGCAGTGCGCAAGAATACGCATTTGGTCACGATCCGGCAATTCCGAGATGGCGAAAACGATAATATTGATGTCGTATTTCTGCACCAAGGGTGAAATATCCGCCGTGGTTCCCAGAACGTGCAAATCGCCAATTTGGGCGCCACCCTTACGCAAATTGTCGTCTACCACACCTACCACTGTAAAAGTCGGTAACAGCTCACGGTCATTGAGTAGCGTCGCTGCGAAACGGCCGACGACACCGGCCCCTACTATCAGAACACGCTCGCCTATAAATGTTGTCTGCGGCCGTATATTTAGCCAATGTTGCGCCGCGCCGGAAAGCAAACGCAAGCGATAACGCACCACGACAAAACCCAGCCAGGCCAGGATACCGACCCCGATCAACATATTGGATGGCAGGGGAGTGGGCAGTAGTTGGTTGGCTAAAAGGAGCACTACGGTGGCTAACATTGCCGAAGCAAACAAGAATAGCACATAACCTGAATTGGCTTTGGACCACATAATTCGACCTAGGCCGAAAACAAAATTGGCAAAACTGAACACCAATGCCACCAATAGAGCCAGCAGAATGGAGATATTCAAGCCGACATCAAGCGGACCTGCGCTGCGCCAGAGGAGGCCCATCGTCGCTACCGCAGTGAATGCGACCAGCGCATCCATGAAGAACCAGGAGAAGTAACGGTCCACAAACCGCGCTCCCGGCCCCCAAAAGAGAAGATGATCGGGGATACGTTGCTTGCGCAGCAGCGGGATGAGCACGACCACTGTCCAGAAAATGATATCCAAATCGCCCAGGATGGAGCGATGCCGTAGGTAGAGTAAGTCTAAACGCAGTTTATCCGGCAGTATCTTGCCCAGGTATTCCTCTTCGACATCCTTGGCTTGCAACAACTTTTCTTCATCACGGTAGGCGATGGACGCCGGGCTGGTGATTCCTGGGCGCACAGACAGTAAAAGGTGCCGTTTTTCTTCCGGCCAATGCTTCACATAAGCCGGGTCTTCCGGACGGGGGCCGACAAAACTCATATCGCCGATGAGCACATTCCACAACTGCGGCAATTCGTTGAGCTTCGTATCACGCAGCCACTGCCCAACGGCCGTGATTCGCCGGTCACCTTTCCCGGTAATGCGCGGCCCGTGGTAGCTTTCTGTCTGATCATACATGGTGCGGAATTTCAGTATACCGAAAGGGCGGCCGTTCTTGCCCACTCGAGGCCCCCAGTAAAAGAGTGGGCCGGGTGAGTCAAGTTTTATGATCGTAGCCACAAATAGAAAAAACGGGGAAAGCAAAAAGAGACCGAGAGCTGCACCCAGGAAATTCAACAGACGGCGCAAATGGCGGCCCAGCCAATGTTTTATAACACGGCCGTAATCATGTCCATTGAATAATTGGCCGAAATGTTGCCGGATTATCGCGCCCATGAGAATTCTCTCTTACCAGGTAACGTGCGAATGTACCCTAAACTAATGGATAGTTACCGGGTTTTTGAAACTGTTTGAACTATGGACCGTCCCAAGTCATTGAGCCCGACCCGGTCGCTGGCGATTCTGAGGAGTGCGACCATAAATCCACACTGTTTGGTTTCCCTGTTCCAAGATCCCAGGCTACGAAGTTATCATAACGAACAGATGCAGGGGCGTCGCTATCAGATTCCATATAGAGTCCCACTTCAAGACCACCACCAAATCCAGCATCATTCGCTGTTTTGAGATGGTGGCCGTTGATGTACAAGTCGATCTGATTTCCCACTCTAACCACCTTCAGATGGTTCACGCTGGTGTTGGGATTAATGAGCGGCGAGTTTGTGAGGGGAACAATCACCTGAGGGGTGTCATTGGCGATTTTTGCCACACCATACCATTGGTCGCCAGAGTCAACAATAAAGTAGTAGAAATTGGTCCAGTCTTGAAAATCAAAGATGAGACCGTAGTCGCTCGTGCTACCAGACAGGCGACGCATTTCGGCCTCTACGGCGTAATGGACCAGACCATTGATGGGGGCTCGAGCGCCTGCCCACCATTTTGGCACGCGGATCAATATCTCATACTCCCCATTCTGGTAACTCCATTTGACCTGGCCATCATCGGCGACCAGCCAGCCGCTGTTCGGATTGCTGAAGTCATCAGAAATTAACAGGGGTTTGCTAATAGAAGGAAGATAAGTGGTGTGTTCTACAACACTCTCGGCGTCGTCAGCAACCGATGCGGATGCAAAAACAAGGCTCGACAGCAACACTAGGATCCAGACGGCTTGTATCTTCACGTTTTTCACTCCTTAAAAAGTAGCACGACCTTTCCAGGTTGTGGCCGCGAGCAAGAAAGCTTGTGTTACGACGGGCGATTATCATTGATGGTGGTGCACCAGTGATTTCAGTTGCGGGAAGTGTAGCAAAGCGTGCAAGTCATACTATTGACCTCGCGCCTCTGGTCGCCCATTCAACCCAATCCCTGGTAAAATTGAATACCGTAAAGCACACTTCTGAATCCTGGTATCGTCTCCCTAAAATAAGCAGCAACCACACGAAGTCGCCACCGTCTGCGATGTTAATCGCCACTTACCTATTCTACCTCTCTCACCCAACGAAACGCGTTAAGAAACCATTAAAATGGCCAATACCCATATAAATGTTTTCATAGAGCGGCATACAGGCGCCCTCTCCTTGCGGCCAGATAATCGCCTCAAACGAAAAAGGCTCTGCCGGAGCGCCCGCAGGCGATCCGGCAGAGCCAGGAGGTTCTCAACGCTTAACCCGTAAAGGTTACGGTGTATTAATTATCCCAAGTACCAACTATCAATGAGTGAACTTTAATTGGTATCCCTGAATCTTAGTCAATTCCCAAAAATGGGAAATGCTGGTAAAACTTAGTGAGGATCATAAGCACCCTAGCTGCTTGAGCAATATTATCGAATGGATCACTATTCACAAGCCGGATACGAATTAATCAAGGCATTTATTATTGAAAGTTTTGTGGCTCGCCTAAATGGAACAGACTTAGATACCGCTGTCAACTTGACCGCCCGACCCGATTTCGACTGGGACTTACTGCTCCAAATCGCCGATTACGAGCATGTCTCTCCTTTGCTCTATTCCATCTTAAAAGACCGGCAGATCGCCCCGCCTCCAATGGAAGAAGCGTTAGCGCGCAAGCACTACTATAATGCCAGCCGTAATCTTTATCTGTTGCACGAACTTGGTCAAACGTTAAAACTCTTTAGGGCAGCCGGAATAGACACCATTGTTCTCAAAGGGGCAGCGCTCATCGAAACTGTATACAAAAGTATCGCATTGCGTCCATTGAGCGATCTTGATCTGCTCATCCGTCGCAAACAGCTACCGGCGGCACTAGAGCTATTAGCGCCAGTCGAATATGAGCAAACCTCAGTCTTACAGCGGGATTCATACTATCCAGTCAGGCTGGAAAAGCCCGGTATTGAACCGGTTATCCTTGAGCTTCATTGGTCTCTTTTTCATTCACTCCATTACCAGGAACATCTATCCATGGATTGGTTTTGGCAAACAGCACGCACCGTAAAAACCGGCTTGCAACCAATGACCATAATGGGCTCAGTAGGCCAAATACTCCATCTTTGCGGCCATCTCGTCCTCCATCACGCGCACGGGCCGCAATTACTCTGGCAAAACGATCTCGCGGAATTGCTTACCGTATACAAGAACGAGATCGATTGGAACCTCTTATTGGATAAGGCAGAAACTTTTCAACTTATATTACCACTTCGCAATATCCTGTTACCTATCGCCCATGAATGGGGGGCGTCAATGCCAAAAAAGATCCTGCATCGGTTGGAAACAATGGAAGTTTCCGCCGTTGAGACGCGTATTCATACACTGAATACGACCAAGAAGAAATCTGAAGGCCAGGGGTACTGGCTCAGATTAAACGAAATCGCCGGTTGGCGCAAGCGGTTGGTTTTTGTATTAGAGTGGCTGTTCCCCTCTCCTGTATCCCTGCGATCGCGGTATCGTTTTTCGCAGCCGCTGTTGGTGCCGCTGGCTTATCTTTACCATATGTGGGTTGGCGCTCGGCTCGGTGTCGGAGCGCTTCTTACCCGCTTTCGAAAAGCCAACTCCTCTATGTAAGGCTTGTTAGCGTTGGTCGCAACACACGTATGATTTATTGAACGGCAGTGCTGCGGTGTTTGGGGTTAAAAATGCGGGAGTTGCTTAACACTATTGTTCATCATTGCCATATTGAAACAGGCGCTTCCGTTTTACGCCGGGCCCACAACCGCCACCGCCCTTTGCGGAGTTTCCATCTCAGGTAATGGAAAAGCCGCTCGCCGAACTCCTTCAGAGAGCCAGGAATCTTCGCGATCGCTTGCCAACTCTCTCGAGCAGATGCTCCCCATTTGTGCTGTCGAAGACAAAGCAGCGCCAAGCGACTACGCACCGACACACTATCTTTACCCATGGCAATTCCCATACGATAACCATTTATTGCTGCGGCAAGATCCCCGGCTTGCGCATGCAGGTGGGCCAGGAAAATATGAACACGGCCATGATAGGGATCTGATTGAAAAGCTTCTTTGGGAGCAGTGATGATTAACCCATCCAGCACGGATTTATAACCGCGCAGGGCTAACTTTAATGTCTGATTGAAAGCTTGAATAGCTTCTTCGCGCCGGCCCATTTTGCTTAGAACAACTCCACGCACCCGGTGGGCATCGATACTTTGCCCGTTGCGCGCCAGAGCTTTGCGCAACAGATCCTCGGCCTCCCCCCAGCGCTTTTTTCTTGCGGCAATCCAGCCTAAACCCAAATAGGCATAGGCGGACTCTGCGTTTAACAGCAGGGTGCGCCGGTGAGCTCGTTCAGCAGCAGCATAGCGGCCGTTGCTGAAGTACCAAAAACCGGCGCTGTTATAGGGCGTTTGATATGAAGGATCCAAAGCCACTGCCTGCTGGTAAAGCTGTTTCCCATTGGCAGGCCGGCCCATTACGACAGAGAGATGGGCAAGATGCAATAAGGGGGCTGCCGACGCCGGCCAGAGTTGATTAGCTGCACGATAATGTTGTTCTGCAGCGTCATAATCGCGGCTCTGGGCTGCCAGAGCCGCTCTACGCATCTCTTTAGCTCCTTGAATGATACCAACCTCTGACCCATTGATTTGCTGAAGGCGCTGAGCCACCTCATCACCGAGATATTTCCATTGCAGCGGCGTATAGACGCCTTCGACAGAATAGGCGATGGTCACCAGATCGGTCCGGAGTTTGGTGGCGCTTAAGCGGGATATTAAATCTGCGGGCCAACACCAGGGAAGTTCCCCATAGTTGACGATACCGCTATAAGAAATGTTTGGGATAATAAAAAAGTCTACGTCAATGTCTAACAGGGTTCCCCCATCGATTTCCGGGAGAATATCCAGGGTGCAAACAGTCAGTGGTTTGCCAAAAACGACAGATCTTATTTGCCGTTCGCTGACTTGCAAGTCTGATCTGGAACCACCATTCTTTGTCACAATTTTCTCGACGATTTGTTCCGTATCCTGCCGGTCCTTTGCCGACGCCCAACTCTTATCAGGAACCAGCCAAAACACTTCGCTGACGATGCCTGATTCGAGGGCGGGCAAAACATAATTGGCAATAGTAATCCCTTTGTCACTGGAAGGAGTCCAACTGCCATACATATCATGGTGGGCATCGATATGGACCGGAACCATTTCTTCTACGCCCCTATCCCGCCAGACATGATATGCTTCATCATGATTCTCAATCAAGGCAACATCGCCAATCGGATCTCGGCCAGGGCGAGATCCTGGTAGGAACTTACCAGCCACAGTAGGCGAAGCAACCACACCTTCAGTTATCAACATGTTATCCATGATTCGACGGGGAAAATCATGCGGGGCATGAACTATTGGCTATACTTCCCTGAAAATTTGCCGATCCGCGGAAGGGCATCTTCCCAATTCGGGTATCGCTCCGGAAACTGCGCTGCAACGCGACGGGAAATCTCTTCCAACGACCTATGCCCATCCATCAGGCTGAGTGCAAGCTGCTTGATTTGCCCATCTTCGTTTAATTCTGGCACAAAGTTAGAAGCCCCTTTGTGCATCCGGGCTAATGACAATGGATCGCTGTTGAAAGTCGATTGTCGGAAACTGACGCGTTCACGATCGGGATAACCTTGATCCGATAGACTCGTCTGCCAACGCCAAAGGTAAACTCCACCAACCAGATTCACTTCCAACCTGACGGACACCTGATCACCGGCTCTCAAGCTCAGCGGTTCAAGCAAAGGGAAAAACGCACTTCCGTAAACCGTACATGGGTTGGGAGAGCCTGGGGCGTTTGAGAAACCTATATCCTCCATCATGACGCTGTCAAACCAGATAATGAGACCATGTGTTGTTCCCGCTTTGGTCACTGTCCAGGTCAGTTCGGCTCTGAAATTGGAATCTTCTACCGCATAATAGTCAATTCTTGCCCAGCATTTTGGTGTCACCAGGAGTTGTTCCGCCGATACGCGGCCGGATTTCCAGGTGTTGATCACATAATCACGTGCAGGCCGCATATTAAGCTCATACTTATTGCTTAACCAGGGGGTCTCATAACGACGATACAGTTCCGGTGCGTTGACAAGACCCACCCAAAGCGTATCAGATTGTGGTATCAGCAGGCCTCCAGGCGCCAGAAAACGGTGTCGGGCGTCTACGATACTGGGGATATGCGTTCCATGCAGTGAAAGTGCGCCACGAAGATCAGAAATGATCACATCGACTCGTTCCGGTAGGGTGACTTGAGTTGAAATGTCTTGTATAAACTCAATACGCTCGGCGTAACCATTCACCTTCGCCACTTCCCGCGCGACCAGGATGGCATTGTCAGGTTCCACAGCGTAA
The DNA here is from genome assembly GCA_009937635.1 of Chloroflexota bacterium. Taxonomy (GTDB): domain Bacteria; phylum Chloroflexota; class Anaerolineae; order Promineifilales; family Promineifilaceae; genus JAACFF01. The sequence continues at coordinate 23,603 of JAACFF010000021.1, forward strand.
ACATGACGTGCGCCGAACCTGCAAGCAAGCACGGCAAAGATGCCGGTGCCAGTGCCTAAATCTAAGACTACAGAATCAGGCGTGATTGCCTGGCGCAGTGCTTGAGCGTAGGCGTCAGAACGAACTGAATCGGTCATCATGCCGCCATAATCGCTAATGCTGTACATTCATTTGCTCTTTTGTCCTCAGAATAGAGGCTCCAGCAGCCGAAACCTTACTTTAATAATTAGCGGAAATCTCTAGCGATGGGAAATCTTGTGCGCAGTCCGCGAGGATAAGTTCGGCAGCTCTGGGCAATAATTCGAAACCCCAGTCTAACTTCAGCAGTTTTACACGTCCCTGGGCTATGATACGGGTGAATATATCCGCTTGCCGCCGCAGCATGTCGTGGTCCTGCAAATCGAGGCGATAGGATTGATCCATCAACAGGAAGAAGGCACGCCGTCCGGAGAGGGTCTCGATCCGCACTTCGTGACCACCACCTCCTGCCTCCCGCTCCCCACGATCCAAAAAGTAGATCGTCTGTAGCGTGATCGGAAGTGTCGCATCTTCGATCACGTCGAGGTCGACAATCAGCTTGGCACTGCTTACATCAGGGCGCGCCGGACGCGAGTGCAGCTCCGCGAAGCGTTCGTAGGAAGACGGCCAAAGACGAACCTCCGGTAGGCCACGACTGACCGTTATATGCCCATCGCTGTCAGCAAGAACAAGAAAATCATCGCTTAAAATCGGCCATCCCAGGCTATTGAAATAGGCTGCCAGAGTTGATTTCCCCTGGCCGCTGGCGCCGCAAAAGGCGACAGCGCCAGAGCCAATCTGCACCGTGGCGGCGTGGATACCGTCAAAACCGCGGAGATTGAACACCAACGTAAGGATAGGAGAAAGCAATGTGTCCCGAATCGCCATGGGGCTAGTCCCGGGCCGGGGAAAACAAATAATATCGTGGCCCTTGCCTGAGATCCAGAAATCGCCGACCGTATGCTCACGCAATAGAAACCCCCTGACCAGGCGAGCATAGCTCAGAATGGGAGATCCGTCACTGCTGGAAAGATATTGATGATCCCACCCTCCTGCCGGAGGTAAAAGTCCAGCTCGTGGTGCCTCTACTTTAATCCGCATCTGCGCCATCTGTTTTTTTGCAGGCGGGAGGCCCGGCATGGGTACATTGGTGGAAATGACGGTCTCGTAGAGGTGATAAAGATACTCGGGCATGGAAATTCACGGGCAGCCGTCTTATTGCCTGAAAGAGCAAGCGGCGCGCCAGCCTTTCGCCGCAAGCAGCGTAAAGACTTATGCTAAATCACGTGTTGGGCCAGTTATTAAGCGTTGATCGTCAACTGCAACAATCGCTCTCTGAGATTAATCACCAATCAAAATTGTCAAAAACAGAATCAGAACTAGCGCCGCTTCCACCACTGCTATTGGACGCAGGCGGGCTTGGATCCATTGCAGTCTCAGGTCCCCCAGCATCGTTCGTCCCACTAAAATCGCCACTGGTTAGGTTAGCTACCTTTCCGTACAGGACCAACTCTGGCCGATGATACTTCTGCTTTCCGAGGCTATTGAATGGTTTTCGATTGTCTATGGAACTGTTCATAATCAAATTCTCCTCGCGATACCGCGTTGCGATACCGCATCTCGTGGATGAGTATAGAATTTATCGGAGCTGCAGCCCGCAGGTTTCCGCGCCTGTAATCAAGCAGGAGTGCCTGCGCGCGCTCAGGCAGTAACACGCCAGCGGTCGCTAGCTGCAAATCTGCGAAAGCCGCGTCGACGGTAGCCGCCTGCCAGCTGTTTACCTGCAGATGCATAAGCTCATCAAAATTGACTTTGTCGTTTCGTCGTCTGATACGGTCGGGCAGAAGTCTAAACAGTGCCTTGCGCAGCAAAGGTTTTGTCCTTTCGTCATCGGTGCGATATTGCTCGGGGATAGCCAGGCAATAATCTAGCAGTCTGCGATCTAAATACGGGAACCGTTCTTCCAGGCCAAGACGTGCCAGAACCCGATTCCTTAACTGCAGGGCAAAAACCATATTGTAGCTTGCTGTAAATAAGTTGGCTAAGTGTTTCTTGGCTATGTCCTTTTGTAGCGAGTTCAGCGGCCAGTGACGATCCAGGCGTTCCTGCAAATGCCAGCGAGTCACAAACTGCGGATCAATCCACGGCACAACTTTTTTATAATGTTTTTTCAGCACCGTGCGATAAACACGCCAGATTGCTTCTTGGCTGCTCACTGGCAGCAGGGGCAAAACAGCATGTCCCAGCAGCAGTCGACCAAGCGGTCCGCCTTCTAGCTCGTGAACGTATTGTAATCGTTGAGAAAAACGGAGCAAATCCCCGGTGCGCAGCGTATCAGCAAGGTTCCACCAGGGCAAAGCAGAAAATAACTCGTCCCCGCCAATCCCATTGATGAGCACCTTAATGCCCTTCTCTTTCACGTTCTGCGCAGTAAGCAAAATGTCCCCCATAACCCCCGGCGAAAATGGTATGTCCGGGAACTCCGCGGCGCGCTCCAATCGTGGTGAGCCATCAGAGTTTTCGCTGAAGGTGATGCGATGGGATGGTACATCGAGTTCGCCGGTAACGGCATCAATATAAGTGCTTTCATCACAATCCAGCCCGGGATAAACGCGGGAAAATGTTTCGAACGGGGCGACACCGTCCAGGTTTTTGCGTAAAATATCCTGAGCGACACAGGTGAGCGACGAGGAGTCCAGGCCGCCACTGAGGAGGATGCCCACCGGGATGCTGGATCGCAGCCGGCAGCGCAATGCCTCTTCCAGGAGGTCTAGGAAGTGCTCGGCATACTCTTCAGGACGGCGATAACGGATCTCCTGCTGCTCACCAGGCCAATATCGCTGCTTGCTAAACACACCCTCTTCAACAACGGCAATATGGCCAGCCGGCAAACGCAAGACGCCGGCGTCAAATGTCTCTTCGTGTTCCCTCCTATTGTTGGTCAAGCGATCGCCCAAAACAGCCCAATTGACTTCCCTCTCGACGGCGGGATGCTCGAATATGGGCGCTGGCTCGGAGGCAATTATCAATAAGTCCGCAGCCAACCAATAAAGGAGCGGCCGGATGCCGATGGGATCGCGGGCCATGAATAGGGATTGCGTACGCTTATCCCAGATGACGAAGGCGAAGTCACCAAATATATGGTCGACAGATGATTTACCCCAAACCATGTAGGAATGAAGAACCAGCTCCGAGTCGGTCTCGTCGCGAACCCTTACCCCCTTCGCTTCCAAAGCGGCTTTTAACTCTGTACGGTTGTCCACCCGGCCATCAAGGATAAGGCAAATCTGTCCCGCTTCGTCGGTAAGCGGCTGCCTATCATGATATGATTCTGGCGTGGTGTGGAACATGAGCTGGGCCAAGCCAACAGGGCCATCACTCCATACGCCTGCTCCATCCGGACCACGGTGAACGAGGGTCCGTGTCATGCGCTTCACGATTGCGCTATCGACCGGATTTCCGGCAAGATTAACTATGCCAACAATCCCACTCATGCTATAAGTGTCCCCACCGGGGTTGCATGCGGTTGCACTGCGATGAGTCCTACGATATTTTCATCGCTAATGTTCACTGATTTATGGCTCCATTCCAAACCAGTACGAATCTCAAGTTCGCCTTCCGCACATGTTCTACCAATACGAAAACTTTCACACTGCTTTCAATCATCCACCGGTCCGATCCAGCAAACCGGCAGCGACCAGTTCGCTAACAAGTCTGGCAAGATCGTTTTGCAACTCGTCAGGCTCGACCTCATACTCATGCAGCAAAGCGTTGTAGGCGTCTTGTACCGTTGGCTGGGTGGTAAGCTGCAGCCACATACGGGTACCCACATCATCAAGACCATAATACGTCTCATTATCAAGGCTGAGGATAACTGATTCGCCTTCTAATTCACGAAACAATACATTTTCAGGCACGGAGACGGACTCGTTCATTGATAAGATCAGGCTTCTATTCCAGGTTTTCTTGTGCCAAAGGTAATGGTTCCAAACGCTACCTCAACTAAAAAGCTTTCAGAAATTTCCTCAATAGCGTATTGTGAGGAGACAAAGACACGTGTTTAAGCTGTCAACAAGATGCCAGCAACGATCAGCACCTTTCTCAATACCATTCTACACTTTACATCCTAGTTTTGCAATGCCCACACCCGAGGTGATAACACCGGTTAACCAGTCAAACGCCAAAACGCAACCTGGTATGTAGGGAAGCAGATGGGCGTAGGGATTTACGCTTCCTCACTGGGCACAATGGTCTGACCGCCCACTTTTTTCGACGACGATCGTTTCCTAAACGGCCGTGCTAATCTACCAAAAAGACCCTTGGATCGACGTTGGCCTTGGCCATCGCTGGACTCATTGTACGCATAGCCGTAATAATCATCATGCCGGCTAAATCGATATTTGTAGCGGTAACGGCCGTAATAACCCGCCCGTTTACGTGGAATACGATTGAGCACAACTCCTACAACACGTGCGCCGGTCCGTTTGAGCTGTTCCAATTGTGCCAGCGCTTCATCAGCACGCGTTCGGCTCGGGTGAATCACCATGACTACCCCATCCACTTTGGGCGACAAGACCGCAGCATCAGATACAATAGAAGGTGGGCTGTCGATCACTACAACATCAGACATCTCATTGACAGTATTCAAGAACTGCGTCATCTTCTCCGATCCCAGCAGTTCCGCCGGATTAGAAGGCAGCGTCCCGCTAGTCACCAAGGCCAAAGACGGATCATAGATGTGTACAGCATCCTGCAATTCAACCTGTCCTAGAAAAACATTGCTCAAACCGCGATGGTTGGGGAGGCCAAATACCTTGTGTATACTCGGCTTCCGCAGGTCGCAATCTAACAAGAATACCCGTTTTTGCTGTTGGGCGAAAGCGGCTGCAAGATTGGCAGCGATCGTTGTCTTGCCTTCCCCAGGCCCGGGGCTCGAAACCAGGATTGTCTTCAACGACCGGTCTACATCCGCGAATTCAAGATTGGTCCGTAGCGAGCGAAATGCCTCGCCCAGCGGCGAGCGCGGATTGTTGCTCACAAAAGGCCCTGCCGGGCCCCCGTTCTCCTTCTCATCCCGACTCAGCTCAGAACTCTGCGCCACATAACCAATAACCGGCAATCCTAGTATCTTGTCGATGTCGCCTGGTGTCTTCAGCGTATCGTCCAGATATTCAACCAGAAAGGCGATCGAACCCATGACAATCAATCCCACAGATGCGCCCAGCATGGCATTAGAAATAGCATTAATCCCCACCTCAATGCCCGCAGCCGCCTTCTCAACCTGCACAATATTGGGCGTACTTTGAATTCTCGCCAACCGTACCGCCTCAAAGTTGCTGCGCAAACTGGAATAGATCTGCTGGTACAGCGCCTGATTGGTCCCATCTTGAGAGTTTTGATTCCCATCCGTGCCTGCACTGTCAGCAGGCGAGAACAACGCGCGATAGCTATCATTAGCCATATCCAAATTGAGCTGCACAAGCGCCAGCTCAGCTCGCTTATCCCTAATAAGCGCTTGCTGTTCCAACGCGGCTTGGTCTGGTTCCGTCTCTGCCTCCGATGTAATGTCTTCAATCTCTGCTTCAAGTGCGTCAATTTGACCGGCAAACGTCAAAATCATCTCTTCCTGAGCCTGCAATTTTTCCTCTCGCGTACCTGACGATAGCACCGCCTGATATCGTGTTCCACTCACATCTGCAGTCAACGTCAGAAGTGCCAATTGTGCCCGTTTCTCTGCCAAAAGCGTGCGCTGTTCGTCTGTCAACTGGCCCTCCGTTTCAATTGCTGCCAGCTCTGCGATCTCCCCTTCAAGCGCGCTTATTTGATTAGCAATTTCCAGGACCTGCGCTTCTTGATCCCCTTGTTCACCCTCATACGTATCCAGCGACAACAACTCCTGATACCGTTCTCGAGCTGCAGCGGACCCTAATTGCAGGAGTTCAAGCTGGGCCACTTTCTCATCAAGGAGTTGGCGTTGCTCAGACGTTAGATCGAGCGGCGCCACGCTCAAAGTCATCAGGCCTGCAATCTCCTCTTCGAGTTCGACGACTTGACCATTCAGTTCGAGAATACTACTCTCTAGTTCCTGCTTGCGCTCAACCAGATCCGCCTCCGAAAGTTGGGTGACCTGGCCTTCTGCCGCACGCAGCGCAGCCAATTGTTCCTCCACTTCCATGATTTGAACCTTTAGGCTCTCTTCTGAGGCTTCGTACCGGTCCGCCTGCAACGCATCATTTTGCTCAATAAGCGAATCAACCAGGCTGTTGGCGATAAGCGCGGCCCGTTCCGGATCGCGATCGCGCACCGTAATGATCATGAACAAGGTGCCTTCAATGAGTTTCGAACTGATCTGCCCGCCACTGACGCGAAAGCCAACACGTGCACTGGTCGCCTCCAGCACCGGCTGAACAACCAACAAGTTACGATACGTCTCGGCCAGTTCCCGGTCAGTCAAGTTCGTGAGATCGGATGACAGACTTTCCCTGGGCTGGATGACCATTACTTTAGTTGAAGCCTCGTACATAGATGGCTGGCGGATGCTATACAAATAGTACGCACCCCCCCCTAGAACTGCACCCATCAAAAGAAGCCAGAACCAGCGCCTGAAAAGGGTAATTAATAGCCTTAATTCCATAGTTTCCTCACAATTAACGCAAGCGATCGAAATTCAACTGTTTCCCAAAGCTGTTTATCCAATTTATCGAGAGCGCATTTAGCTACTATATCCACAACCTCTTTTCAATTCTAGCCATTCGCCCTTTGCTTGGTGCAAGAATGTGCTGTAAATTTGGAGCTGATTGCAGAATTTTCATTGTAGATAGGAGCCAAATAAATCTTGTTATCCGGCCCGCGAATTGAAAGAGTTTTTATTGAGCATTGCCTGAAAGCCCGTCTGCACGTTGCCAGCAGGTCAGAGGCCAATACTTTGTCTGCACAACGTGATTTTGACTGGGGTCCATTTCTTCATTTCGCGTAAATGGAACTTCTGTTTTCCTTGCTTTACCAAACATTACTTCATATCTAGTTGCGCTGAAAAAGCCTGGAGTTGAACCAGTTGTTCTTGAAAATCATTGGTCGCTATTCAAGCACTCTATTACAAACAACAACTATCAATGCATTGGTTTTGGCAGACGACGCACAAGGCGTACGACGGTTCCCAACCCTTAGTAGTTTTGGGTCTCGAAGTGCAGATTCTCCATCTTTGCGGCCATATAGCCCTGCACCATACACACGAACCACAGCTGCTTTGGCTTTACGACCTAGCCGAATTGATCATCACCAATAATAAAAAGATCGACTGGGATCTCTTAATAGATAAAGTACAAACCTTTCAAATAATATTACCGCTCCGGCAAATACTGGCAACCATTGCCCGCGATTGAGGTGTGCCCATACCAGAACAGGTCCTCCGGCAACTGCAGACGCTGGAAGTTTCTACGCGGAAACGCGTGCCTTCACCTTTAGCACGGCCGTCAAACAATCCGAAGGGCAGGGCTACTGGTTTAGACTCAGCGAAATCTCCGGTTGGCGCGAGCGGTTACTCACTATCGTAAAATGGTTCTTCCCCGCTCCCGCCACGCTGCGCTCATGCTACCATTTTTCCCAGCCGCTGTTGCTGCCGCTTACCTATCCCTATCAATGGTGGGTCGGCCCATGGTTCGCTGATGAGGCCTTTCTGACCCGTTTTGGAAATGACAACCCTTCCATATAAGGATTAGGCTTGTCTCAATGGGTCACAGCACGCCAATATGGCTAGGGCCGGATAATCGCCAGATAGTGCGTGTTCAAGAAGCGCAGCTTCTCCAGTAACAAGGCCAGCGTCCACGAGAACGGCACCAGACGTCGTGCCAGCGGTGGAGCCAAAGTTACGCGAGCAAAGCGGATGCGACAGCCGGGGAAAAGGGCGCAAATCTCTGACGGCCGTATGCTCCGCGTATGTGGGTTGGTGGGGTTGAGCCAGAAATCATACCAAACAATGGCCCCATTCGGCCGTAATACGCGCAGCATCTCCTGTGCCATCGCTTGCCAGATAGCTGAGTCCAGAATCGATGAAAAAACGGTGAATTGCAGCAGTAGGTCAAAAGTCTGCGCGAGATAGGGTAGATGACGGCCGTCCGCGTTTTGCAGCGCCAGACCCGGCAAACGAGCCTGGGCCACAGCCAAGCGGTCTGGCAGCAAATCGACCCCACTAATACAAGCTGCCTTCGCGCCCAAACTGAGCAACTCCAACAAAACCCCACCGCTGCCGCAGCCGACCTCCAAGACAGCTTTTCCATCCAACGGAATCAGCTCTTCTTTTTGCAGCGCGTTCGCCAGAGCCCGT
>JAACFF010000602.1 GCA_009937635.1 Chloroflexota bacterium
TTAAAGATAGGAAAAGATCGTCGGTACAGAGAAGATCTCGCTAAAGCCCAGGAGCTTTCAGATTACGTCGATGAGAGGAAACCCTAATGTTGCAAACCCAAACCGGACAAAATCGCTGCGCTCGCGCCATAATCCCGCCTTTGGCGGGACGGCTGTGCTCGCCTCTCCGATAATGTAACTCTCCAAATTGTCAAGATACCTCTAATCACTATTGACAATTCTCAAGTATTTGGAAATCCTTAGAGGTAGCACTGTAAGAAGTGGCGAACCGTATAAAAGGATGAATTGCAATGCGCTGGAAACGGATAGTGGGAATTGCCGCCGTTCTGCTCATCGCCATTATCGTGGCAGCATACCTTATCCTCTCGACATACGATTACAATAAATTCAAACCGCGTATCGCTAAAGTAGTAGAAGATGCTACTGGCCGGAAGCTTACTCTGGCTGGTGACATCGATCTCGAGGTTGGCTTGTCGCCTACCCTGGTGGTGGAAGACGTGAGCTTTCAAAACGCCACCTGGGGCTCACGGCCTGAGTTGGCAAAGCTAAAACGCTTAGAGATCCAGATTGCGCTCTTACCACTCATTCTAAAGAGAATTGCAGTCAAAAAAATCATCCTTGTGTCCCCTGATATTCTGATTGAGACTGACAGCTCAGGTAAATCTAATCTCGATTTCGAAACCGAAGAAGGAGGAGAGTCTCAAGAACCTAAAGACAAGAAAAATGCCCGCTTCCCGAGAGTCGCTCTCCTGCAAGCACTTCTAGAAAACAGCCGTATAACTTTTAAAGACGGCACGTCAGCAAGAACCTATGTTCTGACCGGACAGACTCTCAGGTCCACATCCAAAGATTACGACAGCCCTCTCAGAGTGGAGTTCAAGGGAGCCTATAACGACATTCCTCTGGAGTTCGAAGGAACACTGGGTCCCATCCATGCACTGGCAGATTCCAAGCAAGCTTGGCCATTAGACCTGACCATTAAGACGGCCGGCACGACAGTCAGCGTAGACGGAAGTGTACGAGACGTCATGAATCTTAAAGACGTGAATCTCGCCCTACACCTTGAGGGACGGTCAATTCCCGAAATTGCCCGCCTCGCTCCCATGAGTGATGTGCCTGACGTAGGACCCTTCAAAATTGGCCTCGGGCTTTCTGATGCCGCACCCGAGACCTACAAAATCTCTAACCTTAAGGTTGCCTTCGGAGATAGTGACTTGGGCGGTTCAGCGGAGCTGAGTTTGGCCCAGAAGCGACCTAAGTTTACGGCGACGCTCTCATCCCAGAATTTGGACCTTAGACCCGTTCTGTCACAAACTGAGTTGATCTCAGGACCAAGAGAACCGGTGGGTAAGTCAAAGAAAAAACAGGACAAGATCCTCCCAACCGATCACTTGCCATTGGATGCTCTGAAATACGCTGATGCCAGGCTTACGTTCAATGCAAAAGCTTTCTTGCTTCCGCGCTTGGCGATCAATGACCTTACTTTCAACATGGTGCTGGATGAGGGGCACCTCATGGTGGAGCGGCTTGAGGCAACCATAGGTGGTGGAACCTTGGATGCTCAAATCGACTTAAACGTGCAGGGCAAAGAAGCAGCGTTACAAGCGGAACTGAAGATCAATCAACTAGATCTAGACCGAATGCTCAAGAAGTTGGGATTAGAAGATGTCGCTGAGGGTGAGGTGGAAATACAAGTAGATGTTAAGAGCCAGGGCAATTCGGTGGCTGCAATAATGGCCGGACTGAATGGCAAATCCAGCTTTATCATCGGCCAAGGACAGATATACAACAAATACATCCATGTTCTAGGCAGTATCTTTAGCCAAACGCTCCCCCGGCTGCTCAACCCTTTTCTGGAAGCAACTGAATATACCCAGACGAACTGTATCGTTAGCGGCTTCGCTGTCAAGGACGGGCTTGCACGCAGCACCGCATTGATGTTCGACTCGGAAGACATGACTGTGCTAAGTGAAGGGGAGGTCAATTTCACTACGGAAGAATTGGACTTTTCAATTAAGCCGGTGCCAAAGGAGGGAGCCCGCAAGAAGAAGATTAAACGCAGCATCAGCTTGAGTACATTAGCGAAGCAGTTCAGGCTGAGTGGTACGCTTGCCAATCCTTCTATTGAGGTCGATAGCAGGCGAGCCTCCAAGACCTTTGGCAAGGGAGTTGGGGCCGCGCTTGTTGGCCCAGCCGCCGTGATTGCGGTTTTGTTCACTTCCAAGACGGGCGAAAAGGCCCCCTGCCCCACCGTCATCGCAGCGGTTGAGGAATGGTATAAGTCCTCCAAAAATCAAGAATCCAAATGACATCATTATTTACCCTAACGTTGCATGCCTACACCGGCCAAAACCACTGCGCTCGCGCGATGAGAGTAGTCTTTGCTATTGACAAACATTCTCTTGTCCTCGATCTTAAGGTAGGCAAGATAACCACAGACTGAGGGGAAATTCCAATGGTGAGACGAAAAAGGGTCACAGGTAGGACAATTTGGCAACCGGTACTGATGGTTTCTGTTTTAGTGGTGATCCTCGTCACTCCCTTTACCGGTGCTGGTGCTACGACCAAGCTTAATAGGGCCTTCCTCGACGCAGCGTTCAATGGCGATACCAAGGCCGTGGAGGACTTGCTGGCAGAGGGTGCTGACGTCAATGTGAAGGATGGCATTGGATTTACCGCTTTATTCAGGGCTGCAAGAAGTGGACACACTGAAACCGTCAAACTTTTGCTGGCCAAGGGTGCTGATCCGAATGTCAAACTACCTACCAGTGGCACAACAGCCTTGATGTATGCTGCACTAAACGGCCACAA
>JAACFF010000185.1 GCA_009937635.1 Chloroflexota bacterium
GGGCAAAACAACTAGCAGCGGAAGTCAATGCTGCCGGTGATATCTACTCGCCTCACACCTGGGGAGACGGGTTGGTGTTGTTGGTCAATTTGCAGGTGAGCGCGGCCGTTTCCACTGCTCCTTTTATCGAATTTCCCTTTGATCCACCAACCTGGACACCGTCGCGGCGCGACTTTATCCTGCCACAGCCCATTCAAGCGGAGAATGGCTGGGTGACTTTGCCTGACAAGCCGGGGTTAGGTGTGGAAATTGATTGGAGACAGTTAGAACCTTACCGCCTGAAAACCGGTACTATGGAATATTGAAGATGGAGGCGAAATGAAAGTTAAAGCGGCCGTTTTTTATGAAGAGGGGGCACCGTTTCAGCTGGAAGCGTTGGATTTGGAAGATCCCCATCCGGGGGAAGTGTTGGTGCAGATGAAGGCTGCCGGCGTCTGCCACAGCGATTGGCATTTGATGACCGGTGCTACCAAACATCCCCTGCCAGTGGTGCCGGGACACGAAGGCGCTGGTGTGGTGGTCGGTACTGGTGAGGGAGTTACCCGCATCAAGTTGGGGGATCACGTCGCTCTCAACTGGGCACCCAATTGCGGCAACTGTTTCTACTGCCTGAGGGACCGGCCCAGCTTGTGCGAAACCTATGTCGATCCCATTTGGGCTGGTACCATGATGGATGGCACGACTCGATTGTCAAAGGCAGGGCAGCCGATTTTCCATTTTAGTGCCCTGGCCTGTTTTGCAGACTACGTTGTCGTGCCCGAGGAATGCTGTGTGCCTCTGGCAAAGGACATTCCTTTGGAAATCGCCGCGCTCATAGGTTGTGCTGTGACCACCGGTGTCGGTGCGGTGTTAAATACAGCTAAGGTACAGGCTGGAAGCAGTGTGATGGTTTATGGCGCCGGCGGTGTCGGCCTGAGTATCATCATGGGGGCGAAATTGGCTGGTGCAGGCCGTATCATTGCAGTGGATACTAACGAAACTAAGGGGGATATTGCCCAACAATTCGGAGCCACGGATATCCTCCTGGCTGGGCCAGACACGGTTCAGTCTATCAAGCACTTGACCGACGGCCGAGGCGCAGATTATGTTTTTGAGGCAGTTGGGTTGACGGCCGTACAAGAAGAATGTCTGGCGGCGGTTCGGCCTGGGGGCACGGTTGTCTACGTGGGAATGTCGCCCATGGGCAGCAACACCAACCTGCCCGGAGCCATCATTGCTCGTCAGGAAAAGACGATCACTGGTTCATATTATGGATCGGCCAATACCGCCCGCGATTTCCCCCAATACGCTGAATTTTACCGTCAAGGCCAGCTTGACTTGGATGGTCTTGTTTCCAAGAGGTATGCCTTAGATCAAATAAACGAAGCGTATGCGGAGATGCTCGGAGGGAAAATCGCCCGCGGGCTAATTGTATTTTAGCAGAGGATTGATTTTAAATGTTCCGCTTGATTTCGTAATTCAGCAAACCTTGTTGAGCGGAACACTATTTCATTTTCACCACATCGCATAAAAGCGCTTTGTAGACGGGATAGCCGGAGATTGGGTCTCGATTATGGAAGTCGGTAAGTGTATTGACATTGCTGATTTGCCAGGCCCTTGGCCCTAAAGGTCCACCGCCGCCCATGTTCGCCTCAACCACGCCGGGCACAATATTCCTGGTGATGTGAGCGTGGAAAGGTACACGACCACGTGCTGTGAGTACCAGCACCTCATCACCTTCGGCAATACCTCGTTCCGCGGCGTCATCATGATGGATATGTACCAGCGGGTGGGGATGCCTAGCGACCAAGGAGGGGATATTATGATGTTGGGAGCGGAAGCCAAACTGTGTGCGCGCGCCGGAGTTTAGGACAAGTGGATATTGAGTAGCGAGATGCGGGTCGCTGAGCGGGCCTTCAGTTGGCTCAGTATAAACAGGCAAGGGTTCATATCCATGCTGCTGTAACCATTTGGATGCGATTTCAAATTTGCCGGTAGGGGTGTTAAAGCCGGAACGGCCGTCTTCGCGCAATAGCCCCTTCTCATACTTCCGGTACTTCATTACCGGCACATCAAACGAAACACCCTCCGGATACTGGCGCAGGTCGTCAAGCTCGATGCCTGTTCCTTGCAGCGCATATTTGATCAGTGCCTCTTCCGTTTGTGGCCAGTGATCGCCATAGCCCAATCGCTTGGCCAACTCAGCAAAAATCAGATAGTCGTTACGGGCTTCGCCACGTGGTGGAATGACGCGCTGACGTAGCTGCACGTGCCCATCGTAAATCATGTATGACTCGATCTCAAACATCGTCGTGGCTGGCAGAATGTAATCGGCGTATTGGGCATCGGCGGTAGGGAAGCGGTTGACGATGACGAGCAGATCAAGCGCGGCCAACGCCTGCCGCCACAGAGCCGGATTAGGCCATGAAGTAATCAGCGACGCTCCACTGACAACCAAAGCACGAACGGGATACGGTTTGCTTTCTAAGATGGCCTGGGGAAGCATGACGGCGTGCGCTTCATTGCGCACGGCGTTGTAGAGCGGATATTCTGTTAAGCCGATGGGGGGACGGACGTTTTGGGGCGGCTCTGTTAAAAGCCGGTTCAACTGCGGCCGGTTGGGCATCTTGAATAGCTTGCCGCCGGGCACGTCCAGGTGCCCAGCCAATGCTTGCAGCGTCCACACCGCGCGAATCGCCTGCACGCCGCTGTTTGAATATTCCAGTCCACTGTACATCAATATGGAGCAGCCCTCTACTTCAGATATTTGCTGTGCTAACAAACGGATGCGTCCCGCAGGTACGCCGGTGATGTTTTCAACATTTTTTGGCGTGAAGGTTTTCACATAGTCGCGCAATTCAGCAAGTCCATATGTCCAGTTATGCGCGAATGCGTGATCGTGTAAATCATCCTTCAGTAGCACGTGAATGACGCCCAGGGCCAATGCGCCATCCGTTCCGGGGCGGATGCCAATCCATTCGGCGTGCGTCGCCTGAGCGGTTTCGCTTCGCCGGTGGTCAATGACGATGATGCGCGCTCCCCGTTTTTGAGCCTGCCGGATGTGGCGTACATTTATTGGTGGGGAGTCGGTTGCCGGATTTTCACCCCAAACCAGGATCAGATCGGCACTGTCAATATCTTCTGTCAGATTGCGGGCAAAGTCGCCAAAGGTGGCCCGGGTTGCAATCATGCCATATGCAGCATAACAAAGTGAACCGACGCCGGTAGAATTGGGTGAGCCGAATGGGAAGAAAACCGCGTTGGCCGATGATTCGACCGTATCACCCGGTGCGAACAATTCGTTGAGAGCATACTCAAAATTACCGCGTCCGGTGTAAATGCTGACGCATTCCGGTCCGTATCGCTCTGCCAGCAAATGAAGCTTTTTCACAATTCCATCGTAGGCTGCATCCCAGCTGATGCGCTCAAACTGGTTAGCACCTTGTTTACCCACCCGCTGCTGGGGATACAAAATGCGATCCGGTGAATAAACGACTTCTTTGGCTTGCAAGCCACGAGGGCAAATGATACCTAGTGGATGGCCTTTGAGCGGGGTTTGACGCTCGATTTTTCCTTCCACCAGGTGCACATTGACACCACACCCAGCAGGGCAAATGCCGCACATGCTGATAACGGATCTGGTTTTCATACTGGATGCTCTCTTTTTTATCCTAAGATTTCAATATCTGTTCGATTTCATTAAGGGTAGATGGCGCCAACGGTTCAACTTGGTGTTTGTTCATGAGGGTGATGGCCTGGTCACGAAGACGGTCATTGATATCCACCGATCCACTTTCCTGCCATGGCTCTATCCGCTGCCGGTCAAAGTGCTGCGGCAGCCAAAATTCGCGCCAATGCGCCATCGTGTGGTCGTGGCTCAAGAATTCTCCACCAGGTCCGACCTCGTGGATTACTTCCAGTGCTAGCGCTTCATCATCCAGGCGCACCCCGGCCACAAAGCGACGTGTCATACTGATGAGTTCGCTTGTGAGCACAATCAGTTCCGGCGCGGTGGCCAGCCCGGATTCTAGATAACCAACATCGTGGTTAAGATTCGTTTTCGCTAGCAGTGCGGTCATGACCGAGAATTGCGCGTCTGCAGCGGCCTGCCCGTCGACTACCTTACTGTCGGTATGACCGGCATATCCCCAAACGGGCAGACTGTAAAAACGGGCCATTTCTGCGGCCATCACTCGCGCAACTTGAAACTCTGGTGCGCCGTAGACGCTGATCATGGTTTTCATGTCCAGGTGATGGACGCCATGCCCATAGAGAAAAGGGGCGCCTGCATTTTGTAACTGGTGTATCACCAGGCTGCTCAATACTTCAGCGTTGCCCAGCGTTGCAGCCCCGGCTAGCGTAATCGGCGCAGTGCCGCCCATCATGGGGGCGGGGGAGTGGGTTACCGGGATGCGATGCCGGGCACAGAAGAGCAACTTCTCGGTGGCCGAGGGTGAGTGTTGCAGCGGGGTTGTTGGTTCAGAGTAGAGTAGGATGTTTGGGAATTGGGATAACCGGTCCATGCCGCCGGCAACAGCAGCGGCCATAGCCGTAATCGCTTCCATGTCGGCCAATGTGTCGCAAACAATCACTATGGGTTTGGTAGAATTTTGAAGCAGGGTGGCGTATTGATGCTTGAAGTAGTGTTCGTCGGGTACGTCGCGGGGGACGCCCATTGACATGAGGAAGTTGATCTCGGGTAGGGCATCGCAAAGACGAGCGCAGTCGGCGATGTCGGCTAGCTTGAAGTTGCGGCGTTCGCCGCTGCGCGGGTCAAGGTAGCGGAAGGTGTCGGAGCCGGGTCCAAAGTAGCAGGAACGGCCGTCTAACACAATTGCTATTTCCTCAGATCCGCGACGGTACAGATTAAATTCACCAGGAACAGAGGCTAGTGCCCATTCTACCAGCGAAGGCGAGATTTTAACCAGATTCTCGGTGACGGCAGCCCCCGCTTTTTGCAGCAGATCTACTGCTTCTGGACATAACACCTCAACGCCGGTATTGTGTAAAATGCTCAAGGATGCCTGGTGAATGCGTAGGCAATCTTCGCGACTGAACATGGACAGGCGAGGTTGGATGCGTGGTAAATCAGGCAGGGTTATTTGCGCTGACTTTGAACGAGAATGCCGGCGATGTCGGCGACGGGAATTCATTTAGTGGCCTCTTTTGCTCTAACTTGACGCGCTTGCTACCATTCGCAGTATCGGCGTCACTTTGTTCACCGATAAATTTTCTACACAATACGCCTATGCTTTGTCCTAGAAGACCCAGCGGACGGTTCTGGCCTGATGGGCCATTTGGCGGATAGGATCGTAATCTTTATCTTGCACGGCCGTGAACCGGGCCACATTTCCAGACGTCAGAATCTTACGCCCGTCTTCTTCTGCAGCCATATTTATCAATAATTGCTTCAGCTTTTTAGTTGTCTTTTGAGGTACGGTATTTGAAATGACCCAAAGGGGAACAGGGTCGGGACCAAGCACCTTAACGACGCGCAACTCTCTCTGAAGCTGAGGATATTGGGTGATGATGTAATTCAAAACGGTGCAGTCAATGGCAGCAGCAGCAACCTGGCCGTTAGCCACGCACTTGATGGATTGCGAATGAGAGCCGCTTTCGACGACTTCCCCGAAATAATTCCCGGTTTCACCCAAGCCAGCGAGATATGCTTGAACCAGCACACAGCCGGAATAGGAATCGGGTTCGTTGATGGCAAACCGCGTCCCGCGCAAGTCATCAAATGTGTGAAAATCGCTGCCACGGCGGACGATTATTTTGGAGGTGTAAATAGGTTGCTGCCGGTATGCTTCACCGGCCATGATGGGTGCGACAAGGGGAGAGATAGGCACGGCCGTGTCATCCACTTTTTGTACATACAGCAGCCCACAAATCCAACCCAGCTCGATTTCTCCCGTGTCTATGCGTCGCGATCGCTCCTCCCAGGATAATTCTCCTTCATACTGAACACGTATCTGCAAGCGGTCTGTAAAATAGCCAGCGACAGACTTACAAATAGGCTCCGTATTTTCTCCCAGACAAGTTGTGAGGGTTAAGGAGTTCATACTAGTTTTAAACCCACGGCGAGTGGCTGTTCGAAGCCCCATATGTCCGGCCTGCAGCATATCTGCTGTAGGAAAATGGCTTTAAATCTTCAGGGTCGTCGCCCATCAGGTATTGGGCCACCAGCTTGCCCGCGCCGAGCATCTTGAATCCGTGATTGCTGTCTGCGATCATGTACACATTTGGCGCTGCCCAATCAAATACAGGGATATTGTCCGGCGTAAAGGCGCCAATGCCGCCGTTGCGCCTATTGCGGAAATTGGGGCGGATGCCCTCAAAACGGCTCATCGTTTGGGCCATGGCCGAGCACAGATAATCAGCGAACCAATCATCCGCCTGGTATGCGTCGTTATCATGGCCATAGGGGTCTGTCTCTGCTTTTGATCCTAGCTTTATGGGGATGGTACCTCCCTGTAAGCCGGGTTTATCCATCCGTTCCGTGCCGTTCTTGTAGTACACGTACAAATGGTCCATTAATTCTCGACCCGTTTGTTCATTGACTACGGGCGTATTCATCAATTCAACATGTAGAACTGGTGGATTTTGACCCTCCGGAGTGACGTAAGGTTTGTCGTAGTAAACTTCGCCTTCCAGCAATCGCCAATATGTCCACATATCCTTGTGTACAACTGCACCATCAGGATATTGCACATCTAGCGTCATCGACTTATCCAGCATTTGCCAATGATGTGGTGTCCAAGCCCCCAGCCCCCAAATGACAAGGTCGCATTTGATTTCTCCTTGATTGGTGAGGACATGGCTGACTGTGTCTCCCTGCCGCCGGTAGCCAGTCACTTCTACGCCGCTGATGATGCGCACGCCGTGGTCAGTGCATTTTTGCGCCAGACCTTTAATTACCTGGCGCGTACCGGCATAGCCGCTCACTTTTTCATGAATGGCTACATCAACGCCTTCTGTCTTGAAGTCCGGCCACAGCGTTTTCAGGAAGGTGCGGGCTTCCTCGCCCACGTATAGATCTGAATAATATTCAACGCTGTTTTGGCTTTTGTGGATTTTTTCATAGTCGGCAATCTGATTTGCTTCGCCGACGGAAACATAGCCAACTTGCTGAAAACCGAAGGCTACGGGATCGTACATCCAGACATCTACGCTGTGACGCAGGAGGGCGTGAAGCGGCTCGGTCATATAAAAGTTGCGTACGCAACCACAAGCGATGCCGGAGGCACCGGCACCGGGGCCGGTTTTATCCAACACAATGATATCATGGCCGCTACCGCGCCCACGGGCTTCCAATTCCATGGCCAAATGCCAGGCCACGCTCAGGCCGTGTACACCTGCGCCAATAATGACATGTTGTGTTGATTGAGGTAATTGGGTCATATTTGATACTCCTTGTACTTTTGAGCAATATTTCTCATGCAAGCTCTTGTAATTCAGATTTGCGTCTTTGAACATAGGCCTGGAGTTCTGCGGAAACGGGAACTTCCAGCAGCGGCTGCTGGTAATCGTGCAACAATTGATTTGCGAGTTGATTGGCTCTTTTGGCAGCATCCCAGCCGCCGGCCTTCAGCCAGGTTTCATAATTCAAGCGGTCAGCCAGGATCGGGCGGTAAAAAGCATGGCGAAAATGTTCCATGGTATGTGTGGTGCCTAAATGATGGCCACCCGGGCCTACTTCTGCAATTGAATCCAGAGCTAATGTATTGTCATCGATGGTGATGCCTTGCAAAAAGGTATGCATCATCGCCAACCCTTCCACGTCCAGGATAAATTTTTCCAGCGAGCAGACGAGGCCGGATTCAAGCCAACCGGCACTGTGCAAGATGATGTTGGCGTGGCCCATGACGGCTGGCCAGAGGCTCATTTGTGTTTCGGCAGCGGCCTGCGCGTCGGGGGTTTTTGCAGTATTTAGACTGCCACTGCCACGATAAGGCAAGCCATAAAAGCGGGCCAATTGAGCGCCGGCCAACAGGGCTAGCGCACCTTCCGGCGTACCGAAGGCGGGGCTGCCACTCTGCATCTCGATATTGGTAGTAAATCCGCCGTAGATAACAGGTACACCGGGATTGATGAGCTGGGTGAGGGCAATTCCCGCCAGCGCTTCGGCATTTTGTTGGGCGATGGCTCCGGCCAGAGTTATGGGTCCCATAGCTCCGGCCAAAATGAAGGGAGTGATGATGCAGGGCTGACCGTGACGGGCGTATACTAACAAAGCGCCCAGCATGCGTTCATCGTAGCGAAGGGGGCTGTTGACATTAACGTTGCTGGCAAAGACGGGGCGCTGATGAATGATATCCAGCCCTCCGAAAACGATAGCAGCCATGTTAACGTAATCTGTTGCGGAAACGCGACCGTGAGCGGCCGTCGTCATCACCTTATCACTGTAAGTGAACACCGCCAGCCCTTTTTCCAGATTCCGCGCCGGTACCGGTACATCCTGAGGTTCCACCAACAATCCCTCGATGATATGAATAGGGCCGCAGATTTGGCCCAACTTAACCATTCGTTGAAAATCGGCCAAGGTACCAGGGCGACGGCCGTGATCTAAATCGGAATAGTAGGGAACAGCACCCACTGTGGCAAAGTTAATGTGATTGCCACCCAGAATCAGGTTGTGTGCGGGATTGCGCGCATGTAAGATGAATTGGGTGGGTGCTTTGGCGACCAGATCCAGGACCAACCCGCGATCTAAGCGGACTCGCCGTGTAAGCGGATCAGTTTTGGCTCCTGCTTTTTGCCAATATGAAAATGCTTCGCTGTCTAAAAATTCGAGGCCGATGTTTTCCAGGATGACCATCGAGGCATTATGTATTTGCTCAATCTGTTCAGGAGTTATAACCTCAACTGGATCATACGGATTAACCAGCCGGCGGAATGGTTTGTCAGCCAGGGGTGATTCTGCCCGCCTTTGGCGCAGACGATTTCTTCGTCGTTTCATACCGTTTCCAGATCAACGCCCCCAGCGTTTAATTTTCTGACGGCTTCCCAGCGCGGTTGGCATTGGTAATCGTAATATTTGGCCCGTATCAGGGCCAGGTCTTGTTGTTGGCCGATGCCATGCGGCATATGGCCGTTAACAATGGTCACGTTATGATAATAATTCGGCGATAACTGTTGTACGGCTTGGGCATGTGCTTGACTGGTGCTCCAATTGTCACGAGCAGCAAGATCTGAGAAGATGACTAAATTGCCATAATTACCGCCGTTCATGGCCATCGTGCTATAGCTGAACAATCCGGGATGATCAGGAATCTCAGCCACCAATGTGCGGTCAAATTCGTGGGCAAGCGTCACATTTGCATCGGCACATTTATTGCCGAAAAAACCGACTATAGTTAATGACCGTTGTTGCATCAACTGCTCAGGCTGGGCAATGACGATGCGGTGAAACCAGTCCCTATTATTGGGCCGGTTGAATAAAATAATATGTGGTGGTGGGGATGGCATATGGGGGTATTCCAGTAGTACACATACCTGCCCGGCCATGTATCTCAAGGTATGCTGATATTGGGGGATATGGACTGGGTTGGTAAACGGCCGTGCGGCCACAATCTCATCGGCTGTCATATAAACTGTATGTGACATGATTCCTCCTCGATTTTCGCATGCGGATTTTCGATTGAAATGGGTGACCGAACTGGTTAATCTAAATCTGATTATAGCCGAGGTCGGTTGATACTTTATTGGTTGTTTGCAGCAGCGGGGCTACAAAGCTGCTTATTGTTCTATCTTCCAAACGGTAAGTGGGACCGGAGATGGCAATTGTACCGACAATCTCGCCATGATGGTTGAAGATAGGCGCAGCGAGAGAACTAAACCCTTCTTCATACTCTTCATGAACGATGCAGTAGCCATCGCGACAAACCTGAGCCAACGATAATTCGAGTCGAGGCCAGGATGTGATTGTGTTGCTGGTGTAAGCATAGAGCGGATCCGGTAGCACGGCTGTTCGCTCCTCAGGTTTCATAAATGCCAGCAACACTTTGCCGCTAGCGGTGCAGTGTAAGGGGGATCGTTTACCGATCCAGCCTATATAGCGAATGGGTTGGGGGCTGTTAGACCGTTCAATAACCACACATTCATGGCTGTCTCTCACCAACACATTTACCGTTTCCTCTGTTTCCTCTGCCAACTGCTTCAAGTAGGGTTGGGCAGCGGCCCGCGCATTTAAGCGGCCCAAAGCAACGCCGGCCAGGCCAATCAAGCCTAAGCCAAGCCGGTATTTCCCTGTTTCAGGATTTTGGTCAACTAAACCCTCGTGTTGTAGGGTGGATAGCATACGTGAAACCGTGCTCTTATGTAGGCTAAGTTGGCGGCTGAGTTCCATCACGCTGAGTTCTGGTTCTGTTTCAGTGAAGCTACGCATAATGGCCACAGCTCGTTGGACAGATTGGATGTAACCCGGATTACTACGTTGTTCATTCACAAATTTGTTGCGTATTATGAAACTGTGTTGCGCAATTTGGTCTTCAAAGATTATAGCGCTGGGGAGAACGGGAGTCAAAAAAGTATCGCGGTGGATAACATGGATACCTTTTTCCCGGATTGTGAATTTTAAGCCAGTAGTGACAAGTGGTGGCTAATACGCGATAAGGCCTGCTAGGATAGCAATTTTTCCTCGTATGGATATAACGATAGAATGACCGGTCCATCGGCCGTGATCCAGACTTCATCTTCAAGTTTGACACCATCTTGCTCTCCAACTTTACCGGCATAGCATTCGACGCTGATAACCATGTTTTCTTTGAATTCGCCTTCTGGCATAACGGCCTTGTCCTGCGGGTCGACATAGGGGATGAAGGGTGGTTCATCGTCGGTACCGATGCCGTGGACGATGGTGGAGTAATGTTGTGGGTAATACGCTTCTGGCAGTTCTGGGATTTCGTGCATGAATTGTTCAAAGGAGAGTCCTGGCCGCAGCACTTCGGCTACACCCATGACGAAATCATAGGCAACACGGTACGCTTCTTTTTGCACGGCCGTGGCTATATCGCCACAAAGAAAGGTTCGTGAAATATCGCAGGCGTATCCTTCAGGGCCGATGGTATCGGTGTCAAAACCTACTAGGTCGCCTGGACGCACGAGCTTGCTGCCGGCTTCATGAAACCAGGGATTAGTCTTGTAACCGGAAGCCAGCAATCGGCAAAAAACATACTCGCCGCCGAGCGAGCAGAGTTTGTGCCAGTACACACCCAGCAATTCATTCTCTGTTACCCCAGGGCGAATGGCTTTTT
>JAACFF010000603.1 GCA_009937635.1 Chloroflexota bacterium
AGCGAGCTGCTAAAAAGGGTCGAAGCACCGCTACGCCTGAATTTAGCTTTGCTGCTTTCCACCTCTTTGGAGTTCAACTCGATGCTCAGCGGCTACAAGGGCAAGAACAAGCGCCGTCCAGGAGCTGTACGGCACGCCTTTGCCCACCATGCTTACTCCTTCCCTTACACGGCCTTGGAGAACAATCTTCTGTACAGTCGCAGGGCGTCCGGTACCTTGCAGAAACTCTTCCATGCACGCATTCGTCGCGCTCGCCTATGGGCCGGCCAACCTCGTGAACGGTCTTTTACCCAGCCAAATGCCTCCTTTATACCCATCCGAGGGGAGCGAGACGCCGGCAAAAAGGTCAATGATTTCGTCGCCTTGAGGGACGGGTCACACCGCTTTATGTTACGTCAGGGTTCGGCAACGACGCTCGACCTGCTCAACGATAGCATCGACGCTATTGTGACTGATCCCCCTTACTTCGACAGCGTGCAATATAGCGATCTATCCGCCTTTTTTCGTGTGTGGCTAAAGAGGATGTTGCCTGAAAAAGCGGAATGGACTTATGATGTAAGTGATTCGGCCGTTGATCCGCACAACAACGACCGCGAAAGCCGCTATACCGAGCTAATCAGCCAGATTTTTGCCGAGTGCAATCGCGTCCTAAACAAAAATCACGGCCGTTTGATTTTCACCTTTCATCATTGGAATCCCAAAGCGTGGACATCCTTGACCATCGCCTTGCAAGAGGCTGGCTTCACGCTGCTCAACCACTTCGTGGTTCATTCCGAGAATCCTATATCCGTCCATATCGCCAATATGAACGCTTTGACGCATGATGCGATTCTTGTCTTGACCCCCGCTGATGGCGGCAAGCAATCAGCGTGGAAAAGACCGCCGCAAATCAACACGACAAGCAGCGCTCAGTTCTGCACCGACTGTGCAACCTTGCTGGGCTGGATGCTCGATGCCAATTTGCCGCTGGATGAAATCAGGCTGCAATGGCAGCAGGCAGTATAGCAACCAAGGTCAACCAGGAACAGAGCCAGAACGAATCTGACTTGTGCCTTATGTTTCCCATCTTCCCCATTTCTGGTTCCCAATGCGTTGCCAGACACTTGTGCCCACGCGATTATCTAGAAAACGGCAAACTACTTAGCCTTCTCTGGCTGCGGCCGGTGTCCTCACCGCGCCGGCTCGACTGCCTTGGTGTGGAGAACAGAAAAACAATCTTCATAATCAGTAAACAGGCAAACTGGCATCAACCTCCAAAGCCCATCGGTTGATGCCGCCATCAAGATTAAACAGTTTTTTGAAACCATGCTTTTGCAACTCGCTCACCACGGCTGCGCTACGAGCACCCGTACGGCACTGCACAATAATCTCTCGTGCCGTATCCAGTTCGCCCATGCGCTCGATCACCTGTCCCTGCGGAATAAGGATCGCTCCCAGACTCTCAAGGTTGGAAATGTCCCATTCATGCGCTTCGCGCACATCCACAATGATCAGATCATCACCCTGGTTCAGGCGCATTTTGAGTTCCAGGGGCGTTATCTGTGGCACACCGATGCCTTCCACTTGATCGGCGAGATACAAACTATGATCATGGGCCGGCACGCCACAAAACTGCTCATAGTCGATGAGTTCCGTCAGTGTGGGATCCGTGCCACATACCGGGCAATCCGGATTCTTACGTAGACGCACTTCGTCAAAAGTCATATCCAGGGCGTCATAGAGCAGCAGCCTGCCGATAAGCGGTTTGCCCTGGCCCAAAATGAGCTTAATCGCTTCCGTGGCCTGGATCACACCTATGGTTCCTGGCAAAATCCCCAAGACACCTCCTTCGGCGCAACTGGGAACCAGTCCCGGTGGCGGCGGTTCGGGGAAAAGGCAACGATAGCAGGGTCCCTCTTGCGCATAAAAAACGGAAGCCTGCCCCTCAAAGCGGAAGATACTGCCATACACATTTGGTTTACCTAACAGCACACAGGCATCATTGGTCAGGTAGCGCGTGGGAAAGTTGTCCGTGCCATCAATGATGATGTCGTAAGGTTCCAGAATCTGCAAAGCGTTCTCGGACGTCAGAGGGACCTCGTAAGTGTCCACACGGACGTGGGGGTTGATGTCAAGAATACGGTCTCGCGCACTTTCCAGTTTGAGCCGGCCAACATCACTGGTACCGTGCACAATCTGCCGTTGCAAATTGGTGTAATCCACAACGTCATAATCTACGAGCCCCAAACGGCCGACGCCGGCTGCGGCCAGGTACATGGCCAGTGGGGAGCCAAGCCCGCCTGCCCCGATGAGCAGAATGCTGGCTGCCTTTATCTTTTTCTGGCCGGCCATACCCACTTCAGGCATGATCAGATGCCTGCTGTATCGTTGAACTTCCTCATGTGACAGATCTATCGCTGCCGGATTGATCAGATCGATTGATTTTATCATTATTCTTTTTCCGTATTTTTACTGTTCATCCATCACCCGCCGGCAATGGAAGGGATGATCATCAACGTGTCTTCTTCAGAAATAGCCGTGTCCGCTCCATCCAATTGGCGAACATCTTCCTTGTTCAAATAAATGTTCACAAAACTACGCAGATTGTCTCCCTCATAAAGGTGCTGGCGCAAATCAGGGTGCTGGTCCGTTAAGCTGTCCAGGGCAGCGCCGACAGTCGCACCGGACACAGCCACCTTGCTTTGTCCTTGCGCATAAGGCCTTAAGGGGGTTGGAATACGTATCGTTGTCACTGTTCTATCTCCAATTTAATTTCTTCTAATTGTTCTTCGGCAAAGCCAGACCGATCGCCCAACATTTGCCAC
>JAACFF010000604.1 GCA_009937635.1 Chloroflexota bacterium
ACGACGGTTTGTGAGGAGAATGGCTGGTTCCCGATGACAGCGCAGAAGTCAAAGGCGGAAACGGTCGTTACCCAATCCAATGTCTCCTACACCATTTTCTGCCCCACCTGGCCTATGGAGCAACTGCCACGCTTCGTTATCGGCGAGCAGGCCACCCTCGTTGGCGATCAACCCGTCCCCTGGCGCTGGTTTGCCGCCGACGACTTGGGCCGCATGGTAGCCAATGCTTATCAACAAAAGGCCGCTCTGAACAAACGGCTCTATGTCCACGGCCCAGAGCAACTTATCATGTCCGAAGCCTTAGAACAGTTCTGCCGCGCCTTCCACCCGGAAATCGAGTCGGTGACGATGATGCCCATTGAGGTGGCCCGATCCGTTGCCGAATCAACCGGTAACCATCAGCTTAAGTTCTTCGCCGAACTGATGGCCTATTTCCAAAAAGTAGGCGAACCGGGCGACCCTACGGAAGCCAATCAACTATTGGGTGCGCCAACCACAACGCTGGCCGATTGGATCGAACAACAAAAGACAAAAATGGAGGGAGAAAAATGAGCGTCGTCTGGATCGTTTTAGGCTGGATTTTTGCCATCATCTTTGGCTTGGTAACAGTTTCTATGCTGCTGCTACACAACTGGCTGCACGCGCTGGCGCTGTTTTTGGTTGTGCTCCTTTGCCTGCCGCCGGTAAATCCGCTACTGCAAAATCGCTTTGACCTGGCCATTCACCCGCTGCTTCGTGGGGCGCTCATCATCGTGCTGCTGTTTGTTTTCGTGAGGTTGCTGACAGGCGAAAAAGCGACCTCGATTTACGCTTCGCCGGAAGTGAAGGCGCAGTTTATGGAGATCTATGACGATAAGATGACTGAGTGGCCAGTTCCCTACGAGGATGTTTTTCTGGACACCTCATACGGCACAGTACACGTCATCGTCAGCGGACCGGAAGACATGCCTCCATTGCTGTTGCTGCATGCTTCAGGAGTTTCCAGTTGGTCATGGAAGTACAATATTGATGCGTTCAGTGAACATTATCGTATCTACGCCATCGATACAATCGGTGATGTGGGTAAAAGTGAATTCACCAGCCTCGATAACGTCATGAAAACGGGGGAAGATCAGGCCCATTTGTATGCCGAAATCGCTGACAAATTGGGCATCGAAAAATCGGCAGTCGTCGGTGCTTCTGATGGTGGTGCCATTGCTTCGCATTATGCCCTACACTACCCAGAACGAGTTGAAAAGCTGGCTTTGCTGGCACCAATGGGTTATGCCGGAGCAACAGAATCCATTATCCGGATCGCGTTCGCCCAGTTTTTCCCACTTAAACCGGTCCAGAAGAGTACCTTCAAATGGGCGTTCAGTGACAGCGCAAAACTGATAGAAGAGTTCGATGAATGGTTCACCTTGACCATGACCAGCTACACCGGTGGCACAATTCGGGTCGCTCCCACGATGTTATCTGCAACACAGCGACAGAGCTTCCAAATGCCGGTGATTTTTGTCTTTGGTACACGGGATAACCTGGTCGGTGACCCGGAAGCGGCGCGGGCGTTGGTGCAGGATATTCCCGATGTGCGAGTCGAAGTCGTCGAGGCGGGACACCTGATGGCGGCGGAACTGCCGGACCGGGTGAATGGTTTGATTCTCGATTTTTTTGCGGCGGATTAGTCCTCTTGTTTGCTGGTATATCGAGATTCAATCAAGGCGCGAGCAAGTTAAAGAAAAGACGATGCGCGAGTGTCGCAGATTGAATCGTCTGCAAAATGCAACTATGTTATCTTAGAGCCTTGCGAAGTCTCTATTTATTTTGACCGTTGACTGTCCCAGATCATTTGACGACGAACATTATCAAAACGTTCTGTGTGACAATTTTGGGGTAAGGGTATCACCAGTATGTCTTTGCTGAGGAGAACTATCCATAATGATCAATCTGTCTAATAGTTCCAAATGGTTCGGATTTGCCATTATTCTCGTACAGTTGTTTGATGCCGCGATCCATATTGCGACCGAACAGTTTGAGCCGATCCGCATCACGGCGAATGTCATCATCATTGTTTGGATAATCGCTACGTTGACGGGGTGGATCAAGGAACGTTTCCGCAGTTACTCTCTTGCTGCCATCGGAGTCTACCTACTCCTCAATCTTATCTTTTTGGCCCAAAACGGACTCACCAACCCGGAACAGGGCGGGGCGCTGCGAACCACCCTGTTCCTGTTGGTTTTTTTGACTGTTGCGCTATCGGCGCTGTTCACTTTCCGCACGCCAGCAATATCTGACTGAATCCTGGACCGCCTTGCTGCCCGGTCGTGAATGACCTGCGCGATGTTCTCTTTCATGCAGCTTGTGGGGATGGAAGCAAGACAAACCGTGATGTCAAGGGCTTGCATTCTCGCCTGAATTTGGACTACCTGCAATAAGAATGCTCTGGCTACCAGACCAGAGCATCCAAGAAATGGGCACGACAGGACTCGAACCTGTGACTTCACGGATGTGAACCTCTTATTTACACTAGTGGAGAACGGATACGGAATAGGGTAGAACAGGCGATGATGCCAATCACAGCCTGTCTACCCCTTACACCGGTCACCTGGGGATTGAGGACCAGATGTGAACAGCGCTTCGAGCGCCAACTACGGATTGTCCCCCCAGGTTTACCAGGCCACACCGTTAAGAGTGTGGCGCACTGCGAGTGCTCTAGGAGGTTTACGGCTGCCTGGGCCCGGCCAGGGCATCCAGTCATGAGCTCAAGGAGAATTCCATGAGCATCTACATCGGTATTGACTGGAGCCAAGATAAACATGATGT
>JAACFF010000605.1 GCA_009937635.1 Chloroflexota bacterium
GGCCAAACGCGAAAAAGAGATCGCTGCTGCGACTACTGAATTCATCCGCGATATCAGTCTGGCCAGCTACGGAGCACCATAAATGGCGCTTGAGATCCAGTCAAACGAACGGCCGTGGCAAATCGAGCAATTCCAGCGCTCGCTCAAGAAGCAGTTAAAGCTAGAAGCGCTGCTTGAACTGGAGGGCAATGTCGATGGGCAAGATTGCTTGCTCATTTCCTGCGGTGATAATAACGGCGCGCTTAACTGGTATTTCCGCGAACATGGCGGCAACTGGATTTGGGCTGACGTGGAAGGAAATAATCTTGCCGAAATGGGCGCTCTTTTGGGTGACGAGGTCAATCACATTTCCGAGAGCAGTTTTCCTTTTGCCGATAACCTGTTTGACTGCGTCGTAGCAATCGATGTTCTGGAGCACCTGCAGGATGATCAGCCTTTTCTACACGAGGTGCGACGCGTCCTTCGACCAGACGGCCGTGCTATCGTCACGGTGCCCAATGGCGATCCCAGGCTGCTGGCCAACCGTATCAAGTGGCGTGTAGGTATGACGCCCGAAGTGTATGGACATACGAGAGCAGGTTACACAATAGCGGAATTACAGGACAGCATCGAAAAGGTCGGGTTAACTCCCGTAGATAAAGGTGGCTATTCACGCTTCTTCACTGAGATGGTAGAGCTATTGATTAACTATGGCTACGTTTTTGTCCTTTCGCGCAAGAAAGCAGAACAGGGTCATATCGCGCCAACAACATCGGGCGAACTAAAAACACATGGCGCAGCCTATCGACTCTATTCGCTGCTCTATCCTGTAATGAAATTGATCAGCAGGATGGATTCTTTACTCCCTGCTGAAAACAACAATGCCGTAATCGTTACGGCCGTAAAATCAGAACCCGCGGCATGAAGGTGTTGATTACTGGGGGTGGTGGTTTCATCGGCAGCCATCTCGTCGACAGCCAGCTAGATCAGGGGTACGATGTACGAACTGTCGATCTCCATGTGGATCGCCTGGCTCAGGTGGCAGGGCATCCCAATCTGGAAATAGTGGAAGGCGACCTCACGGCTGACGATCTGATCAGGCGCCTGGTTGACGACATTGATATTGTTTACCATCTGGCAAGCGCTCATCTCGATGTGACCCTTCCAGACAGCTACTACCGGCAGGTGAATGTGGACGCCACTTTGAGTTTGCTAAAAGCGGCGCATGACGCCGGTGTCAAGAGAATGGTTCATTGCAGCACAAACAGCGTGATTGGTGAGATTAAAGACCCGCCTGTTGATGAGACGGCGACATGTAATCCAACCAACATCTACGAGCAAACCAAACTTGAGGGCGAACAAGCAGCTCTCCGGTTTCATAAAAATACGGGCTTCCCGGTAGTAATCGTTCGCCCGGCATGGGTTTACGGCCCGCGCTGTCTACGAACCAGCCGCTTGATGCGCATGGTTAGCAAAGGGCGGTTCGTTATGTTTGGTAGTGGTCAAACACTGCGTCACCCGATTTTCATCAGCGATATGATCGATGCTCTAGAGCTCAGCGCTCAAGTTGACCAAGCAATCGGGGAGATCTTCTTTATCGCCGGTGACGAACCGGTGACTATTGAACAGCTTGTGCATTCAGTTGCCGAAGTACAACATGTGCAGGTACGGGTAGTACACTTACCACTCGCGCTAGGCAAAGCCGCCGGATATACGATTCAGCTTGCATACACGCCGTTGGGCAAGCAGCCACCTTTTTCCCGGCGCAGTCTAGATTTCTTCGTTAAGGACAATGCTTACGACATTAGCAAGGTGCGACGCGAACTGGGATTTGAATCCCAGACCAGTCTTCAGGCAGGTCTGGCGCAAACTTGGGCAACAATATAAGCACACGAATCCACCCTAAAAGGACTTGAAATGGATGCACCAATGAACAATACTGTCCAGGCGGTTCACGATTATTGGAACACGCACACCCTGGGATTCCAATATGTAACGGACAGCAGCATTGAACCGGATTCTCCTGAGTTTTTTGCCCATATCCGCCCCTGGATGAATCCGTATAAATTCCCCTGGATTATGGAGCGTATTGAACGGGAAGCGGAACTGCTTCAGGGCAAGCACCTTCTGGAGATCGGCTGTGGCATGGGATATGACAGCCTGGAATTCCTCAAGCGCGGTGTGCAGGTTACGGCAACGGATCTGACGCCCAACGCTGTGAAGATGACGATTCGCCATTTTGAGATCGAAGGGGTTGAAGCAGAAGCAGTACATACAGCGAATGCACTGGCGTTACCTTATGATGACAACACCTTTGATGCAGTTTGGGCAAACGGCGTTCTCCACGCAACGGGCGACACGGAACGGGCGATTAGCGAGGCGCGCCGCGTTCTCAAGCCCGGAGGCCGGGCTATCATCTCTCACTTCTACCGCAAACCATCGTGGATGTATGTGCTTAACCGTCTGGGGCGTGAAAATATTGAATACAAAGAGGAAGACCCGCCGGTTAATGAGTTCTATACTGAAAAAGAAATTCTAGATATGTTTAACGGTTATGAGGTGATCGAGGCAGTGCAAGATCATTACCGCGCCTTGCCCGTCCGCCGGGATGGTTTGAAGGCGGGACTATATAAGTATGGCTTTAGGCCAGTCTACAATCTGGTGCCAGAGCCAGCCGCTAAACAATTGGCCTACAAATATTCGATTACAGCGGTGAAGGTATAATTGAGCCTTTCCATTTATTTCCTAAAGCACATGCCATCAGGTTGCACTACTAAATGAGATTGGAGAATTTCATTGGCCACTAATGATGCCGTAGCA
>JAACFF010000186.1 GCA_009937635.1 Chloroflexota bacterium
TTTGATGCCGGCTGAGGCGTAGCTTTGGATGAGATGGCGGTAGCGTTGGTGATAAGCATCTTCGGGGCTTAGTCCCAGCCTGGAGGCGAAGAAGGGGAAGCGGACCCAACTTAATCCGCCTAGACGTTCAAGGTCGAGATCGTGTACCTCCGGGTTAAGATTCATTCCCGGTTGGAAGGGGCGTGGCTGGGCTGCGGGTGCGCCGCTGCCGGTAGTGGTCACGCCGATTTGCAGCCAGCGGATGCCGCCAAAGGCACGGCCGTCCGTGTCGCGCATTTCCCAATGGAATTTATAGGCTCCCGCGTGCTGTGGGGCGATCAAGTCACGTCGAATGGCCACTGTTTCACCGGGATTGACAAGTTCGCGCCCGCTTACCTGGCGCAGCGTGGTCACAAGCTGGGTGCCCATCGGATCGCGCACGGTTTGAGGCGACGTTCCCGTATCCCGGTCGACGTAGGCGATTTGGAAATCGCCCGACCAGGGACGCGTGCCCGTATTGCGCAGGGTCCAGGTTGCGCTGAACTGGCGCCCGGGCAGCATATTGTCGAAATTGTCGATGCTGTTTTTGAAGGCGAGCGACTCGTAGGCCAGGGTCCAGCTTGGCGCGACAGCCACATCGCCGGTGACGATGGCCCGTAGCCAGCGAATTGGGCCAAAGCGATGCCCGTCGGGCGCCTGTAGCTGCCAGTTGGTGGCGTAAGTGCCCGGCGTTTGGGGAGCCGTGAGATTGAGCGTCAGGCGCACGCTCTGGCCTGGTCTGACGCCGGACCCTGCGCCGATCTCGCTGATGGCGAAGGCGGTTTGGCTGTTTAGCGGGGCGCGATCAAAGCCGGTTGTATCAGGATGGGGTTCAAGCGTGTAAGCGAGGCGGTAACCACCATTCCACGTCGCTTGTCCGTTGTTAATGAATGTCCAGGAGGGGCGAAAGGTTGTGTCCACAGGTACATTGTCCAGGTCGATGCCGGGGGTAAAGCCGCTGGCCAGGGCTGAATTGGCGGCGCCGGAAACGGTTGTGACAGGGGTGACGGCGACATCAGGCTCGATGGGGACGCCACCGGTGACGACGGGAGCAGGGAGATCTTTCATGGGTTGGGCATGGACCAGCGCCGCTTTATGCATGGGGGAAATCAGTTTTTGCACCCGCTTGTATAGGCCGCCCCAGCCGCCTTGTACGGTCCAGATGCCCGCACCGTGAATATTTGGATGTTGGGCGTACATCTTGGCGATTTCTAATAGTTGCGGCATCGCCTTGTCTGGTTCGGGAACCCATCTCTCTTGCCAGCCAAACTCCTTAAATTGGATGACGGGATGGCGCAGGCCGTGTTGGTCACACGCATGATGCAGTTGTTGGAAACGGCCCATGTGATCGGGCCTGTTGATCAATGTGTCGGCGAAGGAGTATTCATGCAAGGCGACTCCTAACCGATCAGGATGCTCGTGGCAAAGGCGCAGGTACGCGACCACACCGGGGGCGAGCCAGAAACCAGGTTCGGGATTGCCTCCGGCGAAGCCAAAGGCGGCCCAGCGGTAGCCGCGTTTAAGCGCTTCTTTGCCGATTTCGACCGCCTGCCAGCCGATGAGATCGGCGTACCCTTCGTAACCGGGAAGTGGCTCATCCCAATCTTCAAGCTTTTCCGTAGATCCCCAGCCTACGTAGGGGCGGATCTCATTCCACGTGGACATCCAGATACAGGGTATATTCCAATCAATCTCTTTGGGAATGCCCTTCTTTTCTACGGCGTCCCAGTGACGTACGGCTAATTTGGCAGCATGGGCAGTACGGTATTCAGGCACGCTGATATGGTAGTCGTCGACGTAGCCCGTTGGGATAAAATTGCCGGTGTGCGGTACGCCGGTCTTGCGCCGTGCTTCTTGTAGGTCATAGATGATGGAAGTACTGTCCGATGCAGCGGAAAACATGGCGATTCCAGCATGGGTCAGATCGTTGATCATCTCGCCGATGCCGGTCGGCCGTCCTGTGGGTCCGCTTTGCAGTCCAATGGGCCAGATTTTGAAGGCTGTCATGATTTGTCTCCTTTACGGGCTATCGACAGATAACGCGGATTTCGCAGATTGAACTTGGGGAAGTGGTCCTTTCAAATCGTTTTGCGGGTAAAAGACTCCCTTTTCAAAAATGTTCCAAAAAAAGCGCAATGATAATAACAAACGACTGTAATAAGCGTGATTTTGTACAGGATACCATAGGAATTGGTTGAATAGCAAGGTGGTGCCGGCAAGGTGCTGGCGGGGTACATATGCGGGGCTTGCTATGGCGGAGATTTTGTTATATATTATAGTAGGAAAACGCGTTGTGGATGAATTGATTGCTATAAGGGAGATTGAACATGAGTGCACAGAGACGTTCTAAGAAGGCTGAGCAACGACAGAAGGCTGTGGAAATGTATATTAAGGGCGGCAGTGACGGCCCTGGGCAAGCGGCTGAGGAAGCGGCGGCTTTGCAGTCACTGGGTGGCGTAGGGGGCGAACAGGAGTTCTTGGAGGCAGCGGTAGCTGATCGGGGCAATGATACTTCTGTTTCCAGCGACGACCAGTTGGATGCCAAAGAGATGACGCAGCCCAGCGGTGGCGAAATGGGCGCGGAGGAAGTTGAATCTGGCCAGGAGGTCGAGGTTCACCAGGAGAGCGGTGAAGAGACAGCGGCCGAAGCTGCGCCGGCTGAAGAAAGGTACCTGCTGGATGCGTGGCATGCTGAGTTTAGCGACGACGGGCAGCGGGCCATGATGCTGGCCCAGGCGGACGCGGATGAGAATGTATTAGAAATTGTGCTGGGCACGGACGATCGCGTGCGCGTGACGAATGTCACCGCTTTCCCGTGGCGGGTGATTTGCTCGCTGAAAATCAGGGGGCGTGATGGCAGCCGCTGGATAGGCACGGGCTGGCTGATCGGGCGGCGAACGCTGATCACCGCCGGACATTGTGTCTATATTCACAACCGCGGCGGTTGGGCATCTTCTATCGAGGTGATTCCAGGACGCAATGCGGCGGAACGGCCGTTTGGATCTTGCAGGGCCACCAGTTTTCGCTCTGTACTGGGCTGGACGCAAAAGCGCTTGCGCACGCATGATTACGCGGCCATTATTCTTCCGGAAGATTGCCCCTACGGCGATAAGCTAGGATTTTTTGGCGTGGCCAATTTAAGTGACGCCGCGTTGAACCAGTTGACCGTCAATCTATCGGGCTATCCAGGGGATAAGCCGCCAGGGACGCAATGGTTCCATTCGCGGCAATTGAGTTCCGTCTCGCCTAGCGTTTTAACATACGATATCGATACGGCCGGTGGGCAAAGCGGCGCGCCGGTATGGCAGTTGAGGAACGGCCAGCGGCATGCCGTAGGCATCCACACCAACGGGTCGCCGACAGGAAACTCAGCCACGCGCATCAACAGCGCCGTTTATAACAATCTTATTCAGTGGAGGGATGAGGGCGAGGGCGAGTAATAGTGCAGCAAATAGGTAGCGCCGACCAGGCAAGCCGTTCAGACCGGGGCGTGATCCGGGGACGGGTTGTTGACGGGCAAGGGCGGCCGGTGGAGGAGGCTGTCGTCTTAATCACAGGCGACAGTCCCCGCCACCCTGATATTGCGGCCCTGACTGGCGTTCGTGGCGAATACAGTTTTATCGATCTGTTGCCAGGCAACTATACTTTGTTGGTCAATGTCGCGGATTATGAAGCACAGAAAGGCACGGTGGAGGTCTTCGCTGGTGACACAGGGCGGCTGGATTTTGTAATCGATTAGAATGGATCGTGCTTCCCACTTTTGCGGAGCATCGACAGATTTCGCGGACAGTTTCGGGGTAGTCGGACTGATGCCAGAGCTGCGTTATCATTGTTTCGGTTGTGGGCAGGGAAAATGAATCAGCATAGTGATTTGCAGAATCAAATTGTTCGTTTACTGTTGCCTTTTGTCGATACGCCGGATGATCGCAAGGGACTGCTGAATACAAGTTGGGGTTTGGGGAATCCGATGATTGGCGACATTGACCTGACTGGAGCGCCGCGTGACTTTGTTTTGAGGTTGATCCAGGAATCAGCGGAGTATGGCCGGCGGGACGGTAAGTATCCCATTGAGCTTGTTTTGGAAAGCATCTGGCATCTGTCTGGTTCGGATAAGCAGCGAGAGATAGATTTGATTTTGGAACAGCTACGAAGTGGCTTGGGCAGCTTCAATCCTGTGCAGGATCGCCTGCCGTTTGAGCCTGAACTGGTACAGACGGCCGAAGGTGAACATCTCTTGTTCATGAGCCGGCGAGCCATTCTGGCAGAGGAGTATGCCGCTTTTCTGAACGGTTCTGATCCCAACGAGCAGGCGGCTCCAGGCTTCGATGCTGGTTGGTCCGGGCGAGAACCGCGCCCTATGGCGCAGGGCAAGCCGGTGGTGGGCATCAACTACGCTGCTGCCGAGGCATACGCGCGATGGTTGGCTGAGGTCACTTCACGGCCGTATCGTCTTCCGACCCTTGCAGAGTGGAAACAAGGTTTTGAGAGCGGCAAGATCGAGGTTGCCGCTGATTTGTCGGAGTGGACGGCGACCACGGATCAGGCCGGCGAGGCGTCATTAAGGCTTGGGAGACCCGCTGCACGGCGCATGTTAGGCAAAATACAAGATGCAACTGCGGAGAGCGAGGGCTCAGTTAGCAGTATTTCATTCCTGGCCAGACTGGCCAATCCGAGTTTTACTTTTCGAGTTGTGCTAGATTAGATTTGAGGTAACTATGAGCAACGCAATTCTTATGCGCAAACTGGGAATCAGCGTGCGGCACCAGCAGAGTGTGCCGCTGCTCAGTCATTTCGTGACCAGCACGCAGTTGTTCCCGAAGCTGAGCAAACAGATGCTCTTTAGCGATCCCTTCCTGGCCGCGCGTTGGGCGCAAACGTTGGAATACCCGATGGAGGATAGTGCGATCTTGCCGCGGGTCGCCCAGTATGCCTACGTAGTCGTTCACGACTTCGATCGTTTTTTCGCCAAGATTTCTTACCTGGATTTCCTGAAAGAAGAACTATTTAAGCAGGTGGAAGAACGGCAGTTAGTGGACAGCGCGGTGATAAGCGTGGCGCGTGATGGCGTGAACAGGATGAGCGTGGCTGAAATCGCTATGACCCTGGGTATCCTTGACTTAGGACCTGGGAACAACAGCCTGATGTCACTTCTGGCGCGCATGCCTTTTGAGGTCTATTTGACAACATCCCCTTTTACGTTACTGGAAGAAGCGTTGGTGGCCAATGGGAAGACAGGCGCAGTATCCGCGTATTACCAATGGTATGAAGATGAAGCACTAGCTGAGGACGTGGATGTTAAGCATAAACCCAGCGCCGAAGCGCCCTTGGTATATCATTTGCAGGGAATTGAAGCGAAACCGGAGTCGATGGTCTTGACCGAAGATGATTACTTTGGCTTTTTCAAGCAGTTGGCCCAGGATTTGCGCAACGAGGTGCAAAGCGATAACAGGCTGCCGCCGCTGATTTCCGGACTATTGGGCAGCAAATCGTTGATGCTGCTGGGATACAGCTTGTACGATTGGTCCTTTCGCTCATTCTTTCGCGGACCCTTTCGCGAGAGCGTGCACAGGCGCACGACCGGTTTGACGGCGCAGTTTCCGCCCGCGGGGGATGAAGAGCAGCAGCAAAAGGTGCGCGAATATCTGAACAAGTTCTTCAAGGAAGATAAGTTCGACCTCTATTGGGGCGGCGTCGAACAATTTGCAAATGAACTGATGGCGGCGATATAGGGGGCAGCCATGGATAGGGAACGAGATAATCCTTACGTTGGCCCGCGTACCTTTGAGGAAAAGGATAGCGATTACTTCTTCGGTCGAGACGAAGAGGCGAAGGCACTGAGATCGCTGGTGCTAGGCCATAGGGTAGTGCTCTTTTATGCGACTTCGGGTGCGGGTAAAAGCTCTTTGGTCAATGCGCGCATCGTACCGGAATTACGCGAGGATCAGTTCATGCCCCTGCGTGCTCGTGTAAGCAGCGGACAGCGACCCGAAGCTATTGCAGCGGCGGATAACCCTTATGTTTTCAATTTGCTGTCGAATTTGAGTCCCGATGTGCCGGCTGAGTCGCTGCAGCATATAACCCTGTCTGAATATATGCAAACCCATCACCAGATTCCGGCCGATGCTGAGAAAAGCTTTCTCGATCCGGCGCGCATTTTGATCATCGATCAGTTTGAGGAGCTGGTGACCACGAATCAAATGTATTGGGAGAAGCGGGGGGACTTTTTCCGCCAGTTGAGCCAGGCTATGGAGCAGGATGAGTTGCTGTGGGTTCTGCTGGTGATGCGCGAGGATTATGTTACTGAGCTCGAATCTTACGCGCACCTGATTCCAGGCAAGCTGAAGGTTCGCTACCACATGGAGCGCATGCGCGAGCAGGCGGCGCTGCAGGCTTTGAAGGAACCCGCCTCTAAAGCGGGACGCCCTTACTATGAGGGAAAGGGAGGCTTGCCGGGATCGGCAGAAATGCTTCTGTGGGATTTGCGGCAGGTTCGTGTGGCCGGCAGCGACGATACGGTCACGGGTGAATTCGTGGAGCCAGTACAACTTCAGCTCATCTGTTATTCGCTGTGGGAAGAACTGCGCAGCCGGCCGGGTGATGTTATTTCGCCTGCTGATGTTGAAGCCGGGGCCAATGTCGATAACACCTTAGGCGATTATTATAATGGTGCTATCCGGCGCATTATTGAGCAGACTGGCGTCGATGAGCAGGCATTACGTGACTGGTTTGGCGAACATCTGATCACGGAAACGGACACGCGCGGCCTTGTCTTTCGTGGAGATACCCATACCGAGGGGATGGACAATAACGTTGTAGACGTTTTAACCGGCGAGTTTTTCCTGCTGCGTTCGTCTACCATTGGTGGGGGTACCTGGTACGAGCTTGTGCATGACCGCTTCATCCCGGCGATCCGTCAATCTAACGAAGAAGCGTGGACAATAATGGAAAGGCAGCGCCGGGATGAAGCATTGCAAGCGCAGCAGGAGTCGTTCGATCAGGAAAAACGCAAACTGATGAAGACCGCAGCTTTCATTTTGGTACCGGCCACGGTTGTAATTACGGTATTTGCGGTCATATTCCTAATCGTGCAGAATCGGAATCTGGATGCGGCGAAGAAAGAGGCAGAGGCGGCACTGGAACGCGAAAGGGCAGGGGCGGGAGTGGTTAGGGCGGCAGCTGATTTGGCGGATGCAAATTTACAAACGGCGCAAGCGGCCGTTGCCCAGGCAGCGGCCGATGGGACAGAGGCGGCCAAGCTGGCAGAGGATATGCTGCTGCAACAGCAAAAGGAATCTCTGGAAGCGCAGTCGACAAGATGGGCCGAATTGCAGTTAACACAGACTGCATTGTACCAGGGGGTTGGTGCGCAAGATTCTACGACGCCAGTTGCCACGGCCAACCCGACGAGGGTCCAGGAGAGGGCGGCAACAGCAACGGCCCTTGTGGAACAGCTGGCGGCGGTGGAGGCGAAGCAAACGGCCGTTGCTCAACAGAGCAAGCAAGAAGCGGTAGCAGCCACTGCGACCGCCGAAGTTATACCATCCTCGATCACCATTGGTTCTTCCGTAGACGGGGTACCCATTGAAGCGCGCCGGTTTGGCAATGGGGAAAAGAAGATCGTCCTGGTGGGAGGCATCCATGCGGGTCTCGCACCCAATACGGTCGAGCTGGTCGAAATCGCAGCAGAGTGGTTTGCGAAAAACGAAAGCGCGATTCCCGCTTCATTGACCGTGTACACTGTGTATAATGCGAATCCTGACAGCCCAAGGGCTATCGGTCAGCTAGAAGGACGCTTCAATGCCAATGGCGTGGACCTTAATCGCAACTGGGATTGCGATTGGAATCAAAATCCAATCATTCGTGGAGAGCGTCGCCAAGGCAGAGGCGGTGAGGAGCCATTATCAGAACCTGAAACCCAGGCTCTGGCCATCTTTCTAGAGCGAGTCAGTCCTGATGCCGTCGTCTTTTATGATGCGGCTGTCAGAGGGGGGTTCTTAGCCCCTGGCGGTTGCACTGGTATTAATGAAGTGGCCGCACTCCTGTCCGAGGCCTATGCCGGCGCGACGGGGTATGGATACGACGACATTAATATTAATGATATTGAAGGGGACGTGACGAATTGGCTTGATCTACGAGGCATTCCAGCTTTTTTCGTACTATTGCCTGATAGAATTGGTTCGCATTGGGAGACGAATCTGGCAGGGATTATGGCCCTGTTTGAGGTGGTTGCGCAGGATGGGTGAGCAGGCAACCGTAGTCGGTGATCAGTGAGGAGATGGCGCATGTGGATCCGTAGTTGGCGATCGTTTGTTTTTCTGTTGATTGGGTGCTTGGTGTTGGTGGTGGCTGTTAGCTGCCGGGACGGCGCTGAGCAGGATGCCCTTCGGGAGCAAGAGATTGCTGCTGCGGTAGCGGCAACGGTCGCGGCGTCGGGAGTAAAGGTTGAACAGGTAGAAAATGAACCGCCAACGGCCGTAGCCACGGAGCCTGCTCCGGCGACGGCAACGGAAATGCCCACGGCCACGGCGACGGCGATGCCCAGCCCCAGCCCGACAGCTACGGCTACGCCGGCTCCTACGGATACGCCGCTGCCGACGCCCACGGAAACGGCCGTGCCTGTTCCTTTGCCCGAATGGCTGAGTTATCTGAACCGCTTCCGCGCGATGGCCAATCTGCCGCCGCTTGCCGACAGAGAATCTTACTCGCAGGGCAGCAAACTGCACAGCCGCTATATGGTGGGCAATGATGATCCCATCGCGCACAGAGAAGAAAGGAACAAACTTTATTTTGATGAGGCGGGTGACCTGGCAGCTCGCAATGGCAACCTGTTTGCCACGAGCCAGAAAGAAGCGAACTATATGTGGAGCATCAATTTCTGGATCTCAGGCCCTTTCCATCTGCTTGGCTTGTTGAATCCCAACCTGGAAGTTGTTGGCTACGGGGATTACGTGGAGGAAACGGGGGACGTTCGCATGGCCGGCGTTCTAGATATCAAGTCACATCCGGAAGGAACGGTCGAGGGGATTGAATACCCGATCATGTTCCCTGGCGATGGCACTGAGACGTGGGTTGTGCGGCACGCTCTGTTTGAGTGGCCGTTTCCATTAGATGGCTGCCCTGGATATACGGTACCGGTTGGCGCGCCTATAATATTGATGCTGGGCGATGGTTCGATTACGCCCAATGTTACCAGCCACCGTCTTGCTCGAGGGGACGAGCCGCTAGAATCTTGCTTGTTCGACGAGACGAGCTTTCGCAACAATATTCCCAGTGCCCAGGAGCTGGGAAGGGGAATTCTGGACCGCAGAGATGCCGTGGTCATTATGCCCAGGAAGCCGTTGCCCATCAACGAGACCTATACGGTGCAGGTGACAGTAAATGGGGAGACGCATACTTGGAGTTTTAAGACGCGGAAAGGCCCGAATTAACAGCCAACGGACAACAGTCAATTGACGGTGGTCGTTTACAATTCGCTGGAATTGTGCAGAAGAAAATTGTTGAATAGTGAATTGTTGAATTGGGAATGGTTATCTGGGAAGATGAGTGGGTTGGCCTTGGGGTAGGAGGGTGGTTATACTTGCGACCTGTTGTGTCTGCGATTGATCCTTTGGTAAGGTGAGACAATTTGTTGGCTATAGCGCTTGGGATTGCTTTTGGCCGTCTGGCGCTGGCGAACGGGATCGTAGAATACAACGAAATAGCGGGCTGAGAGTGCGACTTGGCTCAATGAAGTCAAGGAGACTCTCTAGTGAATTTTGATCAATTCAACCTCGATCCGCGTATAAACGCGGGTATTAAAGATGTGGGCTATGTGACGCCCACCCCCATCCAGAAACAAGCTATTCCAGAAGTATTGCGAGGACGTGATGTCCTGGGCCTGGCGCAAACGGGCACGGGGAAAACGGCCGCTTTTATGTTGCCTATTTTGCAAAGATTAACGAAGGGGCCGCTGCGCCACGTGCGCGCCCTGATCGTGGCTCCGACCCGGGAGCTGGCGGAACAGATCCACGAAACGGCCGTCGAATTGGGCAAGCATGCAAGAGTGCGCAGTGTCACGGTTTATGGCGGCGTGAGCAAGAAGCGACAGGTGGAAGCGCTGCGACGTGGCGCGGAGATTGTGGTGGCTTGCCCGGGGCGCTTGTTGGATATTGCGGGTGATGGGGACATCGATTTGTCGCGCGTGGAGGTCTTGGTATTGGATGAGGCGGATCGCATGTGTGATATGGGATTCCTGCCTGATATCAAGCGTATTTTGAAATTGGTGCCTGCGCGCCGGCAGACCTTATTCTTCTCGGCTACGATGCCCAAGGAGATTCGCCAACTGGCGGGCAGTATTCTCAAAGATCCCGTGACCGTGCAGATCGGCATGATCGCTCCGGCTAAGACGGTATCCCATGCGATTTACCCGGTGACGCATAAGTTGAAAAAGAATCTACTGTTGCAGATGCTGGATCAGACGGCGACCGGGCGGGTGCTGATCTTCACCAAGACGAAGCGGCGCGCCCGCTTTCTGGCGCGTGACCTGGAGAAGAAGGGGCACAATGTGTCCGCACTGCAAGGGAATATGTCGCAGAACCGGCGCCAGAAGGCGATCAATGGTTTCCGCGATGGCAAGTATGATATCCTGGTGGCCACGGATATCGCCGCGCGCGGGATCGATGTGGCCGAAATCTCGCATGTGATTAATTATGACATGCCGGATACTGTTGACGCGTATACGCATCGCATCGGCCGTACGGGCCGTGCCTACGAAACGGGGCAGGCCTTTACATTTGCAGTGCCGGATGATGAGGGGCTGGTGCGCGGAATCGAGAGGGTTTTGAAAAAGCCCATCGAACGGCGCCAGCTGCCTGGTTTTGATTATGCGGGTTATAAGCCGGACAAACGAAACGGGGGGAAACAGTCAACAGTGAACAGTGAACGGGCAGCGACCAACGGGAATGGCCGGCGGTCGCGGGGGAATGGCGGCCCCAAAGGCGGTTCTGGCCGTGGGCGAAGGCGACGGCGGGGGCGTTCGTATGCGCCGCAGGGGAACGGAAGATAGAATTTACTAAGATGCCAACTTTCAAAAAGTTGGCATCTTTTTTAGTGGCGAGTGGCGAGTGGCGAGTGTGGAGCGCGTGTACGAGGATATTGTGAAATGAGAATGGTGGATTATTGATTGTAAAGTAGAAGGGGCGAGTTG